>NZ_BQWE01000015.1:42721-84826 GCF_023706025.1 Sphaerotilus sp. FB-3 | reverse complement strand
GACGTGCCAGACCCGTGAGGGGACGACACGCAGCCGCGAGGAAGCAGGAACCCGCCGAAGGCTCGGCCGCGCAAGCGGTCGTGTCTGCCGGAATCCTCGTCCTTCAGGGCGGGGAGGATGTCAAATCAGCAGATGCTCGCCGGCGTTGTCGCCGCCCAGGATCACGTAGTTGACGCGGCGGATGTCGGCCAGCCGGGTGCCGCCGGCATACGAGATCGAGCTCTGCAGGTCTTCCTGCATCTCGCGCAGCGTGTCGGCCAGCCGGCCCTTGACGGGTTCGAGGATGCGCTTGCCCTCGACATGACGGTACTCGCCCTTGTTGAAGTCGCTGGCCGAGCCGTAGTACTCCTTGTAGAGCCGGCCGTCGACCTCGACCGTCTTGCCCGGCGACTCCTCGTGGCCGGCGAAGAGCGAGCCGATCATCACCATGGCCGCACCGAAGCGCACGCTCTTGGCGATGTCGCCGTGGTGGCGGATGCCGCCGTCGGCGATGATCGGCTTCGTCGCCACCCGCGCGCACCACTTCAGCGCCGAAAGCTGCCAGCCGCCGGTGCCGAAGCCGGTCTTCAGCCGGGTGATGCAGACCTTGCCCGGGCCGATGCCGACCTTGGTGGCGTCGGCGCCCCAGTTCTCCAGGTCGATCACCGCCTCGGGCGTGCCGACATTGCCGGCGATGACGAAGGCCTGCGGCAGCCGCGCCTTGATGTGCTCGATGGTGCGGCGCACCGATTCGGCGTGCCCGTGCGCGATGTCGATGGTGATGTAGTCGGCGCCCAGACCCTCGGCGGCGAGGCGGTCGATCACCGCGAAGTCGTGCGGCTTCACGCCCGAGCTGATCGACACGAACAGGCCCTGCTCGCGCATCGAGCGCGCGAAGGCGACCGTGTCGAGGTCGAAGCGGTGCATCACGTAGAAATGGCCGTTCGCCGCCAGCCAGGCGGCCAGCGGCGCGTCGAGCACGGTCTTCATGTTGGCCGGCACGACCGGCAGGTGGAAGCGGCGGCCGCCGAAGACGACGGAGGTGTCGCACTCGCTGCGGCTGTCCACGCGGCACTGGCGCGGCAGCAGCAGCACGTTGTCGTAGTCGAAGATGTCCATGACGGGAAAGGCTCTCGGAGTCGGTGGGGTGCGGCGACGGGAATGCAGTGCCGCCGCAGGACTGCGAGCGCTTGACCTGGGGACCGGTCGGAGGCGGCTGGGGAAGCCGCCGGCACCGGGCCGCAGAATTTGGGCCCGATGAACGATTCTACGCGGGGTCGTGACATCCTCGGCGCCACGAATTGGCATCTGCACGCCCGCCCGATGGACAGAAAAGCGCCGGAATTCTCCACTTCCATCCTCGATCAAGATTTCAGATCGGGACACATCAGGAAGGAAACCGCGCATGAGCACCATCCCGACCAGCGCCCCGAAGAAGCGCGCCACCCCCCGCCCGGCCGCATCGGCCTCCGCCGCTGCCAAGCGCCGGGCGCTGTCGCTGCACATCGGCCTGAACAAGGTCGATCCCGGTCACTATGCCGGCTGGGACGGCGAACTCTTCGCCTGCGAGGCCGATGCGGCCGACATGCGGGCCCTGGCGCTGTCGAAGGGCCTGAAGCCGACGGTGCTGCTCGGCGCCCAGGCCAGCCGCGCGGCGGTGCGGAAGGCGCTGCGCGCGGCATCGGGAACGCTGAAGTCGGGCGACTATTTCCTGCTGACCTTTTCCGGCCACGGCGGCCAGGTGCCCGACACCAGCGGCGAGGAAGTCGATCGCCTGGACGAGACCTGGTGCCTGTGGGACGGCCAGCTGATCGACGACGAGCTCTACCTGGAGCTGAGCCGCTTCGCCGCGGGCGTGCGGGTGCTGGTGCTGTCCGACAGCTGCCACAGCGGCACGGTGACCCGCGCGGCGCCGGCCTCGCCTCCGGTGGTGCTGCCGGGCCAGCCGCGCCCGCGCCTGATGCCGCGCCAGATCGCGCGCAAGACCTACCGCGATCACCAGGACTTCTATGACGGGCTGCAGCAGGAGGTCGCGGCCGAGGCCGCCCGGTCCGGCGGCGTGATCGATCCGGATGCGGCGCTGGCGCAGGTGCGCATCGACAGCAGCCGGCTGACCGGCGTGGTCACGAAGTTCCTGCCTTCGGTCATCCTGATCTCGGGCTGCCAGGACAACCAGACCTCGATGGACGGCGAATTCAACGGCGCCTTCACCGGCCGGCTGCTGGAGGTCTGGAACCAGGGCCGCTTCGGCGGCAACCACACCCAGTTCCGTCATGTGATCGTCGCCGGCATGGAGCCGACGCAGACGCCCAACCTCTACACCCTGGGTCCCTGCGCCACCTTCCTGGCCCAGAAGCCCTTCACCGTTTGAGCGCGGACGCGGACGCCGCCACGGCCGCCACGGCCGCCACCTCCGCCCGGCCGACGCTGAGCGTGCAGGTGCGTGCCGGCGATCTGCGCGGCCTCGCGCTGCCGCTGCTGGTCGGGCAGCATGAGCAGGATCCGATCGCCGGACCGCAGGCGCTGATCGACCAGACGCTCGACGGCGCCCTGAGCGATCGCCATCGGCTCGGCCTGTACGCCGGCCCGATCGGCACCGCGACCGTGGTGCTGCGCGGCGGCCAGAGCGACAGCGCGCCGCTGCGCGGCGCGGTCGTGACCGGACTGGGGCCCTATGACGGCACGCTGGGCAGCCTCGGCCTGACCGAGGCGGTGCGCACCGGCGCGCTGCGTCTGCTGCTGCAGGTGCGCGACCAGCTCGGCCCCGGCCCGCGCGCCTTCACGCTGGGCACGCTGCTGCTGGGCAGCAACTCGGCCGCGAATCTGGGCCTGGAGACCGTGGTCGAGGCGCTGGTGCTCGGGGTGCTGCAGGCCAGCCAGCGCTTCGCCGAGGTGGCTGGCAGCGCCATCCGCATCGCTCGTCTCGAGCTGGTCGAGCTTCGCCCCGACCTGGCGCAGGCGGCGGCGGAGCAGCTCGACCGGCTGGCGCCGCGGCTGCAGCGGCTGGCCGAGCACGGCGGCCTGACGCTGGACTGGCAAGGCACGCTGCTGCGCAGCCGCGGCCATCGTGTGCGTGCCGCCTCGGGCTCGACCGCCCATGGCGGCTCGAACGCGGCCGGCACCGCTGGCAGCTACTGGCCGCGGCTGCTGGTGCGCACACGCGCCGACGGCGCGCTGGACTATCTGCACCTGGGCGCACGGGCACGCGCCGAGGCGGTCGGCCAGCCGCTGCAGCCCGGTCTGCTCGATGCGCTGCTGCGCCCGGCAGACATCGCCGGCGCGCCGGGCTGGGATGCCGAGCTGGGCCGAACACTCTTCCATCTGCTGGTGCCGCCGGACTTCCGGGAAACCGTGCGCCAGCTGTCGCGCGCGGTGCTGGTGGTCGATGCGCACAGCGCTGCGGTGCCCTGGGAGCTGCTGCTGGCCGAAGATCCTGCCATCGGCCCGGCCGAGCCGCTGGCGCTGCGCATGCCGCTGGTGCGCCAGCTCGCCAGCAGCAGCTTTCGCCGCCAGGTGCGGCGCAGTCCGGGCCAGGCGGCGCTGGTCATCGGCAATCCCTCCACGCTCACCCGCAGCAGTCAAGGCAGCGGCGACCCGCTCGAGCCCCTGCCCGAGGCGGCCGAGGAGGCGACGCAGATCCACCGGCTGCTGCAGGACTGCGGCCAGGCGTCGACGCTGCTGGTCGGCGAAGAGGCCCTGGCGGGCCGGGTGCTGCGCCAGCTCCATGCCCGGCCGCTGCATCTGCTGCATGTCAGCGCGCATGGCCGGCTGCCGGACGGCCCCGGCGGGCGCTGCGGCGTCATGCTCTCCGACGACCTGATGCTGACCGCCATCGAGATCGGCGCGATGGACCCGGTGCCGGAACTGGTCTTCCTGAACTGCTGCCATCTCGGCCGTCTGGACGACGGCCGCACGACACCGCCGCAGCGCGCCGCCAGCCTGGCGCAGACGCTGATCGACATCGGCGTGCGCTGCGTGCTGGTGGCGGGCTGGGCGGTCAGCGACGCGGGCGCGGCACAGTTCGGCACCACCTTCTACCGCGAGCTGCTGCAGCACGGGCAACCCTTCGGCGAAGCGGTCTTCCGGGCTCGGCAGAGCGCGCGCGAACGGGCCCTGGCGGGCGACCTGAGCTGGGGCGCCTTCCAGGCCTACGGCGATCCGGCCTGGACGGCGGTGCGGCCGGCACGGCCGTCCGCACCGGTCAGGATCAGGTCAGCGCCCGCAGCCGGGCGCCCGCGCCGCTGACCCGGCGGTCGTTCATGCCGGGCGGCAGCGGCACCACACGCCGGCGCCGCTCGGACGGCAGGTCGACACTCCCCTCGTCCGCACCGGTGCCGCTGACCCCGGTGCCGCGCAGCGCCAGCCGCACCGGACCGGCACGGCGACCCTCGGCCGCCACCGCCGAGCGCGAGACCGGCGGCAGACGCTCCACCCGCGCCTGCAGCCGCGCACGCGCCGCATCCGACTCCTCGAGCAGCCCGAGCAGCTGAGCCACCTCGGCACGCGCGGCCGCGAGCTGGCTGCGCAGCGCCTCGACCTCCCGGCGATGCGCCGCGCGCTCGCCGCCGATCTGCCGGTCCTGCTGCACCAGCTGCTGGCCCAGGGCCTGCTCGACATGACGGCGCGCCGCCTGCAGCGCCTCGATCTCGCGCTGCAGCTCGGCCTCGCGCCAGACCGCCTCGTCGCGCACCTGGCGCAGCGCGGGCAATTCGCCCTCGAGCGCCTGCAGCCGCGCCTGATGCTCGTCGAGCCAGTGGTCCTGCTCGGTCCAGCACTGGCGCTGGTGCGCATCGAGATGCGCGCGCACCCGCTGCCGGGTCAGCAGATGCATGCCGCCCGCGCCCGCCAGCAGCAGCCCCGCCGCAGTCGCCAGCCCGCCCAGTCCATGCCACAGTGCCATCGCTTCCATGTCGCCCTTGGCCTCCCGCAAGTAACAAAAAGAAACAAATTGAATGATGCCCGGGGCCTGGCGGAACATCTTGAAGAGAGCCTGAGCACATGCCGCCACCCCCCGCCCTGCAAGCGGAACACAAGGA
Source organism: Sphaerotilus sp. FB-3 (assembly GCF_023706025.1). NCBI lineage: Bacteria > Pseudomonadati > Pseudomonadota > Betaproteobacteria > Burkholderiales > Sphaerotilaceae > Sphaerotilus > Sphaerotilus sp. FB-3. The sequence goes on along the minus strand of NZ_BQWE01000015.1, from coordinate 79,811 downwards.
CAGGAGCGCCCCGGGCTGCTACCTTGGCTGGCATCGCTTTCAACCGGAAACCGCCGGAACCTTGACCTCATGAACCAGCTGCGCATCGTGGTGATGGAAGACGGGCCGCTGCAGGAGCAGGACCATGACGCGACGCTGCGTCATCTGGGCCTGATCGATGCCCGCACCGGTCTGCCGCACCGTGACCTGCTTCTCGACCGGCTCGGCCAGGCGGTGGCCTCGGTCAGCCGGGGTGGCGCGGCCTTCGCGCTGATGTGCATCGGCATCTCGGTGCTGCCCGGGCCGCCCGGCCCCAGCCGGGCCGAACCCGAGGCGCTGCGCGACGAGTTCGCGCATCAGCTGCTGGCGATGAGCCGCCATACCGACAGCTTCGCGCTCAGCGGCCCGGACGAGTTCCTGGCGCTGATTCCCGGCAATCCATCGGTCGGCGGCCTGATGACGATGGGCCAGAAGATGGCCGCGGGCTTCGCCGGACGGCTGCAGGTGCACATCGGCGTGGCGCTGTGCCCGCGCCATGCGGCCGATGCCGGCGTGCTGCTGCAGCAGGCCTGCGCCGCGCTGGAGCAGGCCCGCGGCGCACAGGTCATCACCGCGCTGTACGAGCCGCGCGGCCTGGGCACCGCCAGCCGCTGCGAACCCGCGCCGGAGCCCGAGGACGAGGCCTGCACACCCGGCTTCGTGCCGGTGATCGACCTGCAGGAAGGCGGACTGCTGCGACTGCAGATCGTGGCCGGCGCCGGTGGCCCGGGCAGCGGCAGCAGCACCGACTTCGCACCGACCTCGATCGGCGCGCCGCCACGCCAGGACCGCAGCCAGCAGCAGCATCAGCTGCTCGGCCTGCTGGACCGGGCGCTGCAGGCCGCCAGCGGCTGGCGCCGCCAAGGCCTGAAGGTCAGGCTGTCGCTGCCGCTGCCCGGCCGGCTGCTGGACGAACCGACGCTCGCACCCGCGCTGCTGGCCCTGCTCGACCGCCACCGCTGGCCGGCGCCCGACCTGACGGTCGAGGCCCGCAGCGCCGCGATCATGCAGCGCGGCGCCGAGGTGATCGAGGCGCTGAGCAGCGCCGGCGTGCCGCTGTCGATCGACGACGAGGGCGACGGCATGGCGCTGCATCTGGCGATGGCCGCGCCGGCCAGCGTGGCCGAGCTGAAGTTCGACTCCACCTCGCTGGGCCTGCTGCGCAGCGAGGCCCAGCGCATCGCGGTGGTGCGTGCGCTGGTCGCGCTGGCACAGGGCTGGCAGGCGCGGGTGGTGGCCACCGGCGTCGACGATCTGCTGACCCGCGCCTGGCTGGCCGAGCTGGGCTGCGATGCGGCCCAGGGTCCGGCCTGCGGACGCGAGCTGCCCGCCGATCAGGTGCCTGCCTGGTGCGCCGGCCGCTCGGGGCCGCCGGGCCTGCCGGCGAACACCGACGCGACTCAGGCCACGATGCCCGCCTCGGCTGCGGGATCCAGACTGGCACGCGGCCAGAGCGGCGCGGCCAGCGCGGCAGAAGGCTCGCGGCCGCGCTGACAGGCGGCGGCCATCCGCGCGAGCCGCTCGCGCTGAGCGGCAGCCGGATCGGCGTCCCCCGGCTGCGCGGCCAGCGCCCGCACCAGGCAGACATCGGCGGCGCCTGCGGCCATGACCGCCTCGACCTGCGTCTCATCCAGCACGCCGCCGATGCCGACCACCGGCACCGGCGCCATGCGCGCCCACCAGCCCAGGTTGTGCAGGCCCTGCGGCGTCCACGGCATGTCCTTGGTCGTCGTCGCCCAGACCGGGCCGCAGGCGACATAGGCCGGCTGCAGCGCGGTCGCGCGCGCCAGCTCCCACAGGCTGTGCGAGCTCAGGCCCAGCCGCAGCCCGCGCGCCTGGGCTGCTGCCAGACGCGCCCGCCCGGCCGCGCCCAGCGCCAGCATGTCCTCCTGGCCCAGGTGCAGCGCGATCGACGCCGCGTCCAGCCGACCGGCCTCGATGGCGTCGAGCACCAGCGCGTGGTGGTCGTTGATCACCAGCACCGGGCGGCGCTCGGCCGGCAGCGCCGCGATCGCCGCCTGCGCCTGGCCGATCTGCACCTGCAGCGCCTCGGCGAAGGCCGCGTCGTCCAGGCCGCGGTGTGCGGCGCGCTTGATGCGCAGCTGCAGCGCGCACAGGCCCGCCACCTCGGCGGCGGCGGCCAGCAGCGGCGCGGCCTGCGCGAACGAGTCGCTGATCGCGTAGAGGCCGCCCGGCCACCGCTCGGGCGGCACGACCACCGGCCCCGGCGGCGTCTCGTCGCAGCCCAGGCGCGGCAGCCGGCGTGCGTCGCCCGCAAAGCCCGCATCGAAGCCGACCGGCCCGGCGCCCTGGCCCGCCGCATGGCCGGCCGCGATCGCCGCGGTGGTCGCCATCTTGGCCAGCACCAGCGCGTCGGCGGTGACGAAGCCGCGCGCCATCGCCGCGGCGGCGCTGGTCGCGAAGGTGCAGCCGGTGCCGTGCGTGTGGCGTGCGTCCAGCCGCGGCAGCGCGAGCCAGCCGCGTGCCAGCGGCGTGTCGATCCAGTCGAGCGCATCGGTGCGGTCGGCGGCGCCGTCCGCGCTGTCGCCGCCGGTGATCGCCACCGCGCCGGCCCCGAGCGCACGCAGCGCCGCGGCCTGCGCCGGCACCTCGGCCGGCGTCGCGGCGTCAGCCACGCCCAGCAGCCGCGCCGCCTCGCGCCGGTTCGGCGTGATCAGATCGGCACGCGGCAGCAGCCGCTCGCGGTAGGCCGCCAGCAGCGCGTCATCGCAGAACGCGGCGCCGCCCGCGCTGGCGCCCAGCACCGGATCGACCACCAGGCGCACGCGCGGCCCGCCCTCGGCGTCGAAGCGCGCCAGCCAGCGCATCAGCACCGCCACGCCCTCGGCGCTGCCGATCAGCCCGGTCTTGATGACGCTCGGGCGCAGGTCGGCCGCCAGCGCGGCGAGCTGTGCGTCGAGCACCTCCGCCGCCACCGGCACGACGCGGTCGACGCCGAGCGAGTTCTGCGCGGTGATCGAGGCGACCACCGGGCAGAGGTGGACCGCGCAGCCTTCGGCGGCACGCGCGTCGGCGCTGAGACCTGCGCCGCCGCCGCTGTCGTTGCCGGCGACGCTCCAGAGAACAGGACGATCCGACATCGGTGCGGCCGTCACAGCAGGAAGGGCCGGCCGCTGACCGGCGTGGTGGCCACCGCCATCGCCTGCGGCGCCATCACGCCGGCCTCGAAGCCGAGCCGCCCGGCCTGCACTGCGCGCCCGAAGGCGGCGGCCATGCGCACCGGATCGCGCGCCTGCGACACCGCCGAGTTCAGCAGCACCGCGTCATAGCCCAGCTCCATCGCCTGCACCGCATGCGCCGGCGCACCGATGCCTGCATCGACGATCAAGGGCACCTGCGGCAGCCGCTCGCGCAGCGTGCGCAGCGCCCACGGGTTGATCAGACCCTGGCCGGAGCCGATCGGCGCGCCCCAGGGCATCAGCACCTCGCAGCCCACGTCGAGCAGGCGCTGGCAGGTGACGAGGTCGTCGGTGCAGTAGGGGAAGACCTGGAAGCCCTCGCGCACCAGCTCCTCGGCGGCCAGCACCAGCTCCCACGGGTCGGGCTGCAGCGTCTGCTCGTCGCCGACGACTTCCAGCTTGATCCAGGCGGTGCCGTACAGCTCTCTGGCCATGTGCGACAGCTCGACCGCCTCGCGGGCGGTGCGGCAGCCGGCGGTGTTGGGCAGCAGGCGTGCGCCCTGCTCGCGCAGCGCCGAGCGGATCGCGGCGATGTGGCCGTTGTCGCCGCCCTCGCCCGCATGGACGCGGCGCAGGCCGACGGTGACCACCTCGGTGCCGGAAGCGACGATGGCCTCGTGCAGCGCCTGCGGCGAGGGATAGCCGGCGGTGCCGAGCAGCAGGCGGCTGTTCAGCGTGACGCAGTAGGCGTGCCAGGCGGACGGGTTCAGCGTGGCATTCAGGGCGCTCATGGCGTTTCAGCCTCCGACGATGGGTTGGAACAGCGTGACCGACTCGCCGTCGGCCAGCACCCGCGTGGCGCGGGCGGCGCGCGGCACATGGCGGCCCTCGACCGCGCTGCCGACCGCCTCGGGCGCGTGGCCCAGGCGCTGCAGCAGCTCGGCCAGCGTCGTGCCCTCGGGCAGCTCGACGGGGTCGCCGTTGACGTGGATCTTCATGATGACAATGCCGTGTGTTGCAGCGCCTGCTCGATCAGGGCCGGCGCGAGCAGCCAGCCGTGGCGGAACAGGCCGTTGATCGCGACGCGGCCGGGTTCGATGTCGAGCCGCGGCGCGTTGTCGGGCAGCGCCGGGCGCAGATTGGTTTCCATGTGCAGGGTGCGCGCCTCGGCCAGCGCCGGCAGCACGCTGTGCGCGGCGGCCATCAGCTCGACCGCCGAGCGCAGGCTCACCGGCGAGCGGTCCTCGCTCTCGATCTCGCTGGCGCCGATGACGATGCGATCGTCCGGCCGCGGCACGATGTAGACCCGGTGGCGCGCATGCAGCAGCCGCAAGGGGCGCGACAGCGGCACGCCGGGCGCATGCAGCCAGATCACCTCGCCGCGCACGCCGCGCAGGGTCGCCACCTGCGGCCGCGCGCCCAGGCCGCGCACGTCGAAGACGAGGTCGAAGCCGTGCGCCGCGCCATCGTCCAGCGTGATCGTGCCGGGGGCGGTGGAGGCGACCGAACGGCCCCAGCGCCAGCGCACCTCGCGGGCGAGCGCGCACAGCGCCGGCAGCACCGCCTGCGGCATGACCTGGCCCTCGCCGTCGAGGAACCAGGCGTGCAGGCCCGGCAGCAGCGCCGGCTCGAGGTCGAGCAGCGCCGGGCGGGTCAGCCGGCGCGGCTCGGACAGACCGGCCGGCGCGGTCGACAGGCGCGCGAGCACCCGCTGCGCCGCGCCCAGGTCCGGCCCGTGGGCCAGCATCAGGCTGCCGCGCTGGCGGAAGTAGCGCGTCGCATCGCCCTGACCGTCGAGTGCGGCCAGCCGCTGCGCCACCTCGGCCCACAGCGGCACCGAGCGCAGGCCCAATGTCGCCACCTCCGGCCCGGCCGCGTCCAGCTCGGCCAGCGGGCTGAGCATGCCGGCGGCGGTGAAGCCCGCCGGCCCCAGGCCGTCGCCGCGCGGCTCCGGGCCCGCGGCCGGATCGAAGACCTCGACCGCGTGTCCGGCGTGCGAGAGCTGCCAGGCCAGCAGGCGGCCCAGCACGCCCGCGCCGGCGATGCCGATGCGCAGCAGCATGGCTCAGCCCTTCGCCGGCTGGATCGGGATGTAGAACTCGCCGCCCGCCGCCTTGAACTCGGCCGACTTCTCGGCCATGCCCTTCTCGGCGTAGTCGCGCACGTCCTGCGTGATCTTCATCGAGCAGAACTTCGGGCCGCACATCGAGCAGAAGTGCGCTTCCTTCGACGAGTCCTTCGGCAGCGTCTCGTCGTGGTATTCCTCGGCAGTCTGCGGATCCAGGCCGAGCGCGAACTGGTCGCGCCAGCGGAACTCGAAGCGCGCCTTGCTCATCGCGTCGTCGCGGGCGCGCTGGCCCGGATGGCCCTTGGCCACGTCGGCCGCGTGCGCGGCGATCTTGTAGGCGATGATCCCCGCCTTCACGTCGTCGCGGTCCGGCAGGCCCAGGTGCTCCTTCGGCGTCACGTAGCACAGCATCGCGGTGCCCATCCAGCCGATCATCGCCGCGCCGATCGCCGAGGCGATGTGGTCGTAGCCCGGGGCGATGTCGATGGTCAGCGGGCCCAGCGTGTAGAAGGGCGCCTCCTTGCAGTGCTTGAGCTGCTCGTCCATGTTGGCCTGGATCATGTGCATCGGCACATGGCCGGGGCCTTCGATCATGGTCTGCACATCGTGCTTCCAGGCGATCTCGGTCAGCTCGCCCAGGGTGCGCAGCTCGGCGAACTGGGCCTCGTCGTTGGCGTCGGCACCCGAGCCCGGGCGCAGGCCGTCACCCAGCGAGAAGGTGACGTCGTAGGCCTTCATGATCTCGCAGATCTCCTCGAAATGCGTGTAGAGGAAGTTCTCCTTGTGGTGCGTGATCATCCACTTGGCCAGGATCGAGCCGCCGCGGCTGACGATGCCGGTGCGGCGCTTGGTCGTCATCGGCACGAAGGGCAGGCGCACGCCGGCGTGGATGGTGAAGTAGTCCACCCCCTGCTCGGCCTGCTCGATCAGCGTGTCGCGGAAGATCTCCCAGCTCAGGTCCTCGGCGATGCCGCCGACCTTCTCCAGCGCCTGGTAGATCGGCACCGTGCCGATCGGCACCGGCGAGTTGCGCAGGATCCAGTCGCGGGTGGTGTGGATGTTCTTGCCGGTGGACAGATCCATCACCGTGTCGCCGCCCCAGCGGATCGACCAGACCAGCTTCTCCACCTCTTCCTCGATCGACGAGGTGACGGCCGAGTTGCCGATGTTCGAGTTGATCTTCACCAGGAAATTGCGGCCGATGATCATCGGCTCGACTTCCGGGTGGTTGATGTTGGCCGGGATCACCGCGCGGCCGCGGGCCACCTCGTCGCGCACGAACTCCGGCGTGATGATCTCGGGGATGCGCGCGCCCATCGCGTTGCCCTTCAGGCGGGCCTCGCGCTCGGCGTCCTGCAGGTACTCGCGCATCCACTCGCGCTTGCCGTTCTCGCGGATGGCGATGTATTCCATCTCCGGCGTCACGATGCCCTGGCGCGCATAGTGCATCTGCGAGACGTTGGCGCCGGCCTTGGCGCGGCGCGGCTGGCGCTGCAGGCCGGCGGCCTCGGCACGCAGCTGCTCGATGCGACCGCCGTCGCGCTCCTCGTTCTTGCCGCCGTCGTCCAGCGCGACACGCTGGCGGCCGGTGTAGCTTTCGGTGTCGCCACGCGCCTCGATCCAGCCGGCGCGCACCGGCGCCAGGCCCTGGCGGATGTCGATCGCGGTGGTCGGGTCGGTGTAGGGGCCGGAGGTGTCATAGACCGTGACCCGCTCGCCGTTGGTCAGCGCGATCTCGCGCATCGGCACGCGGATGTCGGGCCGGCTGCCTTCGACATGGACCTTGGTGGAGGCGGGGAACGGCTCGCGGGTCAGCGTGAGCAGTTCCTGGAGCTTGTCGGGGGCGTTCATCGGAGGGTTCCTTCGGTTTCAGGCGGTCGGGTCGCGCTCCGAAGGGACTCCCGGGGCCGCGGTACCGGTCGTCGCGAGAGAGGCGACGGACTGGCAGGGGCCGAGGTGCAGGCTCTTCTTACGCCGGTATTAACCGGGTCAAGTACAGCGGGTTCGGTCTTGGACCATCTCAGCACATCGGATCCGCAAGGCCCCGTCCTGGTTCTGGATGAGGCTTTGCCGACCCGGGGCACCCCGGAGCGTGGGGCGCATTGTGGTGACATGCCCTCCAGGCGTCAAGCCGGGGTCATGCAGCAACAGGTCCGTGTCACGATCGCGGTCCGCGCGCGGCCCGGCTCGCGCGTTGACCCACCTGAAGGCCCCTCGAAGAACGATCCCGCCGCCGCTGATGACTGTCGACGTCCCCGAGAACACCCGCCCGCACCACCCTCCCCGGCTGCTGCGTGCCGCCACGATCATGCTGGCCGGCCTGCTGCTGCTGTGGCTGCTGGCCTGGCTGGCGCTGCCGCCGCTGCTGAAGTCGCTGGTCGAGCGCCAGGCCAGCCAGGCGCTGGGGCGGCCGGTCACGCTCGAGCGGGTCAGCATCCGACCCTGGGCGATGGATCTGGCGATCGAGCGGCTGCGCATCGGCGCCGCGCCCGGCGCGCCATCGGCCGAGCCGCTGCTGGAAGTCGCACGGCTGCGGGCCGATCTCGACGCGGCCTCGCTGTGGCAGCTGGCGCCGGTGGTGGCGGCGCTGGAGATCGAGGCGCCGACACTGCGCCTGACCCGTACCGCCGAGGGCCGTTACGACATCGACGACCTGATCGCCCGGCTGGCCGCGCCGTCGCCCGCGCCGCAGCCCGAGCACGGCCCGGCACGCTTCGCGCTGCACAACCTGCGACTGAGCGACGGCTCGGTGCATTTCGACGACCGGCCGACCGGCCGGATCCACCAGCTCGGCGAGCTGACGCTCACGCTGCCCTTCCTGTCGACGCTGCCCTCGCAGGTCGAGATCGAGGTGACGCCGCGGCTGGCCTTCGTGCTGGATGGTGCGCGCTTCGACAGCCAGGCGCAGGGCCGGCCGTTCGCGCCGCACCGCCGCACGCAGGCGAGCTTCTCGCTGCCGCAGCTCGATCTGGCGCCGTGGCTGGGCCACTGGCCGGCGGCGCTGCCGGTGCGACTGCTGCGCGGGCGCATCGGCACCGAGCTGAAGCTCGACTTCGACGCCCCGGTCGGTGTGCCGCCGGTGGTGCGCCTGAGCGGCCGGGTGCAGGCGCAGGCGCTGGCCTTCGCCGACCGCGACGGCCGCGCGCTGCTGGGCTGGAACGACCTCGACATCGCGCTGCGCGACGTGCAGCCGCTGGCTCGGCGCCTGGCCTTCGGCGCGATCACGCTCGACGGGCTGACGCTCGACCTGGCGCGCGACGCGCAGGGGCGGCTGAATCTTGCCAGGCTGGCGGTACCGGACAGTGCGGCGCCGCCGGCCGCACCGGCCTGGCAGGTCAGCGTCGAGGCGCTGGCGCTGCACGACACCCGCATCGGCTGGCAGGACGCGACGACGCAGCCCGCCGCCCGCCTCGCGCTCGAGCATCTGTCGCTCGAGACCGGCGCGCTGGCCTGGCCGATGCAGCAGCCCGCGCGGCTGAAGCTCGAGGCCGCGCTGGCCGCACCGGCGCGCGGCACGCTGGCGGTCGAGGGCCAGGCCGATCCGGGCGCGGCCGACCTGACCCTGAAGATCGACGCACTCGGGCTGGAGGCGTTTGCGCCCTACCTGCGCCCGGTGCTGAAACCGCGGCTCGACGGCCGGCTGGCGGCGCAGGCGCGGCTGCGCTGGCAGGCGGGCGACGCGCCGGCACTGAACATCGCGCTCGAACGCGGCGAGCTGGCCGCGCTGAAGCTGAGCACGCCCGACGCCCCGGTCGCCACGCCGCCGCTGGCGACGCTGGAGCACCTGGAGATCGAGGCGGGCCAGATCGACCTGAACGCCCGCCAGGTCGAGATCGGCCGGCTGCGGCTGCAGCAGCCGCGCACCCGGCTGGAGCGCGACGCGCAAGGACGCCTGAATCTGGCCGACTGGCTGGCCACGCCCCCGGCGGCATCCACGTCGGCGCCCCCGAAGGCGCCGGCCGCCGTCGAGCCGCCGACGCCGGGCTGGTCGCTGCGGCTCGGTGCGCTGCAGCTCGAGGACGGCCGCCTGGGCTGGCGCGACCTGCAGCCCGAGGACGATGTCGCGCTCGAGATCGAGCGGCTGCAGCTCGGCGTGCAGGACCTGCAGTGGCGCGGCGACCGGCTGGCCGCGCCGCTGCGCTGGCAGCTCGCCGCCGACCTGCGCGGCGAGGGCAGCACCCGCCGCGCCGGCCCGAGCGCGCCGGTGATCGACGCCCGCGGCCAGCTCGCGCTCGAGCCGCTGGCGGTGTCGGCGCGGCTGAAGCTGCAGGCGCTGCCGCTGCACCTGCTGGCGCCCTACGCGCCGCCGATGCCCGGCGTCGAGCTGGTGCGCGCGCGGCTGGGCTGGGACGGCGAGCTGACGCTGCGCCAGCCCGCCGCCGGCCTGCAGCTCGGGCTGCGCGGCGACGGCCGGCTCGCCGACCTGCAGCTGCACACCCGGCAGCGCGGCGCAGGCAGCGGCAGCGGCGGCAGCACCGAAGGCGACGACGGCGCCGAGCTGCTGAGCTGGCAGACGCTCTCGCTGCAAGGGCTGGACGTGGCACTGCAGCCGGGCACGCGCCCGAAGGTAAGCCTGCGCGAGACCGCGCTCGACGGCCTGTTCGCACGGCTGATGATCACGCCGGAGGGCAGATTCAACCTGCGCGATGCCGGCGAGCGGCCGGTCGCCGTCACGTCGGCGCCGGCTGCGGCCTCGGCAGCGTCCGCGCCGGCCGAGCTGCCGGTCGACCTCGACATCGGCCCGACCCGGCTGAGCCGCGCGCGCATCGACTTCGAGGACCGCTTCATCCGCCCGAACTACAGCGCCGACCTCGACGAACTGCACGGCCAGCTCGGGGCCTGGCGCAGCGGCTCGCGCGAGATGGCGACGCTGACGCTGGCCGGCAAGGTCGCGCGCACTGGCGACCTGTCGGTATCGGGGCGGCTGCAGCCGCTGGCCAGCCCGCCGGCGCTCGACATCCAGGCGCGCGCCAGCGACATCGAGCTGGCGCCGCTGTCGCCCTATTCCGGCAAGTACGCGGGCTACGGCATCGAGCGCGGCAAGCTGTCGATGGACGTGGCCTACCGCATCGACGAGAGCGGCCGGCTCGACGCGACGAACCGGCTGGTGCTCAACCAGCTCACCTTCGGCGAGGCGGTCGACAGCCCCGACGCGACGAAGCTGCCGGTGCGGCTGGCGGTGGCGCTGCTGAGCGACCGCCACGGCGTCATCGACCTGGATCTGCCGATCGGCGGCTCGCTGAACGACCCGCAGTTCAGCGTCTTCGGCCTGGTGCTCAAGGTCCTCGGCAACGTGCTGACCAAGGCGCTGACCGCGCCGTTCTCGCTGCTGTCGGGCGGCAGCGGCGAGGACCTGAGCCGGGTGGCCTTCCTGCCCGGGCTGGCGCAGTTGCAGCCTGACGCACCGGCACTGCTCGACCGCGTCGCGCGCTCGCTGGCCGACCGGCCGGCCCTGACGGTGACGCTGGCCGGCGAGGCCGACCGCGAGGCCGAGCGCGCCGCCTGGCAGGCCGCGGCGCTGGAGCGCCGGCTGCAGGCGCTGCACCGGCGCGAGCTGGCCCGCGCCGGCGCGCGCGCCGATCTCGCCGACGAGACCGCCCGAGCGATGACCGATGCCGAGCGCCAGCGCCTGCTCGCGCTGCTGGTGACGCAGCGGCTCAAGGGCGGCGTGCCCGCCGGCAGCACCGCCACCGCCGCGCTGGCCGCGGCCGAGCCGGTCGACGACGAGGACTGGCGCGAGCTGGCCACCGCGCGCGCCGAGGCGGTGCGCGACGCGCTGCGCGAGCGCGGCCTGGCCAACGAGCGGGTCTTCGTCGCCGCGCCGAAGCTGCTGGCGGGACAGGCCGGCTGGACGCCACAGGTCGGCATGACGCTGTCGGCGCGCTGAGGGCGCCGACAGCGGGCGGTCCGCTCAGCCGCGCAGGCGCCGCCCCAGGCCTTTCAGGAAAGCCACCGGCGCCAGCTTCGAGTGCAGGTTCCAGACCGACAGGCGCCGGGTCTGGAGGCAGTCGTCGTACCAGGACATCGCCGAGGCCGCTGCCCCGGCGGGCTCGCGCAGATTCACCAGCCGGCTCTCGGTCGCGGTGGTGGCGAAGCCGTGCTGCAGCGCCTCGAGCAGCAGCAGCAGGCTGGGCGTGTGCGCGGCGCGGGCCGGATCGAAGCAGGCGTGGCGCTCGATCCAGATGTGGCCGCTGCGCAGCCGCAGCAGACCGGCGACCTCGCCCTGCTCGACGCTGCCCAGCAGCCAGACCGCCGCGTCGCCGTCGGCCGCCAGGCGCGGCAGCCACTCGCGGTAGAAGGCGACCCGGCGCTCGTCGCCGCCGATCGTCACGCCGCCGCCCTGCTCGCGCAGCCCGGCCTCGAGCGCGAGATAGCGGTCGAAGGCGGCCAGGATGTCCTGCGGCGTGTCGGCCACCGCCACGCACAGCCCCGGCATGGCCGCGGCCAGCTGCTGGCGCGCCTGCAGCCGCTGCTCGCGCAGGGCCTCCGGTCGGCGCGACAGATGGGCCGGCCAGGTGCCGGTCAGCGGCTGGAAGGTCGAGATCACGTCATCGCCCAGCTCGGCCTGGAAGCCCGGACCCGGCTCGGCCAGCTCGCGCAGCGGCCAGCTGCCGGGGTCGAGCTCGCGCAGGTCCAGCACCTGCCAGTCGGCCCGGGTCGCCTGCAGATGGCGCCACAGCGCGGCCCAGACCGCATCGGCATCGTCCAGCGCAAGCACGCCCGGGCGGTCGCCCTCCAGGATGCCGATCTGGCGCAGCACCTTCAGCGTCATGCCGTAGTGGCGCTCGCTGGTGCGCAGCAGCGGCAGCACGCCGATCAGGCGCTCGTCGTCGGCGCGCACCGTCAGCACATGCAGCTCGTCGCCGGCGCCGAGCAGGTGACGCGCGGCCAGCTGCACATGGCGCCAGCGCACGAAGGGCCCGCCATGCACCGCCCGACGCTCGAGCGCTTCCCAGTCGGTGCGCAGCGCGCTCAGGCCGTCGGCATCACGCACGACGCTGACGCTCGGTTCGATGGCAGGGGACAGCAGCGGAGCGGGGGCGGAGACGTTCATGGGGTCGGTGTCGATGTTCTGGAAAGGGAATGAATGTCGAGCAGGTGCTGCACCTGGTGCTGCAGGGCTTCCGGCGTGAGCCCGCGGGCGGGCATCGGCGCGGCCACCGCCACGCCGATGCGGCTGAACAGACCCCGGCGCAGCGGCCGGGCCAGCGCGCGGCCGCCCTCGATGCGAGAGAAGCTCGAGCCCCACAGGTCGAGCAGCGCCACCGGCACCACCGGCACCGGATCGCGCTCGATGATGCGGGCGATGCCGCCGCGGAAGGGCTGCAGCCGGCCGTCGCGGGTGATGCCGCCTTCGGGAAAGATGCCCAGCAGGTCGCCGTCGGCCAGCACCTTCGAGGCGGCCTCGAAGGCACGCTGGTAGACCACCGGATCCTCCTTCTGCGGCGCCACCGGAATCGCGCCGGCCAGCCGGAACAGCGCCCCCAGCACCGGGGTGGCGAAGATGCGGTGGTCCATCAGGAAGCGGATCGGCCGCGGGCTGACCGCCGCCAGCACCAGCGCATCGACGAAGCTCACATGGTTGGCGGCGATGACCGCCGGCCCCTCGGCCGGAATGTGCCCGGCGCCGCTCACCCGCAGCCGGTAGACGACATGGGTCAGCAAGAAGGCGACGAAGCGCAGCAGGTACTCCGGCACCAGCAGGAAGATGTAGCCCGCCACCAGCGCATTGGCCAGGCCGGTGGCCAGGAAGACCTCCGCGATGCTGAAGCCCGCCGACAGCATCGCGCCGGCCAGCAGGGAGCTGGCGATCATGAAGAGCGCGTTGAGGATGTTGTTGGCGGCGATGATGCGCGCGCGGTGGCTCTTCGGGGCGCGCAGCTGGATCAGCGCGTACATCGGCACGCTGTAGAGCCCGGCAGACAGCGCCATCAGCGCCAGGTCGAGCATGACGCGCCAGTGCGCCGGCTGCGCCAGGAAGCCCGCCACGCCCCAGGACGCGGCCGGCGTGGCCAGACCGCTCGACGCGAAGTACAGGTCGACCGCGAACACCGTCATGCCGATCGCGCCCAGCGGCACCAGGCCGATCTCGACCTGGCGGCGCGACAGCACCTCGCACAGCAGCGAGCCCGCGCCGATGCCCACCGAGAACACCACCAGCAGCAGCGAGGCCACCCGCTCGTCGCCGTGCAGCACCTCCTTGGCGAAGGCCGGGAACTGGCTCAGGAAGACCGCTCCGAAGAACCACATCCACGAGATGCCCAGCAGCGAGCGGAACACCACGAGGTGGCCATGCGCGAGCTTCAGGTTGCGCCAGGTCTCGGTCAGCGGGTTCAGGTTGATGCGCAGGCCCGGATCGGTCGCCGGCGTCGCCGGCACCTGATGCGCGGTCAGCCGGCCCAGCAGCGCCAGCGCCACGCAGGCCACGGCCACCGCCGCCGGCCCCACCTGCGGCAGGCCGATCAGCAGGCCGCCGGCCACATTGCCCAGCAGGATGGCCACGAAGGTGCCCATCTCGACCATGCCGTTGCCGCCGGTGAGCTCGCGCTCGGACAGGTGCTGCGGCAGGTAGGCGAACTTGACCGGGCCGAACAGCGTCGAGTGCAGCCCCATCGCGAAGACGCAGGCCAGCAGCGTGGCCACCCGCACCTGGTCGTCGGTCTGCACGAAGGCCCAGCCGGCCAGCGCCATGATGCCGATCTCGAGCGACTTGACGAAGCGCATCAGCAGCGCCTTGTCGAGCTTGTCGGCGAGTTGCCCGGCGGTGGCCGAGAACAGCACGAAGGGCAGGATGAACAGCGCCCCGATCACCAGCCCGGCCAGCGACGGCGGCAGCCAGGCCAGCTGCAGCTGGTAGGTCACCAGCACGGTCAGGGCGAACTTGAACAGGTTGTCGTTGGCCGCCCCCAGGAACTGGGTCCAGAAGAAGGGCGCGAAGCGGCGCTGGCCGAGCAGCGCGAACTGGCTCGGCTCGGCGGCAGGCGTTGACGGGGTATCGATGGGCATCATCGCGGTCAGGCTTCAGGCGCACGGCGGGAACCGTGCCGATGATCGCGGCAATCCGGAGAATCCCGCGCGCGGAAAGAACGGTTTTGCCGGTTCAGTTTTTCCAGTGCGTCATCGGATCGTCTGCGCCGGGCTGGCCAGTCTCGCACTCTGCACGAAGCGGAAGACCGAGTCGACGGTGACGGTGTCGATGCGATCGGCGAAGCGCTGCGCGTTAGGGTGATCGTCGAAGGCGATGTGCGCGCTGCCGACACGCGCGCCCAGGCGCTTCATCGCGTCGATGCGCAGCGTCGTCGGCACATAGCCCTTGAACTGCAGCCAGGACTGCGCCCGGGCCCGGTCGGTCGCGGAGGGCTCCATCGCCAGCGCCAGCGTCTCCAGTGCCCACTGGTTGCTCTGCTGGTAGCGGGTCGCCCAGGGCCAGGCGACCATGCTGTAGGCCGGCTCATGCAGCGTGGCCGCGCGGGTGTTGTCCTCCAGCAGCGGGCGCAGCGCCTTCTGCGTGGCCGGCGCCAGCACCTGCACGCCGGCCTCGAAGCGGTAGAGATCGTCCGAGAAGAACTCCGCCAGTCCCTGCCGGTACAGCGCCGACTCGGCGGTGCCGCAGTGGTTGAGCTTGTGCACCACCCGCCAGGCCCTGGCGCGCTCGTCGCGGTAGGCGTAGCCCAGGTGCGACCACTGCACGCCGTAGGCATCGAGGTTCTGGCCGCGCCGCGCCAGCAGCACCACCCCGGCGCCGCTGGCATCCAGCCAGCGCGCGGTGCGCTCGGCCAGCTCCAGCGAGCGCACCAGCGTCTCGGTGCTGACCGGCTTCGTCTCGCAGCCGCGACCGGCCTGCGCCGGCGGGCTCGTCGTCGCCAGCAGCGCACCGGCCACCACCAGGACCGCCAGGGTCGGATTCAGGGCAGGAGCGGCGTTCATCGCGAGATCCTTTCATGGTGCAGCAGCGCGGCGCCGCGCTCGCTGGGCAGGAAGCACAGCGCCCGGCCGGCGCTCGACAGGATCCAGCCGGCGCTGATCGCGGTCACGACCACCGCCGCGCCCACCCCCACCGAGACCGCCTCGGCACCGGTGGCGCTGAAGTTCACCACCACCCGCACGCCGTCCGAGGCGCGCTCGAGCACCCAGACCGTGCCGGAGGCCAGCGCCTGCACGCTGAGCACCGTCAGCACCGCGCCGGAGGCCAGCACCGCCGACGGCGCGACCACCGACACCGCC
Organism: Sphaerotilus sp. FB-3; assembly: GCF_023706025.1. Lineage (NCBI taxonomy): Bacteria > Pseudomonadati > Pseudomonadota > Betaproteobacteria > Burkholderiales > Sphaerotilaceae > Sphaerotilus > Sphaerotilus sp. FB-3. The sequence continues at coordinate 64,361 of NZ_BQWE01000015.1, read as the reverse complement.
ACCGGCACCCCGATGGACAGCCCGGACGAGGCGGCACTGGCGTCCGAGGCGCCCCGGGCGGCAGCCGGTGCGCTGGCGCCGAGCAGGGCCAGCGACAACACGAGGGTCAAGGTCAGGACCTTGCGCGTCTTCATCATGCTTCTCCTTGGAAAAACGGGGACAGTGCGATGTGGGATTGCGGGGCAGGCGGCTCAGCGGCCGGCCTCCCAGGCGTCACGCTGGGTCTTGGCCAGCGTGAAGGCCGACGAGATCAGATAGAGCCAGCTCACGCCGAGGTAGGCCTTCCAGACATCCTCGACCTGCATGCGCCACAGGCCCCAGGCGGTCAGGCTCATCGCCATCACGAAGCTGCCGCGCACCACCCAGGCCCACATCGGCGCATCCGCATCCGGACGGCTCTCGCGGTCGCGGACGAACTTCGACAGCACGAAGGCCGAGCACAGACAGAACAGGTAGCCCATCACCATGAAGGCGCGGTCGAGGCTCTGGCCCGGCAGGCCGGCCAGACCGCCGGCGCACAGCGCCACCGCCAGGCCGAAGGAGATCCAGACCTGGGCGCGCCAGGCCCGGCTGTCACGCTGCGGGCGGCCGCCGGCGCGGCGTGAGCGCAGCGCCGGCATCTCTTCGGACAGATCAGACAGATCGGCCACAGCCGCCGCGAGGGACGGAGCGGAGACAGAGGGCGATGCAGAGGCAGTGGACATGGTGCAGACCTGGCGGTGCGGGCGTTGAAGATGGGCTCATGCTGCGCCCTCACCCACATCGGTTCAATCTCATGCCCCGATCGATCATCTTTCGGCACCATCAGTATCATCAGACGATACCGTCGATGGCCACCGTCGATGCATCACCCTGACACCGGAGCTGCCGATGAGCACCACCGCCGACCTGATCCGCGTCCTCAAGGCCGAGCTGAAGAGCGCCGGCATCACCTATGCCGCGCTGGCGGCGCAGCTCGGCATGGCCGAGTCCAGCGTCAAGCGCATGTTCGCGCAGGGCGACATGCCGCTGTCGCGCATCGACGCGATCTGCCGGGTGCTGCGCACCGACTTCGCCGAGCTCTCGCGCCGGCTCGCCGACGAGCAGCCCGCGCGCACGGAGCTGACGCAGGAGCAGGAGCGCGCGGTCGTGGCCGACCGGCGCCTGCTGCTGGCGGCGATCTGCTGCCTGAGCCAGTGGACCTTCGAGCAGATGCTGGCCAGCTACCGCTACGAGCCGGCCGAGCTGGTGGGGCTGCTGCTGCAGCTCGACCGGCTGGGCATCATCGAGCTGCGCGAGCACAACCGCTACCGGCTCAAGGTCAGCAAGACCTTCCGCTGGCGCCCGCACGGGCCGGTGATGCAGTTCTTCCGCGCCGAGGTGGTGCCGGACTATTTCCGCGGCGGCTTCGACGGCGAGGGCGAGCAGCTGATGCTGGTGCACGGCGAGATCAACCGCGCGCTGGCACCGGTCTTCAACGAGCGCCTGGCACGCATCGGCGCCGACTTCGCGCGCCAGCACCTGGCCGACCAGCGCCTGCCCGAAGACCAGAAGCAGCCCTTCACGATGGTGCTGGGCATGCGCTCGTGGCTGTTCGGGCCGTTCCGCGATCTGCGGCGGCCGTAAGGCCAGCGCGCCCCTGGGCAGGCCAGAATCGACCCTTTTCCTCTTGCATTGCCCCCCACTCCTGCAGCGACGAGCACGACAAGCACAATGGCCAGCACGATCAAGGATGTCGCCCGCCTGGCGGGCGTGGGTGTCGGAACCGCCTCGCGGGTGATCTCGGGCAAGGGCCCGGTCGCGCCGGAGACGGCCGCACGGGTGCAGCAGGCCATCGAGACGCTGGGCTTCCGGCCCTCGAGCATCGCGCGCGCGCTGTCGCGCAAGAGCCTGGACATGCTGGGCGTGTACGTGCCGCAGTACCAGGGCCTGTTCCACGGCGCGGTGCTCGAGACGATCGGGCGCGAGCTGCGCGAGGTCGAGCGCCACATGGTCACCGCCAGCGGCGGCGCCTGCGGCGACGCGCGGCTGCAGGCGCTCGACGGCATCGACTTCCTGCGCCAGCGCGAATGCGACGGCCTGCTGCTGATGAGCCACGCGCTGCACGACGACGACCTCCGCCAGCTGCATGCGCAGATGCCGCAGATCGCGGTGCTCAACCGCATCGTGCCCGGGCTGGAATCGGTGTGCTTCTCGAGCGACCACGCGCTCGGCGGCCGGCTGGCCGCGCAGTGCCTGCTCGAGGCCGGGCACCGCGAGGTCGCCATCATCAGCGGCCCGCACCACGCGCCCGACAACGAGGCGCGGCTGCACGGCTTTCTCGACACGCTCGGGGCGGCCGGCGTGCGGGTGCCCTCCGAGCGCATCATCACCGGCGACTTCACGCCGGCCTCCGGGCGGGCGGCCGCCGAGGCGCTGCTGGCGCGCTGCGGCCCGGCGCCCCTGCCCTTCTCGGCGCTGTTCTGCGCCAACGACCCGATGGCCATCGCGGCGATCAGCGTGCTCGCGGCCGCCGGCCTGCGCATGCCCGAGGACCTGTCGGTGGTCGGCTACGACGACTGCGAGTTCGCCGCCCATGTCTGGCCGGCGCTCACCACGGTGCGCATCGACATCGACGCGATCGCCACGCAGGCCACGCGCGACCTGATCAACCGCTGCTACGGCCGCGACCGCCCGGTGATCCGCGATGTCGCGCCCGAGCTGGTGCGGCGGCAGTCGGTGCGCCGGGTCGACGCGGCCTGAGGGGAAAGGCGTCGGGGCGTACAGTCCGGGAACCCCGTCACCCGGGCCCGCCGGCCCGCCCCGACCATGTCCACGCCCGACGCCGATCTGCCCGCACCGACCTTCCTGCCCCTCGGCTTTCCGTGGCCGACGCAGGACCCCTTCCTCTTCTGCGTCCACCACGACGACCGCTACCCCGCCGGCAACGGCCGCTTCGGCCCGGCGGCGTCGCTGGCCGGACGCCAGATCGGCAGCGACTTCTCCTACCGCGACGGCTGGAGCCTGTACCACGGCGAGCAGGTGCCGGGCTTTCCCGCCCACCCGCACCGCGGCTTCGAGACGGTGACGCTGGTGCGCACCGGCCGCATCGACCACGCCGACTCGGCCGGCGCGGCCGCGCGCTACGGCGACGGCGACGTGCAGTGGCTGACCGCCGGGCGCGGCATCCAGCACAGCGAGATGTTCCCGCTGCTGCGCACCGACGCGCCCAACCCGCTCGACCTGTTCCAGATCTGGCTGAACCTGCCGGCGCGCAGCAAGTTCGCCGCGCCGCACTTCACGATGTTCTGGGCCGACACGATGCCCCGCCACATCGAGACCGATGCCCAGGGCCGGCGCGCCGAGCTGCTGTGTGTGGCCGGCGCCCTGCCCGATCTGGCCACGCCGCCCAGCCCACCGCCCGACTCCTGGGCCAGCCAGGCGGAGGCCGACGTGGCGATCTGGACCCTGAAGCTCGATGCCGGCGCGCGGCTGACGCTGCCCGCCGCACGCGGCGGCGCGGCGACGAAGCGCCGGCTCTATTTCTTCCTCGGCGACGGCCTGCGGGTGGCGGACCAGCCGGTGCCGGGCCACTGCGCGATCGACCTCGCCGCCGAGCGGCCGGCCGAGATCGTCAACACCGGCACCTCGCCGGCCGAGCTGCTGATGCTGCAGGGCCGCCCGATCGGCGAGCCGGTAGCGCAGTACGGCCCCTTCGTGATGAACACCCAGGCGGAGATCCGCCAGGCCTTCGCCGACTACCAGCGCACCGGCTTCGGCGGCTGGTCCTGGGACGACGCCGCGCCGGTGCACGGAACCGACGCCGCCCGCTTCGCCCGGCACCCGGACGGCCGCGTCGAGCGGCCGGAGTGACGCAGCGCCCGGCCCGTCACCGCAACCTGCCGTCATCCCGCCACACGCCGTCACCCCCGCGCAGGCGGGGGCCCACGCAGGGCACGACGGCGGCGACTCGTAGGTTCCCGCCTTCGCGGGAATGACGGGGCAGCGTCGGGAGCATCGCTCAGCCCCCGATCACCCCGCCGTCGTCCTTGGTCACCACCACCGTCGCCGAGCGCGGGCGACCGCCGGGCGCGGGCCAGCCGGGGTCGGGGTGCTGGATGTTGAGGAAGAGCGTGCGGCCGTCGGGCGTGATCACCGGGCCGGTGACCTCGCAGCCCGGCGGCGCGACCAGGAAGCGGCGCATGTTCACGCCGCCCGGCGCCACCGGATCGCAGGCCAGCAGCTGGTTGCGCGGCAGCCAGAGCCGCTCGCCGGGCGCGGCCTCCAGCATCGGCGCCGCGTCGGTGGCCACCCAGAGCCGGCCGAAGGGGTCGACCGTCAGGCCGTCGGGGCTGCTGAAGGCGTCGCCCGCGGTCTCGCCGCCGCCCAGGGCCACGATGTCCCACTGGAAGGTCTCGGCCGCCAGGTCGCCGCCGTGGCGCCAGCGCAGCAGGTGGCCGGTCGGGTTAGGCGCGCGCGGATTGGCCGCGTCCGCCCCCGGCAGGCCGGGCTTGCCGCGCTGCGTGTTGTTGGTCAGCGAGACGAAGACCTCGCCGGTGACCGGGCTGATCGCGGTCCACTCGGGCCGGTCCATCTTCGTGCCGCCCAGGCGGTCGCTGGCCTCGCGGGTACGGATCACCACCTCGCCCTGGTCGGCAAAGCCGTTCTCGGGCGTCAGGCCGCCCTGGCCGTGCGTCAGCGGCAGCCAGCGCCCGCGGCCCTGGGCGTCGAAGCGCGCGACGCTGAGCGTGCCGTGGTCGAGCAGGTCGCGGTTGGCCGCGAAGCCGCCGGGGCGGATGCGGTCGCGGCTGACGAAGCGGTAGATGGATTCGAAGCGCGCGTCCTCGCCCATGAAGACCACCGCGCGGCCGTCCTTCGACACGCCGGTGGCGGCGCCTTCGTGCACCGCGCGGCCCAGCGCGGTGCGCTTGACCGGGGTCATCGTCGGATCGTGGGGATCGATCTCGACCACCCAGCCAAAACGGTGGAACTCGTTGGGGTGGCGGCGCAGGTCGAAGCGCTCGTCGTGCAGATGCCAGCGCGCCCAGTTGCCGCGCCCGCCCGCCTGCAGGCCCCAGCGCCGCTGCGAGGCATCGGGCTCGGCCGGCGGCTCGAAGTAGCCCTGGATGTTCTCCTCGCAGGTGAGGTAGGAGCCCCAGGGCGTGGCGTTGGCCGCGCAGTTGGCGAAGGTGCCCAGGATGCGCCGGCCCTCGGGATCGGCGGCGGTGCGCAGCAGCGCGTGGCCCGCGGCCGGGCCGGCCACCGCCATCGGCGTGTTCGCGGTGAGGCGCCGCGCCCGGCGCGAGGGCCGCACCACCGACCACGGCGCGTCCGTGCCCTTGCCCTCGCGCTGCACCTCGATCACCGACACGCCGTGCGCCGCCTGCGAGCGCGCGACCTGCTCGGCCGTGCGCGCGCCACCGGCCAGCGAGGCGGCATCGCGGTGCAGCAGCCGCTCGTCGGTGTATTCATGGTTCAGCGCCAGCAGGCCGTGACGGCCGTTCAGCACGCCGCGCCCGCCCAGCGGGAAGAAGGCCATGCCGTCGTGATGCATGCCGGCCTGCAGCGTCTGCTCGGCCGGCGTCGGCACCGCATCGCTGCGCCACGGCGGGACGGCGGCCTGCCCGGTGGCGTCGCCCCAGGCGTAGAGCACCCGCGCGGTGTAGCCCGGCGGCACCGCCAGCGGCGCCTCCACCGTCATCGGCACCGGCGTGAAGGCCAGTGCCGGCGTCGTGCCGGTGCGGCCCGCCTGCGCCCGCCCGGCGCCCAGGCTGGCCAGCATCATCCAGGCCGCCGTCGCGCCCAGCCTGCGCCGACGCGCCGGATCGGCCGGAAGAAGATCGTCGGCTTCGGTCATCGCGTCCATCCTTCGCCGTCGTGTTCCCCCAGGCGCGGCGCCGGCCGGAACAGGCCGCCGGGCGTGTCGCCGAGCTTCGGGACCACGCCGGGCACCTCCAGCGCCAGCCCGTCGGCGGTGACGATGCGCTCGATCATCTGCCGCGCGCGGTAGTGCGGATCGGCGGCGATGTCGCGCACCGTGTAGATGCGCCCGACCGGCACCTGCACCGCCTGCAGCGCGGCCACCACCGCGTCGACCGGGCGCTGCACCGTCCACTGCGTGATCGCCGCGTCGATCTCGTCGACCCGGGCGACGCGACCGGCATTGCTGGCCAGATCCGGCGCCTCGGCCAGATCGGCGCGGCAGATGGCGCTCATCAGCCGGCGGTAGATCGAATCGCCGTTGCCGCCGATCACCACCTGGCCGTCGGCGCAGCGGTAGGCATTGCTCGGCGCGATGCCGGGCAAGGCCGATCCGGCCGGCTCGCGCACCGCGCCGAAGGCGCTGTACTCGGGCAGCAGGCTTTCCATGCAGTTGAAGACCGCCTCGAACAGCGCCACGTCGACCACCTGGCCGCGCCCGGTGCGCGCTCGCGCCTGCAGCGCCAGCAGCACGCCGATGACGCCGTGCAGCGCCGCCAGCGTGTCGCCCAGGCTGACGCCGGCGCGCACAGGCGCGCGGCCCGGCTCGCCCATCAGGTGGCGCATGCCGCCCATCGCCTCGGCCACGACCGCGAAGCCCGGCAGGTCGCGGTAGGGGCCGGTCTGCCCGTAGCCGCTGATGCGCAGCATGATCAGGCCGGGGTTGTCGCGCGCCAGCTCGTCGAAGCCCAGGCCCCACTTCTCCATCGTGCCGGGCTTGAAGTTCTCGATCAGCACATCGCACTCGGCGGCCAGGCGGCGCACGTCGGCGCGGCCCTGCTCGGTGCGCAGGTCGAGCGCGACGCTCTTCTTGTTGCGGCTCTGCACCTGCCACCAGACGCTGGTGCCGTCGTGCAGCAGGCGCCACTGGCGCAGCGGGTCGCCGGTGCCGGGCGGCTCGACCTTGATGACCTCGGCGCCGAAGTCGCCCAGCGTCTTGCCGGCGAAGGGTCCGGCGATCAGCTGGCCGAGCTCGAGCACCTTCAGCCCGGCCAGCGGGCTGCGCGAACGGGCGGCGTCGGAGGAATGGGAGGGGATGGCGGTTTCGGACATGGCGCCGAATCTACCGCGACACGCCGCCCGCCGGCGCCAGGGGCTAGGCCAGACAGGTCTCGAACTCGCCGACCGGCACCGACGGCCGCGTTGGCACCTGCGGCAGCGCCCGCATCACCGCACGCCCCAGCGCCGAGCGGAAGAAGTCCGGCCACAGCCCATGCCGGGCCAGCCAGCCGGACGACAGGCCGTCATGCGCCTTCAGATCGGCAGCCAGGCCAGCGACCGCCTTCGACGGCGTGAACAGGCTGGTCGCCCGGTCGAGCGCGGCGATGCGGCGCGCCCAGGCATCGCCCGGGGCGTCGCCGACGCCGGCCCAGCTGCGCGCCAGCGACGCGGCGAAGGAGCGCAGCAGCGGCCCGTCGTGATCGAAGCCGTTGGCGTAGCCGGCGAGCAGTTCGACCCGCCAGCGCGCCGCCGCGGCAGCATCGCCCCGCGCCAGCGCCGCCGGCAGCACCTGCTGCCAGTACAGCGCGATCCGCTCCGGCTCGACCAGCGGCAGCGGATCTTCGCCGTCCACCCAGAAGGCCAGCGGCAGCCGGCGCCATTCGGCGCGCGCCAGACCCCGGCGCGGATCGGCGCCCGCCTGCGCCAGGCGCTGGCGCAGCAGCACCCCCAGCCGCTGCGCGTCGCCCGGCACCGGATCGACCGGCGGCGCGGGATCGGGGCGGCGCAGCTGAGCCGCCAGCGCCTCGACCGCCGCCGCAGTCTGCGACCAGTGTTCGGCGGCGCTCATCGCGAGGCGGCCGCGTCGGCGGCGCGGGCCCGGGTCAGCGTGGCCTCCAGTTCGGACGGCGTGCGGTAGGTCAGCACGATGCGCAGGTCGACGCGGCGGTTGCGCGCATCCGTCGGATCGATGCCGGGCAGCAGGCGCTTGTCGCCATAGGCGCTGAAGGAGAACAGCGGCTGCGCCAGCCGGTTGCGGTAGCCGTTCAGCGGGCTCTGCTCGACCAGCGCCGCATGCACCGCCCGCGCGCGGTCCAGCGACAGGCTGGTGTTGTCGTAGGCGCCGCGCGCCATCGGGCGGCTGTCGGTGGTCGACCGCCGCATGCAGCGCCGCACGCCCCTGGGCTCCCAGCTCGGCACGGCCGATCGGGAACAGCACATCCTCCGGCAGCGAGATCACGCCGGTGACCGGATCGATGCGCACCGTCGGCATCGCCGCCAGCATCGCCTGGCCGATGGTGTCGGTCACCTTGCCGCGCGGATCGGCCTGGCCGCGCAGCTCGTTCTTGCTCGCCTCGATCTCGATGGCCTGGCGGCGCTGCTCCAGCGCCAGCACCACCACCAGGATGATGAAGACGAAGAGCAGACCGATCATCAGGTCGGAGGCCGAGGCCAGATAGCCGCCCTCGCCCCGGGCGGGAGCGCCGGGAGCCGCAGGCGCGGTGCGTCGGGTCATCAGCATGATCGTCGTCGCTCCGGGATCAGACCGCCGCGACCCGCTCCTCGAGCAGGTCCTCGAGGCTGCGGGTGAAGGTGGCCAGCTCGCGCACCGCGCCGCCGATCTGGCCGACCGCGCGGGCCAGGTGGCCGTCGAGCTGCTGCTGCTGGGCCAGCGCCTGCGCGGCGCCCTGCTCGATGCTGCTGCGCACCGACTCGACCGCGGCGGCCAGCACCGCACTGCTGCCGGTCAGCGCGTCGCGGCCGGACTGCATCGCCGCGGCGGTGTCGCGGCCGGACTGCTCCAGCATCGTGCCGACCTGGCGCACCGCCTCGAGCGCCTGCGGTGCGCTCTGGCCGACCGTCTCGACCAGCGTCTGCTGCTGCCGGGCCAGCGTCTCGACGCTGGCCAGCGCGCGGCCGATCTCCTCGGCGATCTGGCCGAGGCGGTCGGTGGTGCCGGCCCAGCGCGGCTGCACCTGGTCCAGCTGGGTGAGGGTGTCGCGCAGCTGCTGCGCCACCGCGCGGATCTGGTCGGCGCCCTGGCGGCCCTGGCTGCTCATGTCGGCCAGCACATCGCGCATCGCCACCGCGCTGGTGGCGAGCTTGTGCTGCGCCGCATCCAGATCCTCGGCGCCACGGCCCAGCACGCCGCCGATGCGGGTCACGCCGCTCTCCAGCTCGCTGCCAGCCTGCTGCAGCGACTGCGTGGCCTGCGCGGCGCTCTGGCTGAAGGAGGCCACCGCCTGCTCCATCGTGCTGCCCAGCGTCGTGCCGGCGCGACCCAGCGCGTCGACCGAGGTGGCGATGCTGCTGCCGAACGCGTTCGAGGTCGCCTGCGCCGAGTCGCTCCAGGCGCGCGAGGCGGCGGTGAGCTGCATCTGCAGGTCCTGGCCGGCGCCGCGCAGCACGCCGGCGACATCGTCGGCGCCGTTGACCAGCGTGCCGGCCGAGGCCTGCAGGCGCTCCGACATCAGCGTCAGCGCCGCGCGCAGCTCGCCCATCTCGTGGCGGGTCGACTGCTGGATCAGACCGGCGTGGTCGCGCATCATCTGCTCGAGCGCCTGCTGGTTCATCGCCGAGATCTGGCCGGTCAGGCCGTCGAGGCTGGCGACGATGCGCCGGCTCATCGCCTCCATCTCGGGCACGATGGAGGCGCTGATCGAGCGGCCCAGGTGCTCGGCCAGCGCCTCGAGCAGCAGCTCGCAGCGGTCCTGCACCCGCGCCATCGCCCGGCGGGCCGCCACCGTCCAGCCCACCGAGGCCCCCCAGGCCCGCCAGCGAGGTCAGGAACTTGCCGCCGGCAGTCGAGCAAGCCCGCGGGTGGACAGCGCCGCACCCAGCCGGCGCAGCGGCGGCAGGAACCAGAACAGGAACAGGCCGATCGCCGACAGCAGGATGCCGGAGAACACCAGCCAGATCAGCATCTCGCCACGAAGGAAGGAAAAGGCATTCAAGTCACGACTCCCGACTCGACTGCAGGCCACGGAAGCTGCAGGACGGGCCGATTCTTGAATCCGCCCCCGGCCGGGAATCGCCGGAAAAGCAGGGCTTATTTCGGCGGCGTGACTTTCTTCCTCAAGTTCCGGCGCGACCGGTTTCAGATTCAGCCGGGTTCAGCCGGATTCAGGCCTTCAGGAACTCCATGCGCCCGCCCAGCCAGCGCTGGATGTGGGCGGCGGCAGCCGCTGGATGGCGCTCGAGCAGCGCCGGCGCGACCGCGCGGGCGCGCTCGAGCAGCGCGCCGTCCTGCCCCAGATCGGCGAAGCGCAGCAGCGCGTCGCCCGACTGGCGCGCACCCATGAACTCGCCGGGGCCGCGGATCTCCAGGTCGCGCCGGGCGATCTCGAAGCCGTCGGTGGTCTCGGCCATCGCCTTCAGGCGCTCGCGCCCGGTCGGCGACAGGGGCGAGGTGTAGAGCAGCACGCACACGCTGGCCACCGCGCCGCGCCCGACCCGGCCGCGCAGCTGGTGCAGCTGCGCCAGCCCGAAGCGCTCGGCGTGCTCGATGACCATGACGCTGGCGTTGGGCACGTCCACGCCGACCTCGATCACGGTGGTGGCCACCAGCACGCTCATGCGCCCGGCCGTGAACTCCGCCATCACCGCGGCCTTGTCGCTGGCCGGCATGCGCCCGTGCAGCAGGCCGACCGCGACGCCGTCGAAGGTGGCGGCCAGCCGCGCGTGCGTCTCGGTGGCGTTCTGCAAGTCCAGCGCCTCGGACTCCTCGATCAGCGGCACCACCCAGTAGACCTGGCGGCCCTTGGCCACCTCGTCGCGCACCCGCTCGATGATCTCGTCGCGGCGGCCGTCGGCGAAGACGCGGGTGACGATCGGCGTGCGTCCGGGCGGCAGCTCGTCGATGGTGCTGACGTCCAGGTCGGCGAAGTAGCTCATCGCCAGCGTGCGCGGGATCGGCGTGGCGCTCATCATCAGCAGGTGGGGCTCGAGCGCCTGCGCGGCGAGCTTGCGGCGCAGCTCCAGCCGCTGCGCCACGCCGAAGCGGTGCTGCTCGTCGATCACCGCCAGCCCCAGCCGCGCGAAGCGCACCTCCTCCTGGATCACCGCGTGCGTGCCGACCACCAGCGCGGCCTCGCCAGAGGCGACCCGCTCGAGCATCGCGGCGCGGGCCTTGCCCTTGCGGCTGCCGGTCAGCCAGGCCACGCCGATGCCCAGCGGCTCCAGCCACTGCAGCAGCTTCCTGAAATGCTGCTCGGCGAGGATCTCGGTGGGCGCCATCAGCGCGCACTGCCAGCCCGCGTCGATCGCCACCGCCGCCGACAGCGCCGCCACCACCGTCTTGCCCGAGCCGACATCGCCCTGCAGCAACCGATGCATCGGCTGCGGCAGCGCCAGATCGGCGGCGATCTCGGCGCAGACGCGCTGTTGCGCGCCGGTCAGGCCGAAGGGCAGTGCCGCCAGCAGGCGCGCGTGCAGGCTGCCCGGTGCACCCTGCCCGTCGGCAGCCGCCAGCACCGGCGCACGCAGCCGGGCGCGCTCGCGCTGCGCCGTCAGCTGCGAGAGCTGCTGCGCCAGCAGCTCGTCGAACTTGATGCGCTGCCAGGCCGGATGGCTGCGCTCCTCGAGCTGCCAGGCCGAGGTGCCCACCGGCGGATGGTGCAGCAGCTGCAGCGCCTCGCGCAGCGCCGGCAGGCCGCGCGGCACCACGCCGGCGGGCAGCACCTCGTCGAGCGGCGCGCGGCGCAGGCCCGACTCGACCGCCTTCCTCAGGTAGGCCTGCGGCAGCTGCGCGCTGGCCGGATAGACCGGCGTGAGCGCCTCGGCCAGCGGCGCGCCGCCCTCCGGGACCGCCTTGAAGACCGGATGCACCATCTCGCGGCCGAAGAAGCCCGCGCGCACCTCGCCGCGCACCCGCACCCGCGCGCCCACCGCCAGCGTCTTCTGGTGCGACGGAAAGAAATGCACGAAGCGCAGCACCAGCTCGGCCGCACCCTCGACCAGCCGCACGACCAGCTGGCGGCGGGTGCGCGTCTCGACCACGCACGAGCGCACCACGCCCTCGACCTGCGCGCTGTCGCCCTCGCGCAGCGCCGCGATCGGCGTCAGGCGCGTCTCGTCCTCGTAGCGCAGCGGCAGGTGCAGCGCCAGGTCGATGTCGCGCACCAGGCCGAGCTTGTCCATCGCCCGCTGCGGGGCGGAGCGGGCCGAGGCCTTTGGGGCGGCGGCGTCCGTGGTGGTGTGGTCAGCGCTCACGGGCCGTCATGTGCCGGCGCAGCCAGGCGGCCAGCTCATCCTCGGTCAGCTCGCCCGCGGCCAGCGCCAGCGTGGTCAGCACGCACGCGGCGTCATCCGCGGCCAGCTGCTGGCCATTGAGCAGCAGGCACAGCTCGATCGCGACGAAGGCCGTGCGCTTGTTGCCGTCGACGAACGGATGATTGCGTGCCAGCCCGTAGCCATAGGCCGCCGCCAAGGCGGCCAGGTCCGGCTCGCCATACATCACCAGATGCCGGGGTCGCGCCAGCGCCGACTCGAACAGGCCGATGTCGCGCACGCCCGGCGCCCCGCCGTGCTCGACCAGCTGCTCCTCGTGAACCGCTCTCAGCACGGCCGCGTCGATCCAGACCCATGCCGGGTTGGCCGGCTCGCTCATTTGGCCAGCTCGTGCAGCACCGCGCGGCGCGCCTTCATGACCTCGCGCGCCTGTTTCATCTGTTCCTCGAACACCGGATCCTGCCGAGTCAGGCGCAGTCCGTCCGGGCTGTCGGTGAGGTAGAGGGAGTCGCCCTTCTCGAGCTTCAGCCGCGCCAGGATCTCCTTGGGCAGGATGACGCCGACCGAGTTGCCGATCTGGGTAAGCTTCAGTGCGTGCATGGCGGACTCCGGTTATAACCAATGTTATACGATGCACCATTCTGCGCCGCCCCCCTTCCCTTCGCAAGCTCTCCCGCGTGAACCCGTGAACCACACCGTCGCCGACTTCGACTTCGACCTGCCCCAGGAGCTGATCGCCCAGCATCCGACGCCTGAACGCAGCGCCTCGCGCCTGCTCGACGGGCGCGCGCTGCCGGCCACCGAGCGGGTGTTCCGCGAGCTGCCCGACCTGCTCGAGCCCGGCGACCTGCTGGTGTTCAACGACACCCGGGTGATCCGCGCGCGGCTGCACGGCGCCAAGGACACCGGCGGCAGCGTCGAGGCGCTGGTCGAGCGGGTGCTGCCCGGCACCGAGGACGGCCGCCACGAGGTCTGGGCGCACCTGCGCGCGAGCAAGTCGCCGCGCGCCGGCCAGACGGTGCACTTCCACAATGCCGCCGGCGAGCGCTTCGCCGCCGAGGTGCTGGGGCGCTGCGGCCCGGAGAACGGCCTCTTCCACCTGCGCCTGCCCGGCGACGCGCTGACGCTGCTGGAGCAGTTCGGCCATGTGCCGCTGCCGCCCTACATCACGCATGCCGACGACGAGGACGACGCACGCCGCTACCAGACGGTGTTCGCGCGCGTGCCCGGCGCGGTGGCCGCGCCCACCGCGGCGCTGCATTTCGACGAGGGCGTGCTGGCGGCGCTCGAGGCCCGCGGCGTGCGCCGCGCCAGCGTGACGCTGCATGTGGGCGCGGGCACCTTCCAGCCGGTGCGGGTCGAGTCGATCAGTGACCACCGCATGCACAGCGAATGGTTCGAGGTGCCGCAGGCCACCGTCGACGCCATCGCCGAGACCCGCGCGCGCGGCGGGCGGGTGATCGCGGTCGGCACGACCACGCTGCGCTCGCTGGAATCGGCCGCGCTGGGCACACCCGACCGGCTGCCGCGCGCCGGCGCGCGCGACACCGACATCTTCATCACGCCAGGCTTCGACTTCCGCGTGGTCGACCGGCTGGTGACCAACTTCCACCTGCCGCGCAGCACGCTGATGATGCTGGTCAGCGCCTTCGCCGGCTTCGACGCGATCCGCACGCTCTACGCCGACGCGATCGCGCGACGGATGCGCTTCTTCAGCTACGGCGACGCGATGCTGCTCCAGCGTGCAGCATCTGCCGGCAACGACGGCGATCCATCCGGCAACAGCGCTGTGCCACGCTGACAAAAGCCGCCGCACGCTTGATCTTGCGCAACCTTGGGGCGCGGCGCGCCACTACCTTGGAGGCATCCGATTCAACCCGCGGCCGAAGCCGCGACTCCAGGAGCCACCATGAAGACCCGCACCCAAGCCCTCGCCGCCGCGATCGCCCTGCTCGCCAGCGGCGCCGCCCTGGCCGACAAGGCGAAGGATGACGCGATGCTGGCGCTCGCCACCAAGAGCGGCTGCATGACCTGCCACCACATCGAGCCGGGCGCCAAGGGTCCGGACGGCCTGGCGCCGATCGGCCCGGCCTGGAAGGATGTCGGCGCCAAGTACAAGAGCGACAAGCAGGCCGCCGACACCCTGACCCAGATCGTGCTGAAGGGCTCCAACCCCTACGACAGCCACTGGAAGGGCAAGGCCTCGGGCCTGGCCATGCCGCCCAACGCGGTCGCCATCAAGGAAGCGGATGCCCGCGATCTGGTGAAGTGGATCCTGGCGCTCTGATGCACCACTGAAGCGCCGCCGAGGCGCTGACGGCGGCGGCCGGCTCTGCGATCATCGGCGGCGCCGATGACCGCTCCGCCCCCTCCCCCGCCCTTGCCACCGCCTGGCGCCCGTTCCGCCACGCTCGCCCTGATCCGCTCCAGCCCGCGGCTCAGGGCCGGGCTGCTGTTGCTGGGCGGCCTGATCCTGACCGCGCTGGCGGTGGTGCTGGTCCTGCTGCTGGCCGGTCCGGACGATGCCCGCGGCATGGGCACCACGCCGGCCACCCTCGCGGACGGGCGGGCGCCGGGCGCCGCACCGATGCAGATGATCGAGCTGAGCGAGGCCGAGTTCCGCCTGCGCCCGCGCGATGCCTGGCAGCCGGTGCCGCTGCCCGACACCTGGGCGCGCCGCGGCCTGGCCAGTGCCGGGCTCGGTCACTACCGCATCGAGTTCACGCTGGGCGCACGGCCTGCGGGCCTGTGGGTGCTGTGCATTCCGCGCATGAGCCGGGTGCATGAGCTGCGGCTCAACGGCGAGCTGCTCGGCGGGGCGCTGATCGATCCCTTCGAGCGCCCGCCCGGCGACACCGGGGGCCGCGACCATCTGGTCAGCGTGCCGCCCCACCTGCTGCAGGCCGGCCTCAACCGCATCGAGCTGTCGGTGGTCCACAGCCGCAATGCCGGCCTGTCGATGCTGATGCTCGGCCCGGCGCAGGCCCTGCCGACCGGCGCCCGACTGATCCACCAGATGGCCTGGATCCCGAGCAGCCTCTATCTGGTCGGCGCCGGTCTGGCGGTGTTCATGCTGGCGATCTGGTGGCGCCGGCCCAGCGAGCGCATCTGCGGCCAGTTCGGACTGATCTGGATGCTCTGCCTCCTGATGCATCTGCTGGTGCTGCTGTCGCCGCCGCAGCCCGACGCGCTGCATGACGGCCTGCTGCTGCTGCTGCAGATCGGCACGCTGGCGCTCGGGGCCGCGATCGCGCTGCAGCTGAGCGGCCGGCTGCAGTCGGCCAGCGCCGGCGTCGCCCAGGCGACGCTGCTGCTGGCGGTGGCGCTGGCGCTGTGGGGCGCGCTGACCGGCGTGCTCGACGCGGTCCGCCTCTGGCTGCACCCGGTGCTGATCCTGGTCTGCGCGCTGCTGATGCCGCTGGCCTGGAGCGGCTGCCGGCGCCTGCCGGGGCCGGCGCGCCTGCTGCTGGCCGGCCTGCTGGCGGCGCTGCTGATCGCCGCAGGCCATGATCATCTGGTCTGGATGGGACTGAGCTCGGTGATGGACCACTACTGGCTGCCGCTGGCGCTGCCGCTGGCGCTGCTGGCGATCGGCAGCCTGATGATCCGCCGGCTGGTCGAGGCGCTGCGGCAGGTCGAGCAGCTCAACGCCGACCTGGAGCGTCGGGTGGCCGAGCGCACCGCCGCGCTGCAGCAGGCCAACCAGGCCAAGACCCGCTTCCTGGCCGCGGCCAGCCATGACCTGCGCCAGCCGGTGGTGACGATCAGCCTGCTGATCGACCTGCTGCGCGAGCAGGTGCCCGCACCGCTGCGGCCCATGACCGACCGGGTCGACGAGGCGGTGTCCTCGATGGAGGATCTGCTCAAGGGCCTGCTCGACCTGTCGCGGCTGGAGGCCGGCACGGTGCGCCCGCGCCCGCAGCCGGTGGCGCTGCAGCCGCTGTTCGACGCGATCGCCACGCACGAGGGCGAGACCGCTCGGCGCAAGGGCCTGAAGCTGCGCTTCCGGCCCAGTGGCGCCACCGTGGTGTCCGACCCGGTGCTGCTGGACCAGATCCTGCGCAATCTGGTCAGCAACGCGGTGCGCTACACCGAGCACGGCGGCGTGCTGGTCGGCGTGCGCCGCCGCGGCGAGCGGCTGCAGCTCGACGTGATCGACACCGGGGTCGGCATCGCGCAGGAGGACCAGGATGCGGTCTTCGAGGAGTTCGTCCAGCTCGACACCCCGATCGGCAGGCCGCGGCGCACCCTGGGCGACAGCAGCCGCGGCCTGGGGCTGGGCCTGTCGATCGTGCAGCGCAGCTGCGCGCTGCTGGGCCACCGGCTGCTGCTGAACTCGCGCCCCGGGCGGGGCAGCCGCTTCTCGGTGCAGCTCGACAGCGCCACGCCGCTGCCGGCGCTGCCGGTGCCGGCGCTGCCGCGCCGGCTGCCGCTGCAGGGCCTGCGGCTGACGGTGGTCGAGGACGAACCCGCGGTGCAGGACGCGCTGCGCGCCCGCCTGCAGGCCTGGGGCGCGGTGGTGCAGTGCCATGACGGACTGGCACCGCTGCGCCACCAGCTGGCGCAGCGCCCGCGCGGCCACAGCGGCATCGACCTGCTGATCACCGACCACCGGCTGCGCGGCGCCAGCGGGCTGGATGTGGTCGAGGCGGTGCGCAGCTACGGCGGACCGGTCCCGGTGCTGGTGATCACCGGGGACACCTCGCCGGGCGATCTTTCGCTGCTGTCGGCCAGCGGGCTGCAGGTGCTGCACAAGCCCTTCCGCGCCGAGGCGCTGCTGGCGGCGATCGAGCAGGTGCTGGCCACCGCCGAGACCTTCGGGATCACAGCCGCTCGAGCAGCGCCGGGCAGCCCGGCCAGTCGCCGCGGCTGAAGGCGAACTTGCGCGAGACCTCGCCCAGGCCGCGGCCGGCGCGCACCGCATCGATCGCGCCGGCCGGATCGGTGATCCAGCGCCCGCCGATCTGGGTGACCCCGCGCGCGAACAGCGCATCGGGCAGGCAGCCGGCGCTCGGGCCCAGCAGCGCCAGATGACGCGCATGGCGCAGGTGCGGCAGCAGCGCCTCGAGGCTGCCGTTGATCAGCGTGGTGGCGGTGCAGACGATGCGCCGGCAGTCCTGCAGCGCCGCCGGGTCCAGCGTCACGGTCAGCGCGTCGCGCCGGCCGGCCAGCTCGGGCTGAAGCTCCAGCACCGTCAGCCGCAGTCCGGCCTCCAGCAGCGGCGCCACCATCGGCGTGAACAGCCCGACCATGCCGAGATGCTCGCCCGGCAGCGGCGCCGGCCGGCCCCAGGGATCGCCGCTGCGCGGCACCTCCAGCCCGGCGCGCTCGACCAGCCAGCGCGACAGCGCGCCCAGCGCCGCCCACGCCACCACCCGGCGCGCGCCGCGCGCGGCCCCGAACGAGGCGGCCAGCGCCAGCGCGTCCGCGCCCGCGAGCGCCTCGGCACCGTGGCCGAGCAGCAGCGCCTCGTGATCGTCGTCGAGCATGACGTAGGCGGCGCCGGGCGTGCCGTCGTCGAGCTCGAGCAGGCAGAACTCGCCGCGGCCGGCCCGGCGCGCCGCCTGCACCGCCTCGCGCGGCGGCAGGTGCAGCGCGCGCACCTTCGGCAGCGCGAAGCGCTCGGCCACCGCACGCAGCGGGGCCACCAGTTCATCGTCAAGGCGCATGGCGCAGGCTCTCCGGATCCGGACGCAGGGACAGGAGCCGGAGCATAGCGGCGCCCGCGGCGGCGCCCCCTGCGCTGCGTCAGGCCTCGACCGGTGCGGTGGCCGCCGCGGCCGCGCGGGCCTGGGCCTGCTCGCGCTTGAGCAGCGAGCCCACCTTGATCAGCGCCTCCCCGTCGATCACCACCGTGCCCTTGACGGTGCAGACCGTCTCGAGCAGCACGCGGCAGCGCTCGGGCTGGACCTCCTTGACACGCACCGTCGCATGCACCGTGTCACCGGGCCGCACCGGCGCCTTGAAGCTCATGCGCTGGTCGAGGTAGATCGAGCCCGGGCCGGGCAGCTTGTTGGCCACCGCGGCCGAGATGACGCTGGCGGTCAGGAAGCCGTGGGCGATGCGGCCCTTGAACGGCGTGCCCTGCGCGAATTCCTCGTTGGTGTGCACCGCGTTGCCGTCGCCGGAAACGCCGGCGAACAGCACGATGTCCGCCTCGGTGATGGTCTTCGAGAAGGTCGCGGTCATGCCGACGCGCAGGTCCTCGATGTCATGGCCTTGAAGATCGTTCATCGTCGTCTCCCCCGTCCGGTCGTTTCACGGTCTCACCCGATGGCCGAGGCCGACTTCATCTGCTGGCGCAGCATGAACTTCTGGATCTTGCCGGTCGAGGTCTTGGGCAGCGTGCCGAAGACCACGCGCTTGGGCACCTTGTAGCGCGCCATGTGCTGGCGGCAGTACTCGACGATCTCCTCCTCGCTGCACTCGGCGCCCTCGCGCAGCTCGATGAAGGCGCAGGGCACCTCGCCCCACTTCGGGTCCGGCGCGGCGACGATCGCCGCCACCATCACCGCCGGGTGGCGGTAGAGCACCTCCTCGACCTCGACGCTGGAGATGTTCTCGCCGCCCGAGATGATGATGTCCTTGCTGCGGTCCTTGATCTTGACATAGCCGTCCGGGTGCATCACCGCCAGGTCGCCGGTGTGGAACCAGCCGCCGCGGAAGGCCTCGGCCGTCGCCTCGGGGTTCTTCAGGTAGCCCTTCATCACCAGGTTGCCGCGGAAGAAGATCTCGCCCATGGTCTGGCCGTCGGCCGGCACCGGCTGCATCGTCTCGGGATCGAGCACCGCGATGGCGTCCTGCATCGGGTAGGCCACGCCCTGGCGGGCGTTGAGCTCGGCGCGCTCGCCGATGGAGAGCTTCTCCCAGCCTTCCTGCTTGACGCAGACCGCCGCCGGACCGTAGACCTCGGTCAGGCCGTAGACGTGGGTGATGTCGATGCCGATGCGCTCGCAGCCCTCGATGATCGCCGCCGGCGGCGCCGCGCCCGCGATCAGGCCGTGGATCGAGTGCTCGATGCCGGCGCGCAGCTGCTCGGAGGCGTTGATCAGCAGGCCGTAGACGATCGCGCGCCGCACATGTGGGTCACGCGGTGCTCGCGGATCAGCGGGAAGATCAGCGTCGGATCGACCCGGCGCAGGCACACGCTGGTGCCGGCCTGCAGCGCCATCGTCCACGGGAAGCACCAGCCGTTGCAGTGGAACATCGGCAGCGTCCACAGATAGACCGCGTGGCGCGGCATCGCCCAGGTGACGACGTTCGAGGTGGCGTTCAGGTAGGCGCCGCGGTGGTGCGTGACCACGCCCTTCGGGTTGCCGGTGGTGCCGCTGGTGTAGTTCAGCGCGATCGCGTTCCACTCGTCCGACGGCAGCTGCCAGGCAAAGGCCGGATCGCCCTCGGCCAGGAAGTCCTCGTACTCCTTCTCGCCGAGGAACTCGCCGCCCTCGAACAGCGCATCGGCCACATCGATGACCAGCGGCTTCGGGCCGGTCATCAGCGCCAGCGCGCGGCGGATGGTCGAGGAGAACTCGCGATCGGTCAGCAGCACGCGGGCCTCGCCGTGATCGAGCTGGAAGGCGATCGCCTCCGGATCGAGACGCGTGTTGAGGGTGTTGAGCACCGCCCCGGCCATCGGCACGCCGAAATGGGCCTCGAACATCGCCGGGGTGTTGGGCAGCATCGCCGCCACCGTCTGGCCGGCGCTGACGCCGCGGCGCTGCAGCGCGCTGGCGAGCTGGCGGCAACGCCGGTAGGTGGCGGCCCAGGTCTGGCGCAGCAGGCCGTGCACCAGCGCGATGCGCTCCGGATGAATGGCGGCGGTGCGGGCCAGGAAGCTCAGCGGCGACAAGGCCACGAAGTTGGCGGCCTGGCGCTCCAGGCCCTCGTCATAAGGCATCGCGCCGGCGTGTCCGGTCACTGGCATGGCATCTGTCTCCGTTTGTCATTCAACGGAGGCGCATCTTCCCGAGTGACTTTTTCAACACATCGGAGCAAATGTATCGAATCTTGGCATCCCGACCCGGGTACGGCGACGTACACCGGAATGCAGCGGCATCCGGGTGCATCCGGAAGCCCGGGGTCAGCTCGCTGCCTAGAATGGGCCGGGATGGATCCGCTGCTCCCCCATTCCGAACCCGACCCCGAATCGGCACCGCGCGAAGCGCTGCTGGCCGAGCTGCGCCTGAGCGAGGCGCGGCTGCGCCTGATCTTCGACAACGTGCCGGCGCTGATCGGCTACTTCGACCAGAACCATGTCTACCAGTACGCCAACAAGGGCTACACCGACTGGTTCGGGCGCGGCCGCGACATCGCCGCCGGACGGCCGATCATCGACGTGCTGCCGCCCAAGGTCTATGCGGTGGTGATCCCGCATGTGGTGCAGGCGCTCAAGGGCAGCCGCCAGCGCTACGAGTACGAGATGGAGCGCGAGGACGGCCGCATCGTCAATGCGCGCACCGAGCTGGTCCCGGAGTTCGGCCCGGACGGCGAGGTGCTGGGCTGCTTCGTGCTGTCGGTCGATGTCAGCGAGGTCAAGCAGGCGCAGGTGGCGGTGGCCCAGGCGCAGAAGATGGAGGCGGTCGGCCAGCTCACCGGCGGCATCGCGCACGACCTGAACAACATGCTGGCGGTGATGATCGGCAATCTGGCCGCGCTGCGCGACCGCCATCCGGGCGATCCGGAGCTGGCCGAGTTCCTGACACCGGCGCTGAAGGCCGCGCACAGCGGCGCCGACCTGATCCGCCGGCTGCTGACCTTCGCGCGCCAGCAGCCGCTGGCGCCGCGTGCGGTCGATGTCGGCGAGGTGGTGGCCGATGCCGCGCAGCTGCTGGTGCGCTCGCTGCCCGATTCGGTGCGGCTGCTGACCTCGCTGGCGGCGCCGCGCCAGCGCCTGATCGCCCGCACCGACGCGCATCAGCTCGAGAGCGCGATCCTGAACCTGGCGATCAATGCCCGCGACGCGATGCCCGAAGGCGGCGAGCTGCGCATCGAGACCGACGAATGCCTGCTCGACACCGCCGAGGCGGCCGAGGCCGAGGTGCTGCCCGGCCGCCATGTGCGCATCCGCGTCACCGACACCGGCATCGGCATGGACGAGGCCACGCAGGCGCGGGTCTTCGAGCCCTTCTTCACCACCAAGCGCTTCGGCCAGGGCAGCGGCCTGGGGCTGTCGATGGTCTACGGCTTCGTGCACCAGTGCGGCGGCGGCGTGCTGCTGCACAGCCGCCCCGGCGCCGGCACGCAGGTGACGCTGCTGCTGCCGGCGCTCGACGAATCGGCGATCGTGCGTGCGCCCGCCGGCCAGGCGCTGCGTGCAGCGCCCGACCCGGAGACCGCACCGGCCCGGCCCGGCCGGCCGCTGGTGCTGCTGGTCGACGACCAGGCCGAGCTGCGCCGCATCGTGCGGCGCCAGCTGGTCGCGCTCGGCCATCCGGTGATCGAGGCCGGCGACGGCGACGAGGCGCGCGAGATCCTCGATGCGGTGCCCGACATCGGCCTGCTGATCACCGACATCGTCATGCCCGGCCGTACCGAC
>NZ_BQWE01000015.1:0-42716 GCF_023706025.1 Sphaerotilus sp. FB-3 | reverse complement strand
GCGCTGTGCCGCCACGCCGCACGCGCCCGGCCCGGGCTGCGCATGCTGCTGATCAGCGGCTATTCCGACGAGCAGCCCGGACTGCAGGATCCCTGGCCGCTGCTGCGCAAGCCCTTCACCCCGGAAGAGCTGGAATCCGTCATCGAGGAGACCTTGAGATGACCCCGACGAGCCTCAGGGGCTCAGCCCACATCAACACGCCCATGAGCCGGTCGCCCGGCGAGGGCACCCGCATCCTGATCGTCGAGGACGACGCCGAGGTGGCGCGGCTGCTCCAGACCGTGCTGCGCGACTTCGGCTTCGAGACGCATGGCTGCCGCAGCGCCGCCGAGACCCGCCAGCAGCTCGCGCAGCAGGTGCCCGACCTGTGCATTCTCGACCTCGGCCTGCCCGACGGCGACGGCATGGAGCTGATGCAGGAGATCCAGCGCCGCCACGACTGCGGCCTGCTGATCCTGAGCGGTCGCGCCTGGATCGGCGACCGGGTCATGGGCCTGGAGCTGGGCGCCGACGACTACGTGACCAAGCCCTTCGAGCCGCGCGAGCTGGTCGCGCGGGTGCGCAGCATCCTGCGCCGGCGCGGCCAGGGCGGCGACGAGCGCGGCCCGCAGCTGGCGCGCTTCGGCAACGGCTGGACCTTCCAGCCCGACACCAACCTGCTGCGCAGCGCCAGCGGCCAGGAATGGACGCTGAGCTCGGGCGAGGCGCGGCTGCTGGCGACCTTCCTGCAGCGGCCCAACCGCATCCTCGCGCGCGAGCAGATCTGCGGCGACCCCGACCTCTCGCCGCTGGACCGCAGCATCGACGTGCGCATCTCGCGGCTGCGCCGCAAGATCGAGACCGATCCGCACAACCCGAAGATGATCCGCACCGTCTACGGCGCGGGCTACCTCTTCGCCAGCGAGGTCAGCTGGAACTGACCGGGGCTGGCGTGAGCAGCCGGCGGGCGTGGCTGTAGGCCACCGCCCGGTCGCCGCGCACGAAGCCGGCCAGCACCAGGCCGGCGGCCTCGGCGGTGCGCACCGCCAGCCCGGTCGGCGCCGACACCGCCGCCAGCAGGCCGAAGCCGGCATGCGCGGCCTTGTAGACCATCTCGTAGCTGGCGCGGCTGGTGACGACGACGAAGCCCGAGGCCGGATCGGTGCCGGCGCGGGCCAGCGCACCGATCAGCTTGTCGAGCGCGTTGTGGCGGCCGACATCCTCGCGCAGCGTCAGCACCTCGCCGTCGGGCGCGCACCAGGCAGCGGCGTGAGTCGCGCCGGTCGCCTTCTGCAGGTGCTGGTGGCTCGGCAGCGCCGCCATCGCCCGCTCGAGCGCAGCGGCCTCGATCTCGATGCAGGCCGCCTCGCGGCCCACCGGGCGCACCGCCTCGGCCAGGCTCTCGGTGCCGCACAGGCCGCAGCCGGTGCGCCCGGCCAGCGTGCGCCGGCGCTCCTTCAGCCGCATGAAGCAGCGCAGCGTCACCTTCAGCTCGACCGACAGGCCGCGCTCGGTGGTGCCGGCCAGCGCGACGCTCTCGCCCAGGTCGGCGGGCAGGATCTCGGCATCGAGCAGGTCGTCGGGCGAATCGATGATGCCCTCCGACAGCGAGAAGCCCAGCGCGAAGTCCTCCAGGTCGGCCGGCGAGGCCAGTATCACCGCATGCGAGATGCCGTTGTAGACCAGCGCGACCGGCAGCTCCTCGGCCAGCGTCTCGACGTGCGGCTCGCGCCGGCCGGCCTGCAGGCGCTCGACCGGCCGGGTTCCGGTCGGATCGGGCAGGGATTCGTGATCGTCTTCATGCATGGAAGCGATTCTGGCACCGGCATCGTGTCACGGTGCGGACGCGGAGATGTGCGCCCGGATCCGGAAAAGCCCCGCGAATGGAGGATGATCGCGGGTTCGCAAGATCGATGCTCCGAAGTCCGGCCTGACGCATGAAACCCCGCTGCTCCCTGTTCCTCGCCACCACGCTCGACGGCTACATCAGCCGCCCCGACGGACGCATCGACTGGCTCGACGAGGCCAACCGGCACATTCCGCCCGGCGAGGACTGCGGCACCGCCGACTTCCTGGCCACCGTCGACGCGGTGGTGATGGGCCGAGGCACCTTCGAGCTGCTGCTGGGCGATGGCGTCTGGCCCTACGGCAGCCGGCCGGTGCGGGTGATGAGCCGCCGGCCGCTGGCCATTCCCGAGGCGCTGCGCGCCACCGTGCAGGCCAGCGCGGCCGCCCCGAAGGCGGTGCTCGAGGAGCTGGGCCGGCTCGGCGCGCGCCATGTCTATGTCGACGGCGCGCGGCTGCTGGCCGCCTTTCTCGCCGAGCGCCTGGTCGACGAGATCACGCTGACGGTGGTGCCGGTGCTGATCGGCCAGGGCCGGCCGCTGGGCGGGCCGCTGCAGGCCGACCTGAAGCTCTCGCTGGTGTCGACCCGCGCCTACGGCTTCGGCTTCGTGCAGCAGCGCTACCGGATCGACGCCACCGGCTGATGTCCTCAGCCCGGCCACCCCGGGTCCGGAGCGTGACATTCTTCGCGGCAACACCCGCCGCGAACCCCACCGGGGCCGCAACCGGAAAAGCCGGGAATTCACTTTCTTTTGCGCGGATCGAAATCCTCTGATCGCCCCGAGGAGATCGAGATGTCAGAGAAGTCCGACTGCGCCCTCGCCCAGATCCGTCACCGCCACCGCCCCCGATCCCACCCCTTGTCCCCCACCCTGGCCACGCTGGGGCTGGTCCTGCTGCTGTCCGCCTGCGGTGGCGGCGAGGACGGGAGCACGCCCCAGGCCTCTGGCCGCGAGCCGCAGCGGCTGATCGTGCAGCTGCACCCGGCCGCGCTCGCCGCCGATGAGGCCGGCAGGGCCCGAGCGCTGCAGACCGCAGCCGGCACGCTGCAGCAGCGCACCGAGGCGGCCATCCAGGCCCAGAGCCTGCGGCTGCTGGGTCCGGGCGGCCCGCGGGCCGGACTGCATTTCTCGCGCATCTGGCCCGGCTTCACCGTCGAAGTGCCCGGGCACGAGGCGCAGGCGCTGCAGCAGCGCCTCGAGCAGGATCCGGCGGTGCTGTCGGTGCAGCCCGACACGCTGGCCTCGACCGGACAGACCGTCTCCGAGCGCATGCTGAGCGAGTTCGGCCACTGGGGCCTGGACCGCATCGACCAGCGCAGGCTGCCGCTGAACCAGCGTCTGGCCACAACGACACGCGGCCAGGGCGTGACCATCTTCGTGCTCGACTCCGGCATTTCCGCCCATCAGCAGTTCGGCGAGCGCCTGGCGCCCGGCACCGACTACATCCGCGACGGCTACGGCAGCGCCGACTGCCGTGGCCACGGCACCCATGTGGCCGGCACGATCGGCGGCAGCCTGGCCGGGGTGGCGCCGGGCGCGACGCTGGTGTCGGTGCGGGTGCTGGGCTGCAACGGTTCGGGGCCGATCAGCAAGGTGCTGGCCGGCATCGACTGGATCCTGAACCGTCAGGAACGCCCGGCCGTGGTCAACATGAGCCTGGGCGCGGATGCCCACCCGATGCTGGACGACGCGGTGCGCAGCCTGCTGCTGGCGGGCTTCCATGTGGTGGTGTCGGCCGGCAACGAGAACAGCAATGCCTGCCTGCGCTCGCCGGCGCGGGTGCCGGGCGCGATCACGGTCGGCGCCAGCGACAACACGGACAAGCGCGCGGTCTTCTCGAATTTCGGCAGCTGCGTCGACCTGCTGGCGCCGGGCCAGTGGGTGTCGGCACCGGACTGGCGCAGCCAGACCGCGGAGCGCATGCTCAGCGGCACCTCGATGGCGGCACCGCATGTGGCCGGCACGCTGGCGCTGCTGCTGGAGTCCCGCCCGACGCTGACACCGACGCAGCTGACGCAGCAGCTGCTGGCGCAGTCCACCCCGTCGGTGCTGGCGCAGCTCTCGGGCAGTCCGAACCGGCTGCTGTTCGCGGGCAGCGCCACCGCCCTGAAGTTCCCGCCTGCGCACGAGCTCAACATCGGCCTGCTGCAGGGCGACACCGCCGTCAGCCGGGGCCGCTGGACCGCACGCGCCACGGTGCGCGTCGTCAACGCCAGCGGCAAGCCGATGGGCGGCGTCAAGGTCAGCGGCCTGTTCCAGGGGGCAAGCGCACCGGTGAGCTGCAGCACGGCAGCCAGCGGCCTGTGCACGCTGGTCTCGCTGCCGCAGGGTGCCGATGTGGCCCAGCTGTCGGTCGCCGTGCAGGCGCTCGAAGGCGCAGCCTTCACCTACCGGCGCGAGCGCGACCAGGCCCGCGCGATCACGATCCAGCGGCCGGGCGGGCTGGCGCCGCGCTGAGCACACCACCGACGTCGAGCAGGAAACCGGGACACACCGGCCTGCCGCACACCAGGACAGATCCACCCGGCCGGCCGATGACCGGCCCGATTCCCAGGGAGTTCCTTGATGACCTCGACCCTGACATCGCCGCGACCGATGCGGCGACGCCCCGCCATCCGGCCCGTGCCCGGCCTGCTGTGCAGCCTTGTGTCCGCGCTGCTGCTGAGCGCCTGCGGCGGTTCGGCGCCGGAGGACCCGCCGGCGACACCCACGTCGGACACGCTCGGCGACACCGTGCGCCATCTGGTGCTGCTCAACGAAGCCGCGGTGGCCGGATCGGACCGGATGCGCCAGGCCCGCACGCTGGCCGTCCCGACCGCCGAGGACACGCCCACGGCACGCACAGCCGCCACGGTGCGAGCCTTCGGGCAGCGACTGATCGCCGGCACCGCAGAGGCCCGCATCGACGCGGTGCTCACGCATGTGGCCCAGGGGCTGATCGTCGAGGTGCCGGCCGCACGGTCAGCCGCACTGACGCAGCAGCTTCTGGCCGATCCTGCGGTGCTGTCGGTCGCTCTGGACCTGCCGATCCAGGCCGAGGTCGAGCCCCTGTCCGTCGAAAGCGCCGCAGCCACGCTGGACACGACCGTCAACCAGAGCGTCGCCGACCTGTGGGGGCTGGACCGCATCGACCAGCGCAAGCTGCCCTTGAACAGCACGCTGGTGCGGCGTCCGGCACTCGACGGCACCGGGGTGACCGCCTATGTGATCGATTCGGGCGTGTCGAACCATGTCGAACTGCAAGGGCGACTCGGCACAGGCCGGGGCTTCGATGTCAGCACCAGCGGCACCGACTGCAACGGGCACGGCACCCATGTCGCCGGCACGATCGCCGGCAAGACCACCGGCGTGGCCCCGGGCGCGCGCATCGTGTCGCTGCGGGTGCTGGGCTGCAAGGGCAGCGGCTACGCCAGCAGCGTGCTCAAGGCCCTCGACTGGGTGCTGGCCAACGGCGTGCGGCCGGCGGTGGTCAACCTCAGCCTGGGCATCGACGGCTCACTGAGCTGGATCACCGACGCGGTCAAGCGCCTGACCGACGCCGGCTTCGTGGTCGTCGTCTCGGCGGGCAACGCCCAGAAGCCGGCCTGCCAGCAGTCGCCGGCCTCGGCGCCAGACGCGCTGACGGTGGCGGCGAGCACCTATCTCGACAGCCGTGCCAGCTACTCCAACTTCGGCAGCTGCGTCGATCTGTTCGCGCCAGGCTCGTCGATCAAGGGTCCGGCCCATCCAGGGTCCCGAGCCTACATCTACAAGAGCGGCACCTCGATGGCCTCGCCGCATGTGGCCGGTGCGGCAGCCCTGCTGCTGCAGCGTCATCCCTCGATGAGCGCACGCCAGGTCAGCGCCGAGTTGATCCGGCAGTCGACACCCGACCTCATCAACCAGGCCGGCACCGAGACGCCCAACCGGCTGCTGCATATCAGCGCACTGCATGCGGTCGAACTGCCGATATCGACCGAGCTGCGACTGCTGCCACCGACCGGCACGGTGAGCGCTCAGCGTCAGCGTGGCCAGCTGGTGCGCTGGCAGGCCAGGATCACGCTGGCCGTGCACACGCCGCAGGGCCAGCCGGTGGCCGGCGTCCGAATGGAGGGCCGCTACAGCCATCTGGACAAGCGCATCACCTGCACCACCAGCGCTCAGGGGCTTTGCCTGCTCGACACCGGCACCCTGCCTCGAACGCTGGCGTCCACCACCTTCGCGGTGTCGAGCCTCAGCCATGCGACCATGAGCTGGCGCCCGGCCGATCCGCTGGCGGCCAGCCTCACGCTGGCTCGGCCCTGAGCGCCGGATCGATCCGCCCGCGCCGCGTCAGCACCGCCTCGCGCACCAGCGGCGCCAGACCCTCGCCCTGCGCGGCACCGTCGAGGTGGGCATAGAGTGCGCGGCGCATGCGCGGCTCCCAGAACTTCGCCAGGTGCTGGGCGATGCCGTCGAGCGCCTCCTCTCGCTCGGGAAAGGCGGCGAAGAACTCGCCGATGCGGTTGGCCAGTCGCACCAGCGTGGCGGCGGCGTCGACAGTGGGGCTCATCGGGCGTGCTCCGGCAGCAGGCCATGCTGCAGACGGTCGAAGTCGGAGAAGTCGCGCTGCCAGCGTGCGGGCTGCGTGACCCGCGCCACCTGCACCGCGGTCACCTTGTATTCGGGGCAGTTGGTCGCCCAGTCGCTGGAATCGGTGGTGATGACGTTGGCGCCGGACTCGGGGAAATGGAAGGTCGTGTAGACCACCCCGGGCTGCACCCGCTCGGTGACGGTGGCGCGCAGCACCGTCTCGCCGGCGCGGCTCGTGATGCCGACCCAGTCGCCGTCCTGCACGCCACGCTCCTCGGCATCGTGGGGATGGATTTCGAGCCGGTCTTCCTCGTGCCAGCGGCTGTTCTCGGTGCGGCGGGTCTGCGCGCCGACGTTGTACTGGCTGAGCACGCGGCCGGTGGTCAGGATCAGCGGGAAGCGGCGCGTCACCTTCTCGTCCGTCGCCACGTACTGCGTCGGCAGGAAGCGCCCCTTGCCACGCACGAAGCCGCCGACGTGCATGATCGCCGTACCGGCCTCGTCCGTCGTCTCGTTGCACGGCCACTGCACGCTGCCCAGGCGTTCGATCTTGTCGAAGCTCACGCCCGCGAAGCTGGGGGTGAGCGCGGCGATCTCGTCCATGATCTGCGACGGGTGGGTGTAGTGCATCGGGTAGCCGAGCGCGTTCGCGAAGGCCTGCGTGACCTCCCAGTCCGCCTTGCCGGAGAGCGGCGGCATCACCTGGCGCACGCGGCTGATGCGGCGCTCGGCGTTGGTGAAGGTGCCGTCCTTCTCCAGGAACGAGGCGCCCGGCAGG
Source organism: Sphaerotilus sp. FB-3 (assembly GCF_023706025.1). NCBI lineage: Bacteria > Pseudomonadati > Pseudomonadota > Betaproteobacteria > Burkholderiales > Sphaerotilaceae > Sphaerotilus > Sphaerotilus sp. FB-3. The sequence goes on along the minus strand of NZ_BQWE01000015.1, from coordinate 35,561 downwards.
AAGACATGCGCGTACTTGGCGGTCTCGTTCAGGAAGATGTCCTGCACGACCACGCATTCCATCGCCGAGAGCGCCGCCGCGACATGCTGCGTGTTCGGGTCGGACTGCGCCGGGTCTTCGCCCTGCACGTAGAGCGCCTTGAAGCTGCCTTCGAGCGCCGCGTCCAGCATGTTCGGGATGCGCAGCCCCGGCTCCGGGTTCAGCGTCACACCCCAGGCGGCGTCGAACTGGGCGCGCACCGTGGTGTCGCTGATGTGGCGGTAGCCGGGCAGCTCGTGCGGGAAGCTGCCCATGTCGCAGGAGCCCTGCACGTTGTTCTGGCCGCGCAGCGGATTCACGCCGACGCCCTCGCGCCCGACCATGCCGCAGGCCATCGCGAGGTTGGCGATGCCGATGACCATCGTCGAGCCCTGCGCGTGCTCGGTGACGCCGAGGCCGTAGAAGATCGCGCTGTTGCCGCCGCGCCCACCGCTCGCATAGAGCCGCGCCGCGCCGCGCAGGGCGTCGGCCGGCACGCCGCTGACCGCCTCGAAGGCTTCGGGCGAGTTCTCGGGCTTCGACACGAACTCGCGCCACTGCTGGAAGCTCTTCGGATCGCAGCGCTCGGCCACATAGGCCTCGTTCACCAGCCCTTCGGTGACGATGACATGCGCCAGCGCGGTGATGACGGCCACATTGGTGCCGGGTTTCAGCTGCAGGTGGAAGTCGGCCTTGACGTGCGGCGCGTCCACCAGGTCGATGCGGCGCGGATCGACGACGATCAGCCGCGCCCCTTGCCGCAGCCGCTTCTTCAGCCGCGACGCGAACACCGGGTGCCCCTCGCTCGGATTGGCGCCGATGACCATCACCACATCGGTGTGCTCGACCGACTTGAAGGTCTGCGTGCCGGCCGACGTGCCGTAGGTCTGGCCGAGGCCGTAGCCGGTCGGGCTGTGGCAGACGCGGGCGCAGGTGTCCACGTTGTTGGTGCCGAAGGCGGCGCGGATCAGCTTCTGCACGAGGTAGGTTTCCTCGTTGGTGCAGCGGCTCGACGTGATGCCGCCGACCGAATCGCGGCCGTAGGTGCCCTGGATGCGGCGGAACTCGCCGGCCGCATGGCTCAGCGCCTCGTCCCAGCTCACCTCGCGCCACGGGTCGGTGATCTTGTCGCGGATCATCGGCCGGGTCAGGCGGTCCTTGTGCGTCGCGTAGCCCCAGGCGAAGCGGCCCTTGATGCAGCTGTGGCCCTCGTTGGCCTTGCCGTCCTTCCAGGGCAGCATGCGCACGACCTGCGTGCCCTTCATCTCGGCCTTGAAGCTGCAGCCCACGCCGCAGTAGGCGCAGGTGGTGATGACGCTGTGCTCGGGCTGGCCGAGTTCGATCACCGTCTTCTCGGTCAGCGTCGCGGTCGGGCAGGCCTGCACGCAGGCGCCGCAGGAGACGCACTCGCTCTGCATGAAGGGCTCGTCCATGCCGGGCGAAACCCGCGACTCGAAGCCGCGGCCCGAGATCGTCAGCGCGAACGTGCCTTGCACCTCCTCGCAGGCGCGCACGCAGCGGTTGCAGACGATGCACTTGCTCGGGTCGTAGGTGAAGTACGGGTTCGATTCGTCCTTGGCATGCGCCAGATGGTGGCGGCCGGTGATGCCGGCCACCGCGCGGTCGCCGACGCCATAGCGCACGTTGCGCACACCGACCACGCCGGCCTGGGTCTGCAGCTCGCAGTCGCCGTTGGCGGCGCAGGTCAGGCAGTCGAGCGGATGGTCGCTGAGGTAGAGCTCCATCACGCCCTGGCGCAGCTTCTGCAGCCGCGGGCTCTGGGTGCGCACCGTCATGCCGGCCTCGGCCGGCGTGGTGCAGGACGCCGGCGTGCCGCGCCGACCCTCGATCTCGACCAGGCAGAGCCGGCACGATCCGAACGGTTCGAGCATGTCGGTGGCGCAGAGCTTGGGCACCTGGATGCCGGCGTCGATCGCCGCGCGCATCAGCGAGGTGCCCTGCGGCACGGTGACCTGGAAGCCGTCGATGCTGAGCGTGACGGTTTCGGTGGAGCGGCTGGCCGGCGTGCCGCGGTCGATCTCGGGCTGGCGGCAGGCGTCCAGCGTCCTGATCGTCGAGATCGCCTGGATCGGGATGACAGGGTGATTCATCGCGTCGCCTCCTCGGCGGCAGCGGCGAGCGGCGCCGCATCGAGGCCAAAGTCGGCCGGATAGTGGTCCAGCGCCGACAGCACCGGATAGGGCGTCATGCCGCCCATCGCGCACAGGCTGCCACCGATCATCGTGTCGCAGAGATCGCGCAGCAGCTCGAGCTGCTGATGTCGCACGACGGGATTTGTCCTGTGCAGCACGATGCGGTCGATCACCTCGACGCCGCGGGTCGAGCCGATGCGGCAGGGCGTGCACTTGCCGCAGGACTCCAGCGCGCAGAACGCAAACGCATAGCGCGCCAGCTGCGCCATGTCCGCGGTGTCGTCATGCACCACCACGCCGCCGTGGCCGACCACCGCGCCGATGGCCGCATAGGCCTCGTAGTCCAGCGGCACGTCCCACTGCGACTCCGGCACATAGGCGCCGAGCGGCCCGCCGACCTGGATCGCCTTGACCGGCCGGCCGCTGGCGGTGCCGCCGCCGAAGCCGAAGACCAGCTCGCGCAGCGTCAGCCCAAACGCCTTCTCGACCAGCCCGCCGTGGCGGATGTTGCCGCCGAGCTGGAAGGGCAGCGTGCCGTGCGAGCGCCCGACGCCGTAGCCGCGGTAGAAGTCGGCGCCGCGCGCCAGGAGGGTCGGCACCGCGGCGAAGGTCAGCACATTGTTGATGACGGTGGGGCAGCCGAACAGGCCGTGGACCGCCGGCAGCGGCGGCTTGGCGCGCACGATGCCGCGCCGGCCCTCCAGGCTCTCGAGCATCGCCGTCTCCTCGCCGCAGACGTAGGAGCCGGCGCCCATGCGCACCTGCAGCCGGAACGCGCGCCCCGAGCCCGCCACGTCCGCGCCCAGCCAGCCGGCGGCCTCGGCCCGCGCCACCGCCTCGCGCAGCGTCGCCACCGCGTGCGGGTACTCGGAGCGCACGTAGACGTAGCCCTCGGTCGCGCCGACCGCCAGCGCGGCGATCGCCATGCCCTCGATCAGCAGGCAGGGGTCGCCCTCCATCAGCATGCGGTCGGCGAAGGTGCCGGAGTCGCCCTCGTCGGCATTGCAGACGATGTATTTGGTCTCTCCGGCAGCGTGCGCGACGGTGCGCCACTTGATGCCGGCCGGAAAGGCCGCGCCGCCGCGCCCGCGCAGCCCCGAATGCGTGACCTGATGCAGGATGTCGGCCGGCGCCATCGCGGCCGCCGCCTTCAGCCCGGCCCAGCCGCCGTGCGCGGCGTAGTCGTCGAGCGAGAGCGGATCGGTGATGCCGACGCGCGCAAAGGTCAGGCGCTCCTGCAGGACCAGATAAGGCATCTGCTCAGCGAGGCCGTGGCGCAGCGGATGCGCGCTCGCCTCGCCGCGCGCCTCGGCGCACAGCGCCGGCCACAGCGCCGCCACGTCCTCGGGCATCACCGGCCCGAAGGCGACCCGACCGTGCGGCGTGTCGACCTCGACCAGCGTCTCCAGCCAGAGCAGCCCGCGCGAGCCGTTGCGCACCAGCGCCAGCGGCACGCCCTGCAGGGCCGCCAGCGACTGCAGCGCATCGGCCACCGCATCGGCGCCGACCGCCAGCGCGGCGCTGTCGCGCGGCACCCACAGGCGCAGCATCGGGGTCGCGTTGTCGTTCGCGCTCATGGCTGCTCCTGGGCCAGCAGCGCATCGAGCCGCGCCGGCGTCAGCCGTGCATGCAGCCGCTCGCCGAGCATGCCGGCCGGCGACTGCGCGCACAGGCCCAGGCAGTAGGCGGGCTCCAGCGTGTCGCAGCCCTGCGCCTCGACGGCTGCCTGCGCATGCGCCCACAGCGCCTCGGCGCCCATCGCGCGGCAGGCCTCGGCGCGGCAGATCTGCAGCACCCGGCCACGCGGCGGCGCGGTGCGGAAGTGGTGATAGAAGCTGACGACGCCGTGCACCTCGGCGCGCGAGAGATTCAGCGCGCGCGCGATGGGCGGCAGCGCCGCCGGCGGCACGAAGCCGAGCCGGTCCTGCAGCGCATGCAGGATCGGCAGCAGGGCGCCAGCCTGGCCGGCATGTGCGGCCAGCACCTGGTCCAGCGCCGTCTGCTGCAGCGCGTCGAGGGGGGGCTTGTCTCCATGCGCCGATCATCGAGCGGGCGCCCTGGCGCTGTCCAATCACGTCGGTGAACCGTCCGATAGCGGGGATGAATGATGCGCCGCAGCATCCACCGCATCCGCAGCATCGCCGCCGCCGAGATCGACCGTCTCTCGCCACCATCCCGCCTCGGCCACGCAGCCCAGCGCCGCCTGCTGCGCCAGCGACAGCCGGCCGCCCTGCGGCGCCAGCAGGCCCATCGTCACCGTGACCTCCGGCTCGACCAGCGGCACGATCTCCAGCTGCGCATCGCGCCGGGCCTGGCCGGCGAGCACGCCGGGCATGATGCTGGCGGCCACCGCGCCCTCGGTCACCGCCAGCAGCAGCGCCAGCACCGAGTTGGTCTCGAAGACCGGCCGCACCGCCACGCCGGCCTGCGCGAAGGCCGCGTCGACGATGTGGCGGTTGTGCATCTCCGGCGTCAGCAGCCCCAGCGGCAGCGCGGCGGCCTCGCGCCAGCGCAGCGGCGCCACACGGCGGGCGCGGCCGCGGGCCGACGGATCGCGCCGGCGCAGCAGCACATGGCGCTCGCGGTAGGAGGCCGCCACCCGCGCGCGCACGCCGCGCGCCTCGATGCGCTCGGCATAGCCCAGCGCCAGATCGATCGACAGCTCCTCCAGCCCGGTCTCGATCTCGGGCGAGCTGAGCGAGCGCAGCGTCGGGCGCAGCGCCGGATGCGCCGCACGCAGCCGCGCCACCAGCCGCGCGGCCACCGGCAGCGCGGTCGGCACGCAGGCCAGCAGCAGCGGCCCGCCGGGCGCGGCACGCGCCTGGCCCAGCTCCTGGCGCAGCGCCTCGCGCTCGTGCAGCATGCGGTGCGCGCTGGCCAGCACCCGCTCGCCCTCGGGCGTCAGGCCCTCGTACTGGCGGCCGCGGCGCACGATGGTCACGCCGAACTCCTGCTCGAGCGCGCGGATCGCGTTCGACAGCGCCGGCTGGGTGATGTGGCAGGCCTCGGCGGCGCGGCCGAAGTGGCGCGCCTGCGCCAGCGCGCTGAGGTAGCGCATCGCGTCGAGCAGATTCATGGCGCGATTCTGAGGGCCGGCTTGCCGCTGCGGGTCAGTCCCGACGCCAGGATGTATCGCAACGCTATAGTCGGCGACCAAATCGAAAGAACCGGGAGCCCATGAAACCGTCCGCCCTTGCCTTTGCCCCTGAGCATCGCCGCCAGCGTCAGCGTCACGGCGGATGCCAGCGCCTGCTGCGCACGCTGGTGGCGCTGAGCCTGGTGACGGGCGGCCTGCTGGCCGGCGCGGCGCAGGCGGCCCCCGGCGGCGGCGCGGCCGAGGCAGGACCCGAGCGCATCGGCGGCAGCGGCAACGGCAGCCGCGGCGCGACCCTGCTCAGGGTTCACGCGACCCGCAGCCACATGCACTGTCCGCTGCCCGGGCGTCAGCAGCGCCTGATCGGCATCGACTCGCCGGCCGAGTGGGAGGACACCCTCGAGCAGCAGGGCGAGGTCGCCGCGCTCGGCCGCAAGGTGCGCTGGAGCCGCGAGCGGGTGATCGTCTTCGCTGCCGACATGCAGGGCCGCCAGGCCGAGGCGGTGCGGCTGGAGTCGCCGGCGCGGGTGATCCGCCTCAGCGGCGGCGTGCTCTACTGGCCGGTGCGCAAGCGCACCCTGGACGATCAGCCGCCGCGCCAGGTGCGACCCTGCGTGATGGCCATCATCGACCGCGCCTTCTGGCACCGCATCCGGGTGGTGCCGACGCGGCCGCTTTGAGTGCCGATCAGGTCGACTTCGAGATGGTGATCGTCGGGAACTTCGACGAGTAGTCCTTGGCCTTGTCGGCGATGCGGATCGCGATGCCGCGCGCCACCGAGCGGTACAGCGCGGCGATCTCGCCATCGGGCTCGGCCACCACCGTCGGGCAGCCGGCATCGGCCTGCTGGCGGATCGACAGGTTCAGCGGCAGGCTGCCCAGATGGGCCAGGCCGTACTCCTCGGCCATGCGCTTGCCGCCGTCGGCGCCGAAGATGTGCTCGACGTGACCGCAGTTCGGGCAGCAGTAGACCGCCATGTTCTCGACCACGCCCAGGATCGGCACGCTGACCTTCTCGAACATCTTCAGGCCCTTCTTCGCGTCGAGCAGCGCGATGTCCTGCGGCGTGGTGACGATGACCGCACCGGTGACCGGCACCTTCTGCGCCAGCGTCAGCTGGATGTCGCCGGTGCCCGGCGGCATGTCGACGATCAGGTAGTCGAGATCCTTCCAGTTGGTCTGGCGCAGCAGCTGCTCCAGCGCCTGGGTGGCCATCGGGCCGCGCCAGATCATGGCCTGGTCGTTGTCGACCAGGAAGCCGATCGACATCACCTGGATGCCGTGGCCGACCAGCGGCTCCATCGTCTTGCCGTCGTAGCTCTCGGGCCGGGCGCCGGTGATGCCCAGCATCGTCGGCTGGCTCGGACCGTAGATGTCGGCATCGACGATGCCCACGGTGGCGCCCTCGGCGGCCAGCGCCAGCGCCAGGTTGACGGCGGTCGTGCTCTTGCCGACGCCGCCCTTGCCCGAGGCGACCGCCACGATGTTCTTGACGCCCGGCAGCAGCTGGACACCGCGCTGCACCGCATGCGCGGTGACCTTCCAGCCGACGTTGGCGCTGACATTGCCGACGCCGGGCAGCGTGCGCACCGCATCGATCAGCGCACGGCGCAGGCCGTCGACCTGGCTGCGGGCCGGATAGCCCAGCTCGACCTCGAAGGAGACATCGCTGCCCTCGACCTTCAGGTTGCGCAGCTGCTTGCCGGTGACGAAGTCCTTGCCGGTGTTGGGATCGATCACGGTCTGGATCGCGGCGCGGACGGTGTTCTCGTTCAGGGACATGACGGGAGGGCTTCGGGAGAGACGTCGAGGAAAGGCACGGGCGCACGGCTCACGGCGCGCCCGCGGCGGCGGTGCGCAAGTCTATCGCCACCCGGTTTCTCCCGCTGCGCTTGGCCTGGTAGAGCGCCTCGTCGGCCTCGCGCAGCATCGCGATGCCGTCGGCCGCATCGCGCGGCACCCGGCAGCACAGCCCCAGGCTGGCGGTGACCGCCACCGGACCGGCCACGCTGTCGACCGGCCGCTCGGCGATCACCCGGCGGATGCGCTCGGCCAGGGCCTGCGCCTGCGGCGGGCGCAGATCGGGCAGCAGCGCGATGAACTCCTCGCCGCCATAGCGCGCCAGCAGCGCCTCGCCACCGTCCTGCCCCGCCAGCAGCATCGCCACGCGCCGGGCCACCTCGCGCAGGCAGTCGTCCCCGGCCGGGTGGCCGAGCGTGTCGTTGATGCGCTTGAAGTGATCGAGGTCGAGCAGAAGCACGCCCAGCGGCCCTGCGCTCGCGATCGCACGCTGGACCGCGCCGGCATGGCGCTCGTCGAAATGGCGCCGGTTGGCCACGCCGGTCAAGGCATCGGTGCGGCTGGCCTGCTCCAGGCGCCGGTTGAGCTGCTCGAGATCGCGGGTGCGCTCGGCCACCCGCTGCTCCAGCCGCTCGTTGGCGCGGCGCTGGGTGGCCATCGCCTCGGCCTGGGCCTGCTCGCGCAGCCGGCGCTCATGCTGCAGCCGCCCGGCCAGCGACAGCGACAGCAGGATGACCTCCAGCGCGGTGCCGACCTGGGTGGCATGCTCGGTCAGCCCGTTGCGCGGCAGCAGCCCGAACTTGCTGGCCGCCAGCACCAGGCCGCCCGCCAGCACCAGGAACCAGGCCAGCAGGAAGATGCGTGCCGGCGCAAAGCCCTCGCGGCCGCGCAGCGCCGACACCAGCAGCGCGCCGAACATCGCCACCACCGCGCAGCCGATCGCCAGCCGGATCGCCATCGGATAGGGCAGCACGAAGGCCGACAGCAGCGCCAGCAGGCACAGCCAGGCGGTGGCCTGCGGCAGCCGCAGCATCCAGCCGCCCCGGCGCGCCAGTGCCAGGAAATCGATCATGAAGAAGGACGCGCTGGTGACCGCCAGCGCCAGGAAGACCACGATCGCACGGTCGTTCCACTGCGTTGCCTCGGGCCACAGGTACTGGAAGGCCAGCCCGCCGATCGAGGCCTGGAAGCTGGCGATCGCCGCCACCCACAGCACATACCAGAGGTAGACGCGCTCGCGCATCACCCGCCACAGGAAGAAGTTGTAGGCGAGCATGCCCAGCATCACGCCCAGATAGAGGCCCTGCACCAGCTGGTCGAGCTGCTCGCCGGCCAGGAAGGCCTGCTCGGTCCAGAGCTGCGCCGGCAGCTGCACCGCGCTGCTGGTGTGCACCCGCACCAGGGCCCGCACCGCCTCCTGGCCGGGCGCGGCACGCGGCAGCGGCACGATGAAGTGGCGATGCGGCACCGGACGCTGGCCGAAGGGCTGCTTGTCGCCCAGCCGCCAGTGGCCGCGCTCGACCCCGTCGCGGTCGAACAGCCGGATCTCGACCTGGTCCAGCACCGGATAGGCCAGCTCCAGCTGGCTCCAGCGCCCGCCGCCGGGCGGCGGATCCCAGCGCAGGTCGAACCACCAGACCGCGTCGGAGTAGCCCAGATTGGGTGCGCCGGCCGGCAGCGCCCGCCAGCCCGGCGCAGCCAGCACCCGCGCGGCATCGAGTGCGCCGGCGGCATCCTCCAGCACCCGCATCGTCGGCTCGGTCGGCGAGGCCGCCGGCACGGCGCGTGTCGGCAGCGGCACCAGCAACACCAGCAGCAGCGCCAGCAGGAGCCCGTGCAGCAGGCGCGGCGCCGGCCACGACCGCGCCGCCGAGCCCCGAGGGCCGACACCCGCCATCCCGCCTGATCGACTCCAAACTGCCATCGACACCTTCCCGCGACCGGCCCGATTGGACCTGCGGCCGGCGCGCTGAAATCGGCCGATGACCGGGGCGATCAGCCGTCGTCCCGGACTTCAGCGCGGGGCGGTGCGCGGATCCAGGGTGGCGTCGATCGCCACGTCGCCGTCAGCCAGCGCGACGCAGGGCAGCGTCCAGCCGCCCTCGGCGCGCTCCTCCGGGCTCAGGCCGGGCCAGTCGACGCGGTAGCGCAGATGGGCCTCGCCGGCCGTGACCCGGCACAGGCAGACACGGCAGGTGCCGTTGCGGCAGGCGCTGCGCAGCCGCAGGCCGGCGGCGCGCGCAGCCTCCAGCAGCGACTGGCCCGGCGCCAACGGCACGCACCGACCCAGGGCGGTCAGCGTCAGCACCGGGGCGGGAGAGGTCGGCGAAGGCGTCATGCGGCGACGATATCAGGGACGGCGCCCTAGAATCGACGGCTTTCCGACACGCCACCGCCTCAAGCGGCGCCACGAGCGCCCACGGACGCCACCATGACCCGCCAGCTCTTCGTCACCACCGCCCTGCCCTACGCCAACGGCAAGTTCCACATCGGCCACATCATGGAGTACATCCAGGCCGACATCTGGGTGCGGTTCCAGCGCATGCGGGGCCACCAGGTGCATTTCGTCGGCGCCGACGATGCGCACGGTGCGCCGATCATGATCGCCGCCGAGAAGGCCGGGAAGACGCCGCAGCAGTTCGTGGCCGACATCGCCGCCGGCCGCAAGGAATACCTCGACGGCTTCCACATCTCGTTCGACAACTGGCACTCGACCGACGGCGTCGAGAACCACGAACTCGCGCAGGACATCTACCGCGGCCTGCGCGACAACGGCCTGATCGAGGTCCGCGCAATCGAGCAGTTCTTCGACCCCGAGAAGGGCATGTTCCTGCCCGACCGCTTCATCAAGGGCGAGTGCCCGAAGTGCGGCGCGAAGGACCAGTACGGCGACTCCTGCGAGTCCTGCGGCGCGGTCTACAGCCCGACCGAGCTGAAGAACCCGTACTCGGCGCTGTCGGGCGCCACGCCGGTGCTCAGGACCAGCGACCACTACTTCTTCAGGCTGTCGGACCCGCGCTGCGTCGAGTTCCTGCAGAACTGGACCACCGAGCCGGGCAAGCTCCAGCCCGAAGTGCTCAACAAGATCAAGGAATGGTTCACCAAGGATGAAGAGGGCCAGGGCGGCCTGGGCGACTGGGACATCAGCCGCGACGCACCCTACTTCGGCATCGAGATCCCGGACGCGCCGGGCAAGTTCTTCTATGTCTGGCTGGATGCGCCGATCGGCTACCTGGCCTCGCTGAAGAACTGGTTCGACAAGGGCGGCCCGGCCGCGAAGTACGGCGACACCCGCAGCTTCGCCGAGTTCATGGCCTCGCCCGACATCGAGCAGTACCACTTCATCGGCAAGGACATCACCTACTTCCACACGCTGTTCTGGCCTGCGACGCTGCACTTCAGCGGCCGCAGGACGCCGACCAACGTCTTCGTGCACGGCTTCATGACCGTCAACAACGGCGAGAAGATGAGCAAGAGCCGTGGCACCGGCCTGGACCCGCTCAAGTACCTGTCGCTGGGCATGAACCCCGAGTGGCTGCGCTACTACATCGCCGCCAAGCTCAACTCGCATGTCGAGGACGTCGACTTCAACCGCGACGACTTCACCGCCCGCGTCAATGCCGACCTGATCGGCAAGTACGTCAACATCGCCTCGCGCGCGGCCGGCTTCATCGCCAAGCGCTTCGGCGGCCGGCTCAGCGCCGATGTCGGCGTCGAGGGCCGCGTGCTGCTCGACACGCTGCGCGCGCACCGCGACACGGTCACGGGCCTCTACGAGGCGCGCGAGTTCGGCAAGGTCCTGCGCGAGATCATGGCGCTGGCCGATCGCGTCAACGAGTACGTCGACCAGAACAAGCCCTGGGAGATCGCCAAGCAGGCCGGCCAGGATGCGGTGCTGCAGGATGTCTGCACCGTCTGCATCGAGGCCTTCCGCCTGCTGACCATCTACCTGAAGCCGGTGCTGCCGGCGCTGGCCGCGCAGGTCGAGGCCTTCCTGCAGGTCGAGCCGCTGGACTTCCGCGCCACCGAGCGCGCGCTGGGCGCGCACGCCATCGGCCAGTACCAGCACCTGATGCAGCGCGTCGATCCGAAGCTGCTGGAAGAGCTCTTCGCCGCGCCCGAGCCCGAGAAGCTCATCCCCGGCGGCGAGGACATCGCGCCCGAGATCAAGATCGACGACTTCACGAAGGTCGACCTGCGCATCGCCAGGATCGTCAAGGCCGAGACGGTGGACGGCTCGACCAAGCTGCTGCGCCTGACGCTCGATGCCGGCGAAGGCCGCACCCGCAACGTCTTCTCCGGCATCGCCAGCGCCTACAAGCCGCAAGACCTGGAAGGCAAGCTGACCGTGATGGTCGCCAACCTGGCCCCGCGCAAGATGAAGTTCGGCATCAGCGAAGGCATGGTGCTGGCCGCCAGCCATGCCGACGAGAAGACGAATCCGGGCGTCTTCGTGCTGGAGCCCTTCCCCGGCGCGCAGCCGGGCATGCGCGTGCGCTGAAGCCCGCCCCCCGCTGCCGCCCCGCTGCCGCCCCGCTCAGCGCACCAGCGGCAGCAGCGCCCGGAAGTCCGCGGTGCCGGCGCGCTCCAGCCACTCGTAGATCACCATCTCGGTGGTGACGATCTCGGCGCCGTGGCGGGCCAGCCGCGCCAGGCCCGCCTCCCGGTTCGCCCGGGTGCGCGAGGCGCTGGCGTCGGCCACCACCGCCACCGCAAAGCCCGCCTCGAGCAGGCCCAGGCCGGTCTGCAGCACGCAGATGTGCGCCTCCATGCCGGTCAGGACGATCTGGCTGCGCCCGAAGCCGCGCAGCCGCTCGAGAAAGCCCGGCTCGCGGGTCGCGCCGAAGTGGATCTTCTCGATCACCGTGGCGCCGGCCGCGGCCATCGGCGCCTGCAGCGGCTCGACCGTCGCGCCCAGGCCCTGCGGATAGTGCTCAGTCACGAGCACCGGCACCTGCAGAGGCTGCGCCGCCTGCAGCAGCCGGCGGTTGTTCTCCACCGCCGCCGCGCCCTCGTCGATCGCCGGCGCCAGCCGCGCCTGCACGTCGACCACCAGCAGCAGCGAGTGCCGCGCGTCAATCGTCGTTTGCATCATCCTTGTCCTTTCCGCGGTCCTGCCGTGATCGGACTATGCTGCACTGCCGCGCCCCTTGCGGCCCATCCGTGATTCCTCCAATGATTTCTCCAGTTCCGGGAGACTGAGCATGTTCAAGAAGCTGGCCTCCGAGGCCCTCGGCCTGAGCGACATCGGCACCATCATCCAGCCCAAGGACTACGGCAGCGTCGACGCCGACGACTACCTCTTCCACGAGGACGGCGAGAAGATCTTCTTCCTGATCAAGTCGCGCAAGGACGAGTACTGCTTCACCAACCTGGCGCTGATCCATGTCGACGGCGACTCGGCCGTCTCGTCCAAGCGCACCATCAAGCGCCACGACTACGCCGACTCGGTCATCGAGCGCGTCACCATCGAGACCGCCGGCACCGTCGACATGGACGTGGAGCTGAAGTTCTCGATCGGCGGCACCGCCTTCAGCATCGATGTGCGCAAGCAGTTCCTCGAGCAGCTCAAGGATGTCTACAAGGCACTGATCGCGATCGGCCGGCTGCAGGCGCGCGACGAGGAAAGCCGCAGCAACGCCTTCAAGGTGCTCGGCGCGATGTCGTCGATGTACCGCATCGGCCAGGTCGGCCTGCCGCGCGACCTGCCCGACCAGTTCAACGCGCTGCTCGACAACCTCAACGAGGCGGTGCTGGTGCGCCACGCCCGACGCGACTTCGGCGAGGTGTTCGGGCGCTACATTCACGCCTGAACGGCGCGCATCAGGGTCGTCTGACCGCAGCCGGCGCACGCCGGCAGGCCTCGGAGCAGTACTTCACCTCGTCCCAGCAGCGCGCCCAGGCGCGCCGCCAGCTCATCTCGCGTCCGCAGGCGGCACAGGGCTTGCTGGGCAGGCTGGACTTGTTGCCGCGAAAGCCGCGCGGCGATGACGAGGAAGGCGAACGCGAGGACATGAGCGATCCGGAGACAAGGCAGCCATCGTCGGCGATCCAGCCCGTGCCCGCACCGGCACGCGCGCATTCACCGATCCGCAGCCGCACCATCGCGATGCACAATCGCGACACCATGCACGCGGTGCCCCGCCCGAAAGACGCCGTCCGGCCGCTGAGCCGGCGCCGGCGCTTCATCGCGCTGCGCCACCACTGCGGCCCGCCCGCACGCACGCTCTCCTGATCGCCCCCGCGCCTTCCGCCCGCCGCGCTGGACGCGCGCCCGGCCCAGGCTCCGTTCCGTCTCCGGAGTGCCCGCGTGAATTCCCGTTCCCTGTCCGACACCCTGTCCGGTGTGCTCGCCGCCCTGCCCGAGCGGCTGCACCGCTTTCGTCCCCGGCTGCTCGACAGCCTGCGCGGCTATGACCGCGGCCGCTTCCTGACCGACCTGGGCGCAGGCGCCACGGTGGGCATCGTCGCGCTGCCGCTGGCGATGGCCTTCGCGATCGCCAGCGGCGTCAAGCCCGAGCAGGGCCTGTACACCGCGATCATCGCCGGCTTCCTGATCTCGCTGCTGGGCGGATCGAGCGTGCAGATCGGCGGGCCGGCCGGCGCCTTCATCGTCATCGTCTTCGGCATCATCGAGCGCCACGGTCTGGCCAACCTGCTGATCGCGACGATGCTGGCCGGCGTGCTGCTGTTCCTGATGGGGCTGCTGAAACTGGGCGCGCTGGTGCGCTACATCCCGGTGTCGATCGTCATCGGCTTCACCAACGGCATCGCGGTGCTGATCGCGCTGTCGCAGCTGCGCGACCTGTTCGGACTGGACATCGCGAAGATGCCCGCCGACTTCTTCGCACAGATCCACACGCTGTGGCTGCACCGCGAGAGCTTCAACCCCTGGGCCTTCGGCCTGGGCAGCGTCTGCCTGGCCGGGCTGTTCGTCTGGGCACGGATCTTCAAGCCGGGAACCTTCCTGCCGCGCGAGATCGTCGAGGGCCGCAGCGCCCGGGTGGTCTCGCGCCTGCCCGGCCCGATCGTCGCGCTGGTCACGCTGACCGCCTTCAGCACGCTGCTGGGGCTGCCGGTGGAGACGATCGGCTCGCGCTTCGGCGGCATTCCGCAGTCGCTGCCCGGCTTCGAGTCGCCGGACTTCGACTGGGCCACCGCCAAGCAGCTGCTGATGCCCACGCTGACCATCGCGCTGCTGGGCGCGATCGAGTCGCTCCTGTGCGCACGGGTGGCCGACAACATGATCGACGCGCCCCGCCACGACCCCAACCAGGAGCTGATGGCCCAGGGCGTGGCCAATGTGGTCGTGCCCTTCTTCGGCGGCATTCCGGCCACCGGCACCATCGCGCGCACCGTGACGAATGTGCGCGCCGGCGCCACCTCGCCGGTGGCGGGCATGCTGCACGCGCTGATCCTGCTGCTGATCATGCTGGCGGCCGCGCCGCTGGCACTGCATGTGCCGCTGGCGGTGCTGGCCGGCATCCTGCTGTTCGTCGCCTGGAACATGGGCGAGTGGCATGAGTTCGCGCGGCTGCGGCATTTCAGGCTGCCCTACCGCGCGGTGCTGCTGGGCACTTTTTTCCTGACGGTGATCTTCGACCTGACGGTGGCGGTCGAGGTCGGGCTGCTGCTGGCCTGCGGCTTCTTCATCTGGCGCATGAGCCAGCTCTTCCGCATCGAGCGCCTGGCGCCGGATCCCGAGATCGACGCCACCACCTTCCAGGACACCCTGCCCGGGGCGCCCGCTGGCGTCGAGGTGCACAGCCTCTACGGCACGCTCTTCTTCGGCGCGATCGGCAAGGTCGAGGCGCTGCCCGAGCGGCTGCGCCCCGACACCCGGGTGCTGGTGCTGGAGATGCACCGGCTGATCTCGGTCGACACCTCCGGCGTCGACGCGCTGGTGCAGCTTCACCGCCAGCTGCAGCGCCGCGGCGTGCGGCTGATCGTCGCGGCGCTCAACACGCAGCCGCGCTCGCTGCTGGAGCGCTCGGGCTTCGTCGCGCAGCTGGGCACCCATGGCGTGGCGCCCAGCCTCGGCGCGGCGATGGAAGCCGCGGCCCTGGCCTGCGCCGCCGCCCCCGCTACCATGCGCGCACCATGAAACTTGCCACCTGGAACGTCAACTCGCTGTCGGTGCGGCTGCCGCAGCTGCTCGACTGGCTCGCCGCCGCCACGCCCGACATCGTCGTGCTGCAGGAAACCAAGCTGACCGACGACAAGTTCCCCGCCGACGCGCTGCAGGCCGCCGGCTACGACTGCGCGTGGTTCGGCCAGAAGACCTACAACGGCGTGGCGCTGCTGGCCCGCTCAGGCCTGTCGATCACCGAGGTCACCCGCAACATTCCCGGCCTCGACGATGCGCAGGCGCGCGTGATCGCCGCGACGGTCGGGGGCCTGCGCATCGTCGGCGCCTATTTCCCCAACGGTCAGGCGCCGGACTCGGAGAAGTTCGTCTACAAGCGGGCGTGGCTGGCCGCGCTGCAGCGCTGGCTGGCGCAGGAGCTGGACGCGCATCCGGCGCTGGCACTGATGGGCGACTTCAACATCGCGCCGGAGGACCGCGACGTGCACGATCCGGTCGCCTGGGCCGGCCAGATCCACTGCACCGACGAGGAGCGCGCCGCCTTCCGGGCGCTGCTCGACCTGGGCCTGAGCGATGCGTTCCGCCTGTTCGAGCAGCCCGAGCGCAGCTGGAGCTGGTGGGACTACCGCAACCTGGCGTTCCGCCGCAACCAGGGCCTGCGCATCGACCACATCCTGCTGAGCGCGCCGCTGGCCGCACGCGCCTCGGCCTGCGGCATCGACCGCGGCCCGCGCCGCAACGAGCGCCCGAGCGATCACGCGCCGGTCTGGGTGACGCTGCGATAGCGGCAACAAAAAAGGCGCCCCGCAGGGCGCCTGTCAATTCATGCCGGGAGAAGAACGGTCAGAAGGCGCTCAGGCGCGCTTGCCGTTCATGCGACGGCGGTTCATCAGGCCGAGCGCACCCAGACCGGCGAGCATCATCGCGTAGGTCTCGGGCTCCGGCACCACCGCAGCGACCGTCACGTTGTCGACGGTCAGCGAGTTGCTGAAGGTCGGCGGCAGCACGGTCGAGCCAAAGTACAGGCGATAGACATCACCGGTATTGAGCGAGTAGGCAGCCGACTGCAGCGTGGTCTCGGTGACCTGCTGCACGAAGACACGGTCCAGCTCGACATTGGTGGAGGCGTTGTACAGCGAGTAGTAGCCATCGCCGACCGCATCGAAGCTGAGTTCATAGTCGCCGGCGGTGGTCACCTGGAAGGCAGACCAGATGACGTCGCCACCGTTGACACGAGCCGCCTGGTCGCCAGCCACGTCGACGATCGACGAGGTGCCGCTGTACGAGCCCCACTGGAGATTGTTCCAGCCCTGGGTGGCCGAGATGTTGGCGAAGTTCTCGAAGCCGCCCGTGGCGACATTCGACAGCTCGAAGTCGCCGTTGGCGATCACGTTCTGGGCCTGGGCACCGGCGGTGGCACCGATCGCCAGCAGGGCGACGGCGGCGGAAAGAATGGACTTGCGCATGAGGAATACTCCAGTCGAAGCGGGTTGGATGAGATGCAAACCCCTCTCGGGGCCGAGAAAGCACCATTTGCAGTCTAGGGTCCTGTCCCGGACAGCGATCGAAGATTAAGGCGAATGGAGATTCCCATCTCCCCCGCAAACTGATGCCAACCCATGAACAGGGGTCGGTCAAATATCATCCACCCACCCTTAAAAACCACCCCATCCGAGGGATCAAGTCAATCCAGGATATTATTCTTTCAATCAGGAAACCCTGAAACAAAACCCCTCGGCTCTGCGCCAGAAATAAAAACCCCCCGGACGCGGGCCCGGGGGGGTGGAGGCGAGAACAACCGCACACCTGCCGCACGCGAGTGCGGCGGGTGGGTCAGGCAGGCATCAGGCCTTGCCGCCGAGGCGACGGCGGCGGCTCATCATGCCCAGCGCGCCCAGGCCGGCGAGCATCATCGCGTAGGTCTCGGGCTCCGGCACCGCTGCGGCCACCGACACGTTGTCGATGTTCAGCGTCGGGTGGAAGTCCGGCGGGGTGACCATGCCGCCGAAGTAGATCTTGTACGACTCGCCGGCCACCAGGTTCGCGCTGGCGGCCTGGCTGGTCCAGGCGGCCGACGGGGTGACGAAGGAGTAGTCGACGATCGACGGCGTCCAGCCGGCACCGGTCAGGCCCCAGATGCCACCGCCCGAGTAGTCGAAGCTGATGTCGTAGGTGCCGGTCACGGTGGCGGTGAAGCCCGCGTACAGGATGTCGCCGGTGGCGATCTGGGCGAACTGCTCGCCCGCGACGTCGACCAGCTTGGTCACGCCGGTGCCGCCGGAGTAGTAGCCCCACTGCAGGTTGCCGAAGCCGACGGTGCTGACCTGCTCGAAGGTGCCGGTGGCCAGGTCGGGGTTGTCGAAGGTGCCGTTGGCGACCAGGTTGGTGGACGCGTGAGCGGCGGTGGCGGCCAGCAGCGAGGCGGCCAGGGCAATGAAGGTCTTGCGCATGAAATGGTTCTCCCGGTATGGAAAGGCTCGCGATGGACAGCCGCGACCCGCCTGTTTCCGTGGAATCCCGGTCTGGACCGGCATCCGCGGGGCTGACGACAGTGCCCACGGAATGCAGCGTACGCCGCCCGATCCGGAAAATGCACCCATTTCTTGGCTTGACCCCGTGAACGCGGGAGAAACTCGGGCGCCGCCTGTGAATATGCCTCGGTCAGAAATCACCACCAGGCCCGGACAGCAGACAGCCATGGTGTTTTGCCACGACAGCCGCACGGGCGGCAGCGACACCGCGCCCCGTCCATCCCCTGGACAGGGTGATCTGGATTCAACCGTGACATGCTGCACGGAAAATACAGAATGACCCTTCATGCGGGGATTCATTCATCGCTGCCTTTTCGTGCGGCGATGGTATCCATCACTCCTCGTTCAACCGACATGACGCCGATGATGATCGATCTGTCCTTCCTGAGCCGCTCGGGCTTCGGCCGGCGCGGCCTGCCGGCGCTGCTGGCGGCCGTGCTGCTGGCGGCCGGCTGCTCGAGCACGCCGGAGCGCGGCCAGCGCGGCAAGCGGGTCGATCCGGCCGCACGCGACGGCGCGCCGGCACGCTGGCCCTTCGACCTGAACCAGGTGCCCGATGCCGAGCCCCGGGTCGAGTCGCTGCGCCGGGGCGGGCCGAACAAGCCCTATCAGGTGCTCGGGCGCAGCTATGTGCCGATGACCACCGACGAGCCGCTGCGCGAAAGCGGCCTGGCCTCCTGGTACGGCACCAAGTTCCACGGCGCTCCCACCGCCAGCGGCGAGATCTACGACATGTACGCGATGACCGCCGCGCACCCGACGATGCCGCTTCCCAGCTATGCGCGGGTGCGCAATCCGCTCAACGGCCGCGAGGTGATCGTGCGGGTCAACGACCGCGGCCCCTTTCACCCAGGCCGCATCATCGACCTGTCCCTGAGCGCGGCGGTGCGGCTGGGCGTGGCCGGCGGGGTCAGCCCGGTCGAGGTCGAGCGGCTGACGCACGACGACATCCGCAGCGGCCGCTGGCAGCGCTGACGCGCCCGCCCAGCGCTTCAGCCCACCACCACCGGCTCGGGCTCCAGGCGGATGCCGAAGCGGCCGTAGACGCTTTCCTGGATCGCACGCGCCAGCGTGATGACCTCCGCGCCACGGGCGTCGCCGCGGTTGACCAGCACCAGCGCCTGCTTTTCATACACGCCCGCGCCGCCCACCGTCTTGCCCTTCCAGCCGCAGGCATCGATCAGCCAGCCGGCGGCAAGCTTGAAGCTGCCGTCGTCCATCGGGTAGTGCACCACATGCGGATCGCGCGCGATGATGTCGCGGCACTGCTCGGGCGTGACCACCGGATTCTTGAAGAAGCTGCCGGCATTGCCGATCACCGCCGGGTCCGGCAGCTTGGCGCGGCGCACCTGGCAAACCCAGTCGAAGATCTGGCGCGCGTCGGGTGCAGTGATGCCGGTTTCCTCGATCTTGCGCTGCAGGTCCAGATAGCCCAGCTCGGGGCGCCACGGCCGCGGCAGGCGCAGGCGCACCCGGGTGATGACGCTTTTCCCCGCCAGCTCGTGCTTGAAGACGCTGTCGCGGTAGCCGAAGCGGCACAGCCGGCCGTCGAGCGTGAAGCCCCGGCCGGTGACCAGGTCGACGCCGTCGAGCGACTCGAAGCGGTCCTGCAGTTCCAGCCCGTAGGCGCCGATGTTCTGCACCGGCGCGGCGCCCGCCGTGCCCGGGATCAGCGCCAGGTTCTCCAGCCCCGGCAGGCCCTGGTCGATGGTCCAGGCGACCAGTTCATGCCAGGGCACGCCCGCACCCGCCTCGACGATGAAGGCGTCGTCGCGGGTCTCCAGCAGCCGGATGCCGCCGATGGCCACCTTCAGCACCACCGCGGAGACATCGCGCGCCAGCACGATGTTGCTGCCGCCACCGAGCACGAACTTCGGCGCACGGCCGAATTCGGGATGATCGACGACGCGGCGCACGTCGGCCTCCTCGTCGATGTGGATCAGCGTCTGGGCGATGGCGGGCAGGCCGAAGGTGTTCCAGGCCCGCAGATTGACGGCGGTTTCGATGCGCATGGCAGAATTTTCCCCTGTTTCCGAACCCCTTCGACGCCCGTCGTCCAGAAAGAGAACCCGCCATGCCCAGCTTCGACACCGTCCTCGAACCCGATCTCGTCGAGGTGCGCAATGCCATCGACCAGTCGAACAAGGAAATCGGCACCCGCTTCGACTTCAAGGGCAGCGATGCCAAGGTCGAGCTGAAGGACAAGGAGATCACGCTCTTCGCCGACAACGACCTGCAGCTGAAGAACGTCACCGACATCGTGCTGGGCAAGATGGCCAAGCGCGGCGTCGACATCCGCTTCCTCGACCTGACCGCCACCCCGGAGAAGATGAGCCACGACAAGCTCAAGCAGAAGGTGACCGTGAAGGCCGGCATCGAGAGCGATCTGGCCAAGAAGATCCAGAAGGCGATCAAGGACAGCAAGATGAAGGTCCAGGCCAGCATTCAGGGCGACACGGTGCGCGTGACCGGCGCCAAGCGCGACGACCTGCAGGCCGCGATGGCGCTGCTGAAGAAGACCGTCACCGAAGCGCCGCTGAGCTTCAACAACTTCCGCGACTGATGGACTGACCGAGGGCGCTGACCCTGACCGCGCGCGTCGAGACGCGCCGTGCCGCTCAGCGCGGCGTGTCGGCCTCGGCGGTGGTGGAGGTCTCGGCCGTGCGGCGGCGCTCCACCGGCCGGTTCAGCAGCGTCGGCAGCGAAGGCGGCAGCACCTGGGCTGTCGCGGTGCGGCTGCTGCGCCGTCGCCGCCGCGCCGGGGGCGTCACCGGCTCCAGCACCTCGCCGACAGGCATGTCTGCCGGCTCCAGTCCGGCCTTCAGATGGCGGCGCACCACCCCGCCGATCAGGTCGCTCTCGCGAAAGCCCAGCCCGTCGACCGCCAGGAAGCGCGAGGAATACTCGCCCAGCTCGCCCTCGGTGTCGCGCACCTTCCAGCCGGCGCCCCGGTAGCGGCGCGCGATGCCGCGGTTGAGCACCCATCCGGTGATCAGCATCGACAGGCCGGAAGACATCAGCGCCAGCGCCAGCGAGGCCACCACCGGCCAGGTGCGCAGATGGCGCCACTGGCGCGCATGGGCCAGCGCGATGCCGGCGCCCAGCACCGGCCAGGACAGACCGCCGCCACCGCCGGCGTCCAGCATCACGAACAGCTCGGCCACCGCCGCAGCGACGCCGCCCAGCACCAGCACCGCATCGGTCCCGAGGGACACATCGGTGTGCCGGTGCAGCACGGGATGGACGAAGGTGAGCGTCTTCTTCATGTCGTCGGAGGCGGATCGCCGGCACTGGTACCAGTTCGTAGCATCGGCATTCCAGGCCCGAACTTGACGCCCGCATGCCGGATCCGGATCAACCCGGAGCTGTCCCGGCAGCGACAAGACCGGCCGGCAGGCGATTTCTACACTGCGACGCCAGCACCCGACGCCCGAGGAGTCCGCCGATGCAGCTGTCCTTCACCGACGAGGAAATCGCCTTTCGCGCCGAGGTGCGCGCCTGGGTCGCAGAGAGCCTGCCGGCCGACCTGGCCGCCAAGGTGCACGGCGCGCTGCGCCTGTCGCGCGAGGACCTGCAGCGCTGGGCGCGCATCCTGGGTGCGAAGGGCTGGCTGGGCTGGGGCTGGCCGAAGGAATTCGGCGGGCCCGGCTGGAACGCGGTGCAGCGCCACCTGTTCGAGGAGGAATGCGCGCTGGCTGGCGCACCGCGGGTCGTGCCCTTCGGGCCGGTGATGGTCGCGCCGGTCATCATGGCCTTCGGCACGCCCGAGCAGCAGCGCCGCTTCCTGCCCGGCATCGCCAGCGGCGAGGTCTGGTGGAGCCAGGGCTACTCGGAGCCCGGCTCGGGCTCGGACCTGGCCAGCCTGAAGACCCGCGCCGAGCGCGTCGGCGACCGCTACATCGTCAACGGCCAGAAGACCTGGACCACGCTGGCCCAGCACGGCGACTGGATCTTCTGCCTGGTGCGCACCTCGACGGAAGGCAAGCCGCAGACCGGCATCAGCTTCCTGCTGATCGACATGAAGTCGCCCGGCGTGACGGTGCGGCCGATCCTCACGCTCGACGGCGAGCACGAGGTCAACGAGGTCTGGTTCGACGATGTCGAGGTGCCGGCCGACCAGCTCGTCGGCCAGGAGAACCAGGGCTGGACCTGCGCCAAGTACCTGCTCGCGCACGAGCGCACCAACATCGCCGACGTCAACCGCGCCAAGCGCGAGCTCGAGCGCCTCAAGCGCATCGCGCGCGCCGAGGGCCTGTGGGAGGACACGCGATTCCGCGATCAGATCGCGCTGCTGGAGGTCGACATCGTCGCGCTGGAGATGATGGTGCTGCGGGTGCTGTCGGCCGAGCGCGGGGGGAAGAAGTCGCTGGACGTGGCCGGGCTGCTGAAGATCCGCGGCAGCGAGATCCAGCAGCGCTACACCGAGCTGATGATGCTCGCCGGCGGCCCCTACAGCCTGCCTTTCATCTTCGAGGCGATGGAGGCCGGCTGGCAGGGCGACGCGGCGCTGGGCGGCGTCTGGCCGGGCGGCGATGCGCACGCGCACTGCATCCCGCTGACCTCGACCTACCTGAACTACCGCAAGACCACCATCTACGGCGGCAGCAACGAGGTGCAGCGCAACATCGTCGCGCAGACGCTGCTGGGCTGAGGGCTGGGCACAGGACAAGGAGACGGCGATGGACTTCGATTTCAGCGACGAGCAGGAGCAGCTGCGCGAGGCGGTGCGGCGCTGGGCCGAGCGGGCGCACGGCTTCGAGCGCCACCGCGCGATCGTGCGCGACGAGGGCGGCGACAGCGCGGCGGTCTGGGCCGAGCTGGCCGGGCTGGGCCTGACCGCGCTGGCGGTGCCGCAGGCGCACGCCGGGCTGGGCTTCGGCCCGGTCGAGGCGATGGTGGTGATGGAGGAGCTCGGTCGCGGGCGGGTCGGCGCACCGTATGCGGCGGCGGCGCTGGTGGCGCCGGTGCTGCTGTCGGGCGCGCCCGAGGCGCTGCAGGCGGCCTGGCTGCCGCGCATCGCCGCCGGCGACGCGCGGGTCGTGCTCGCGCACCAGGAAAGCGGCGCGCGCTACCGGCTCGACCGGGTCGAGACGAGGCTGGCGGCCGCGGACGGCGGCTGGCGCCTGAGCGGCCGCAAGAGCCTGGTGCCGGTCGGCGACCGCGCCGAGGCCTTCGTCGTCAGCGCCCGCGACGACGACGGCCGGCTGGCGCTGGCGCTGGTCGAGCGCGACGCGCCCGGCGTGACGGCGCGCGGCCACCTGCTGCACGACGGCACGCGCGCAGCCGAGCTGACCTGGAAGGACGCACCGGCGCAGCGCCTGAGCGCGGCCGGGACCGACGCGCTGCCCGCGCTCGAGCACGCAGCCGACGTGGCGATCGCCGCGCTGTGCGCCGAGGCGGTCGGGCTGATGGACTTCCTGGTCGCGCTGACCGCCGACTACCTGAAGACGCGGCGCCAGTTCGGCGTGCCGATCGCCAGCTTCCAGGCGCTGCGCCACCGGCTGGCCGACTGCAAGATGGCGCTGGAGCTGGCGCGCTCGATGAGCTATCTGGCCACGCTGCGCCTGGCGGACGCGCCTGAGTTGCGCCGGCGCGCCGTCGCGCAGGCCAAGGTGCAGCTCGGCCAGTCGATGCGCTTCGTCGGCCAGCAGTGCGTGCAGATGCACGGCGGCATCGGCGTGACCGACGACTATGTCGGCGCGCATGCCTTCAAGCGCCTGACCTGCATGGAGCTGCAGTGGGGCGACACGCTGCACCACCTCGGCGAAGTCGGCGCGCAGATGCAGGACACCGCCGGCGTGTTCGGCTGAGCCGGCTGGCGGGCTGGCATCATCGCGGCCCATGACAAGCAGCAAGCCAAGCAGCAAGCCCTCCTCCCCGCGAAAGAAGCTCCCGCGCGCCCTGCTGATCGCACTGGCCGTGGTGCTGGCGATTCCCGCGGCCCATGTCGGCCAGCGGGTCTGGAATCGCTATCTGCGCCCGGAGGTGCCCGGCCCCTACGACCGCCGCGCCGACGCCCAGGCCGACATCGGCCGCGCGGTCGACCAGGCCCGGCGCGAGAACCGGCGGGTGCTGGTGATGTTCGGCGCCAACTGGTGCCCGGAATGCCGCCGCCTGGCCGATGACCTGGCGCAGCCGGCGCTGGGGGCGCCGGTGGCCGAGCGCTTCGTCACCGTCAAGGTCGACATCGGTCATTTCGACCGCAACGGCCGCATCATCCAGCAGCTCGGCAATCCGGTCGACGACGGCATTCCGGCGCTGGTGGTGCTGGATGCGACCGGCCAGCGCCAGGGCATGCTGACCGGCAAGCAGGTGGTCAGCATGCGCCAGTCCGGCGAGCCCGCGCCGCTGCTGGCCGCGCTCGACGGCCTGGGCGGCACCGCCTCCACGCTGCCCGCCGCCAGGCCCTGAGCCCCGAACCCTCTTTTCCACTTTCCGCGATGGCCAAGAAATCCTCCCGCCGCGCTGCGGCGCTCTCCGTCTCGCAGGCGCTTTTCTCGCAAGGCTTCGGCACCCGCCGCGACTGCGACGGCCTGGTGCTCAACGGCCGGGTCGCGATCGCCGGCCGGGTGATCGACGATCCGGACGAGCCGGTCGAGACCGACGGCCTGGTGCTGACCGTCGAGGGCCGCGACTGGCCCTGGCACGAGAAGGCGCTGATCCTGCTGCACAAGCCCGCCGGCTACGAGTGCTCGCAGAAGCCCAAGCACTGGCCCAGCGTGATGACGCTGCTGCCGCCGCCGCTGCGCTGGCGCAGCGGCGGCGACCTGCAGCCGGTCGGCCGTCTCGACCAGGACACCACCGGCCTGCTGCTGCTGACCGACGACGGCGCGCTGATCCACCGCCTGACCCATCCGAAGAAGCATGTCGACAAGGTCTACGAGGTGAGCTGCGCGCGCCCGGTCACCGAGGAGCAGCTGGCGAAGCTGCGCGCCGGCGTGGTGCTCAACGACGACCCGGCGCCGGTGCGCTCCGAGGAATGCGAGATCACCGGCGAGTTCACGCTGCGCATGATGCTGACCGAGGGCAAGTACCACCAGGTCAAGCGCATGATCGCGGCGGTGGGCAACCATGTCGAGGCGCTGCACCGCAGCCGCTTCGGCCGCCTGACGATTCCCGACGGGCTCGCGCCGGGCCAGTGGTGCTGGGTCGATCCGGGCGCGATCTGAGCCACGATCCGGGCGGCACCGGATAATCGCGTCCCATGCGAGTCTTCCGTGGCATCCATCATCCCGGGCTGGCGCCGGCCTGTGCGCTGACGATCGGCAATTTCGACGGCGTGCATCGCGGCCATCAGGCGATGCTGGCGCTGCTGAACAACGAGGCGCGCCACCGCGGCCTGCCCAGCTGCGTGATGACCTTCGAGCCGCACCCGCGCGACTTCTTCGCCGCGCGGGCCGGTCAGCCGGACAAGGCGCCGGCGCGCATCGCCACGCTGCGCGACAAGCTCGGCGAGCTCGAGCGCTGCGGCGTCGACCAGGTGGTGCTGATGCGCTTCGACGAGCACCTGGCCGCGCAGTCGCCTCAGGCCTTCATCGACGAGGTGCTGCAGCGCGGCCTGGGCGCGCGCTATGTGCTGGTCGGCGACGACTTCCGCTTCGGCGCACGCCGCGCCGGCGACTACGCGATGCTCGACCGCGCCGGCAGCGCGTCCGGCTTCGACGTCGCGCGCATGATGAGCTACGAGGTGCACGGGCTGCGGGTGTCGAGCTCCGCGGTGCGCGAAGCACTGGCGCGCGGCGACATGACCGCCACCGCCGCGCTGCTGGGCCGTCCCTACAGCATCAGCGGCCATGTGACGCACGGGCGCAAGCTCGGCCGCGGGCTCGGGGCCTCGGCGACCGACGCCGACGACGGCTTTCGCACGCTGAACCTGCGCTTCGCGCATCGCCGATCGGCCGCCGCCGGCATCTATGTCGTGCGGGTGCATGGCATGACGGCGCAGCCGCTCGACGGCGTGGCCAGCCTGGGCGTGCGTCCGACGGTCGAGGACGCCGGACGCATCCTGCTCGAGACGCATGTGCTCGACTGGCCGGCCGAGCTGGGCCGCGAAGGGGGCTACGGTAAACTCGTGCGGGTGGAACTTCTGCACAAGCTGCGCGACGAGGCCCGCTACGACGGCCTCGACGCCCTGACCGCCGCGATCCGCCAGGACGTGGTGAACGCGCGCCTGTGGTTCGACGGCCACGCCGCCGAACGCCGCCAGACCACGCGCGACCGAATTTGAACGCGGCGCCCCCACGCCGCAACCGCCCCGCCTTGCCATTCCCGCGCACGCGGGAACCCACCCTTGCCACCGACCTCCCCCGTCGTGGATTCCCGCCTGCGCGGGAATGACGGCTTGAACGAATCGCCATGACTCAGACCCCCGCTACCGACTACCGCGCGACGCTCAACCTGGCCGACACGCCCTTCCCGATGCGCGGCGACCTGCCCAAGCGCGAGCCCGCCTGGGTCCAGGCCTGGAACGACGAGGGCCTGTACCTGCGCCTGCGCGAGGCGCGCCGGGGCGCGCCGCTGTTCGTGCTGCACGACGGCCCGCCCTACGCCAACGGCAAGCTGCACATCGGCCACGCGCTGAACAAGGTGCTCAAGGACATGATCGTCAAGTCGCGCCAGCTCATGGGCCTGGACGCGCAGTACATCCCCGGCTGGGACTGCCACGGCCTGCCGATCGAGAACGCGATCGAGAAGCTGCACGGCCGCAAGCTCTCGCGCGACGACATGCAGGCCAGGAGCCGCGCCTACGCCACCGAGCAGATCGGGCAGCAGCGCGAGGACTTCAAGCGCCTGGGCGTGCTCGGCGACTGGGAGCGCCCCTACCGGACGATGGACTTCGCGAATGAAGCCGGCGAGATCCGCGCCTTCAAGCGCGTGATCGAGCGCGGCTTCGTCTACCGCGGCCTCAAGCCCGTCTACTGGTGCTTCGACTGCGGCTCGTCCCTGGCCGAGTTCGAGATCGAGTACGCCGACAAGAAGAGCGACACGCTGGACGTGGCCTTCGAGGCCGATGACGCCGGCGCGCTGGCCGCCGCCTTCGGCCTGAGCGGCCTGCCGGGCGACGGGGCCAAGAAGGCCTTCGCCGTCATCTGGACCACCACCGCCTGGACCATTCCCGCCAACCAGGCGCTCAACGCGCACCCGGAGCTGAGCTACGCGCTGGTCGACACGCCGCGCGGCGTGCTGCTGCTGGCCGAGGAGCTGGTGGCCCGGTGCCTGGAGCGCTACAAGCTGGACGGCACGGTCATCGCCACCGCCAAGGGCGAGGCGCTCAAGGGCCTGGTCTTCCGCCATCCGCTGCACGACACGGTCACGGCCGAAGAAGGCGGCAAGTACAGCTACCGCCGCAAGAGCCCGCTGTACCTGGCCGACTATGTCACCGCCGGCGACGGCACCGGCATCGTGCATTCGGCGCCCGCCTACGGCGTGGACGACTTCAATTCCTGCATCGCGCACGGCTTGAAGTACGACGACATCCTCAACCCGGTGCAGGGCAACGGCGTCTATGCCGACGAGCTGCCCTTCTTCGGCGGCCAGCACATCTGGAAGGCCTGCGAGCGCGTCATCGAGGTGCTCGGCCAGAGCGACCGCCTGATGGCGACCCAGCCGATCGTCCACAGCTACCCGCACTGCTGGCGCCACAAGACGCCGGTGATCTACCGCGCCGCGGCGCAGTGGTTCGTGCGCATGGACGAGGGCGAGGGCGTGTTCACGACCGACAAGGCCCCGAAGACGCTGCGCCAGCTCGCGCTCGACGCGATCGACCAGACGCAGTTCTATCCCGAGAACGGCCGCGCCCGCCTGCGCGACATGATCGCCAACCGCCCGGACTGGTGCATCTCGCGCCAGCGCTCCTGGGGCGTGCCGGTGCCCTTCTTCCTGAACGTCAACACCGGCGAGCTGCATCCGCGCACGATGGAGATCCTCGACCAGGCGGCCGACATCGTCGAAAAGGGCGGCATCGAGGCCTGGAGCCGGGTCACGACCGAGGAGATCCTCGGTGCGGAAGACGCGCCGCACTACACCAAGAGCACCGACATCCTGGAGGTGTGGTTCGACTCCGGCTCGACCTTCCAGCATGTGCTGCGCGGCAGCCACGCCAAGAACTACGCCCGCGCGCCCTTCCACGACCAGGGCCCCGAGGCCGATCTGTACCTGGAAGGCCATGACCAGCACCGTGGCTGGTTCCACTCCTCGCTGCTGCTGGGCTGCGCGCTGTACGACCGCGCGCCGTACCGCGGCCTGCTGACCCACGGCTTCGCCACCGACGGCCAGGGCCGCAAGATGAGCAAGTCGCTCGGCAACACCGTCGAGCCGCAGACCATCACCACCAAGCTCGGCGCCGAGATCGTGCGGCTGTGGGTGGCCTCGACCGACTACTCGGGCGACCTGAACATCGACGACAGGATCCTGGCGCGCGTGGTCGATGCCTACCGCCGCATCCGCAACACGGTGCGCTTCCTGCTGGCCAACACCAGCGACTTCGATCCCGCAGCCGACCTGGTGGCGGACGCCGAGCTGCTGGAGATCGACCGCTACGCGCTGAGCCGCGCCGCCGAGCTGCAGGCCGAGATCCTGAAGCACTACGCGGTCTACGAGTTCCACCCGGTGGTCTCGAAGCTGCAGGTCTACTGCTCGGAGGACCTGGGCGCCTTCTATCTGGACGTGCTGAAGGACCGCCTGTACACGACCGCGCCGAAGTCGCTGGCGCGCCGCTCGGCACAGACCGCGCTGTGGAAGATCACGAACGCGATGCTGCGCTGGATGGCACCGTTCCTGAGCTTCACCGCCGAGGAAGCCTGGACGCAGTTCGCCGGCGGCGCCTCGCAGGGCTCGATCTTCTTCGAGACCTATGCCGATCTGGGCACGCCGGACGCGGAGCTGCTGGCCAAGTGGGCGGCCGTGCGCGCGGTGCGCGAGGCGGTCAACAAGGAGATCGAGACGGTGCGCACGGCCGGCGCGGTCGGCGCCTCGCTGCAGGCGACCGTGGCGATCACCGCGCCGCAGGCCGACTTCGAGCTGCTGGTCTCGCTGGGCGACGATCTGAAGTTCGTGCTGATCACCTCGGCGGTCACGCTGGCGGCCGGCGACGCGCTGACGGTCACCGTCACGCCGAGCACCGCGCCGAAGTGCGAGCGCTGCTGGCACTACCGCGACGACGTCGGCGCCAACCCGGCGCATCCGACGATCTGCGGCCGCTGCGACAGCAACCTGCACGGCGAGGGCGAGGCGCGCCACTGCGCCTGAGGCGGCGAGGCCCGGTACCCCGGGCCTCGGCGTCTCACGGCCTCACCAGTTGCGCTCGTAGATCCCGAGCTTGCGCCCGATGCGCCCGGCCAGCAGGTGCAGCTTCACCTTGCGCGCACGTCCGGCGGGCAGCGCGGCCTTCGGAGGCGGCATCTCGCCCCGAGCGTCGATGCGCTCGAAGTCGGTGCGCTCCAGCGTGACCAGCTGCGCGGTCTTGTGCGGCAGGTGCATCACCCGGTCCAGCCGGAAGCCGGTCTGCAGGCAGCGCTCGAGCATCCGGTCGTTGCGCAGGTCGGGCTCGGCCACGATGCGCTGCACCGCCGCCTCGCGGAAGATCCAGCGGCACATCAGCCGCATGATGTGGAAGGACAGGCCCGGCACCGCCGGGCCGTCGGCCGGCGCGACGATCAGGTGAAAGCCGCGGTCGCCGGCCTGGGCCAGGTAGAAGCGCGCCAGGTCATCGTCCTGCGGGCGGTAGGCCTCCATCAGGAAAAGCAGCCGACCGCTGCCGGCCAGCTCGCCCACCAGCGCCTCGATGCGGCCCTCGGCCACGATCGCGCGGAACTTGTCGCGCACCTGCTCGAGCGTCAGCCGATGCATGCCCCAGAACGCCGCGTAGTCGCGCCGCAGCCAGTCGTGCAGCACCGCAGCATCGCGCTCGGGATCCAGCGGTCGCAGCCTGATCGTGCCCAGGCCGGGCACGACCTGCTCCATCAGCGCCGACATCAGGCCGCCGCCCTGGCCGCGCGGCCATCCAGGCCCTGCTCGGCATCGAGCGACTGCAGCAGCGCACGCACCGCCACGCCGCAGCTGCGCACCTGCAGATCGTCCTGGCTGACCTTCGTGCCCTGGAAGCGATCGAGCGACTGGTTCGTCAGGTCCAGCTCCTGCTGGCAGCGCGGCTGCAGCACCGCGGTGATGCGGCGCAGCCGGCGTGCGGCCGCGGCGCGACCCTCGGGGCCGGAAATCTCGCCCAGGCGCGCCTGGCCGTCGGGGCCGAGCAGGCCGGCCTGCGTCAGCGCGGCCTGCGTCTCGTGGTCGTCGAACTCGGCCAGCAGCGCCAGCACCACCTTCAGCAGATTGGCCAGCACGGTGCGGTCGTCGAGTTCGGTCCGGGCGCGGTGATAGCAGCCCGCCAGCGTGCGCGCGAGCAGCTCGGCCTCGGACGGTGCCAGCGCGGCGGCCGGGTCGGCCTGCAGCGCCAGCAGCGTCTGCGCGCTCAGGCACTGCGCCAGCTTGACCAGCAGCTCCAGCTTCGAGCTGGCATAGACATAGGCGTAGAAGCGGTCCCAGTCGTCGATCGCCGACAGCATGCGCGTGACCTCGGTCGAGTTCAGCTCCTTGGCGTAGGTGCCGTTCATCGTCGCGTCGAGGAACTGGGTGATCAGCTTCTTGCTGCCCGCGCAGCCGTGACCGCTCAGGCCCGACAGCAGCGAGCCGGAGCTGTCGGCCAGCTCGTACAGGCGCTCGCCGCTCATCGGTTCGGGATCGAGCGGCGTGAGGTCGCCCTTCTCCATCAGCGCGCGCACCACCATGAAGGGGCCGACGCCCAGCGTGAAGAACACCGTCTCCAGCGGCGGCGTCGCGGCATAGGTGCTGCCGCGGCGACGCACCAGATAGGACACATAGGCCGCGCCCATCTTGGACAGCACATAGCCTTCCATCAGGTTGAAGCGCGAGTGGTCCAGACCGCGGCGCGCGATGTAGTTCGCGCGCACCGTGGTGACCAGCTGCAGCGCGTCGTCCCAGGACGCCATCACGTTGCGCAGCGCCGTCAGGTTGATCGGCAGGCCGTAGCGCGAGCCCTCGAACTTGCAGGGCTTGCTCTCGGTCTCGACGATCTCGCGGTAGATCTCGGGATTGGTGTTGTTCTCGCCGATCTGGCGGCCGTCGTCGGAATGGAAGGCGCAGATGCCGTTCCAGACGTCGTAGTCGAACTCCATGCGCGGACGCATGTAGGGCGGCGGACGCAGGCGGGAGTAGGCCTTCACCGCGACCGGATTCAGTCGCTTCGAGAAGTAGGCGCTCCGGAGGGCGGACTTGATCGGTTCCAGCATGGCTATCGGCTCTCTTGTACTCTCTGAGGATCTCGCGGGGGTGCTGCGCTGACGCAGCGCTGCATCGTCACGACCCAGGCGGCAATCGGCCGTCTGCCACCCCGGCCCGGTCATGCAGGCTCGACTTCTCCCATCCGCCATGATGCCTGACAAGCGACCAGATCAGAGGCTGGCCAGTCGGCTGCGGGTACTGTGATGCAGATCACATGGGCCGCGAACGGGCGATGCATCCGGCCAACAGCGGCCCGCCCGGCTCACGGGACGAAACTGGCTACAGTGGCGCATCCGCCGGCCACGCGCCGGCTTTCTCCGACCCTTGCGACCGCGATGTCCTCCAAGCCCCGATCTTCCTCGTCCTCCCGCACCGATGCCCGTCCGGGCCGCCTGCTGCCCTGGCTGGCCCTGGCCTTCCTGATCATCGTGCTCGACCAGATCACCAAGATCCTGATCGTGCAGCGCTTCCAGCTCGGTGACGGCCAGGTCATCACCGGCTTCTTCAATCTGGTGCGGCTCCACAACACCGGCGCGGCCTTCAGCTTCCTGGCCCAGGCCTCGGGCTGGCAGCGCTGGTTCTTCATCGGCCTGGGCTTCGCGGCCTCGGCGATGTTCATCTGGATGCTCCGCAGCCACGCCGAGCAGCGCCTGTTCGCCTTCAGCGTGGCCATGCTGCTCGGCGGCGCGCTGGGCAATGTCATCGACCGCGCCTGGCACGGCCATGTGATCGACTTCCTGCAGTTCCACTGGGACGTCCTCGCGCCGATGTTCCCGGGCGGCTATTTCCCCTCGTTCAACCTGGCCGACTGCGCGCTGACCGCCGGCGCGATCGGGCTGATCCTCGACGAGCTGCTGCGGGTGCGGCGCAGCTGAGCGGCCGGCCGCCGGCCGGGAATCCCCGGGCTGTCCAGGGTCGGGGGGCGGCGCTAATCTCCATGCAGAGCGACAGGAGATGCGCAATGACGCCGATCAATCCGTCGACCGACAACACGCCGGCCGAATCCTCCGCAACCCTGACCGGCGACCCGGCCACGACCCGGGAGACCGCACCGATCCGGCTGCGCCCGCTGCCGATGGGCGCGCCGGTGCGCTGGCTGGCCCGAGGCCTGGCCGACTTCCGCCGCCACCCCTCGATCGGCCTGTTCTACGGCCTGTGCTTCGTCGCGATGGGCTGGGGCCTGCTGAAGGTCTACGAGAACGCGCCGGCCTACATGCTGGCGCTGTCGGCCGGCTTCCTGCTGATGGGCCCCTTCCTGTGCATGGGCCTGTACGACGTGTCGATGAAGCTCGAGCGCGGCGAGCGCCCCGATTTCGGCGACTCCCTGGTCGCCTGGGAAAGCCACCTCGGCCAGATGGCGATCTTCGGCTTCGTGCTGCTGGTGCTGGAAATGCTCTGGGGCCGGGCGGCGATGGTGGTGTTCGCGGTCAGCTTCGACGGCATGCCGGACATGAAGGGCTCGCTGCTGGCCCTGCTCGACCCGAACAACATCGGCTTCATCGTCACCTACCTGGGCGTCGGCGCGATCTTCGCCGGGCTGATCTTCGCGGTCAGCGTCATCAGCATTCCGATGATGCTCGACCGCCAGGTCGATGCGATCACCGCCGGCCTGACCAGCATGCGCCTGGTGCTGACCCAGCCCGGGGTGATGATCTTCTGGGGCGCGCTGCTGACCGCGCTGACGGTGCTGGCGATGCTGCCGGGCTTTCTCGGCCTGATCGTCCTGGGCCCGATCCTCGGCCACGCCAGCTGGCATGCCTACCGGGACGCGGTCATCGACGAGACCCGCGACCCGGACGGCAACGCACGCGGCTGAGCGGCGGGCCGAGCCCCGCCCCGTTCAGGGCAGCAGCACCAGGCAGCCGGTGGTGACGCGCGAGGCCAGATCGGCATGGGCCTGGGCGGCGTCGGCCAGCGCATAGCGGCGCGACACCGGAATCCGCACTTCGCCGGAACTCACCCGCGCGAACAGATCGTCGGCCATCGCCTGCGTGCTCTCGCGGGTGGCCAGGTGGGTGAACAGCGTCGGGCGCGTCAGATGCAGCGAGCCCTTGGCCGCCAGCACGCCGAGGTTCACCGGCGGCACCGACCCGGAGGCATTGCCGAAGCTGGCCATCAGGCCGAAGGGCTCCAGGCAGTCGAGCGAGCCCTCGAAGGTGTCCTGGCCGATCGAGTCGTAGACCGCACGCACGCCGCGCCCGCCGGTGATCTCGCGCACCCGGGCGACGAAGTCCTCGCTGCGGTAGTCGATGGCGAACTCGGCACCATGCGCGAGCGCCAGACCGCA
This sequence comes from Sphaerotilus sp. FB-3, assembly GCF_023706025.1. Classification (NCBI taxonomy): domain Bacteria; kingdom Pseudomonadati; phylum Pseudomonadota; class Betaproteobacteria; order Burkholderiales; family Sphaerotilaceae; genus Sphaerotilus; species Sphaerotilus sp. FB-3. The sequence goes on along the minus strand of NZ_BQWE01000015.1, from coordinate 2,296 downwards.
TTTCTCGGCGCCGCCGGCGGTGCCGATCAGCCGCAGGCCCAGCGCGCGCGCCCACTGGCAGGCGATCAGGCCGACGCCGCCGGCCGCCGCATGCCACAGCACGAAGTCGCCCGGCTGCAGCCCGCCCTGCGGCTGGGTGCGCCGCAGCAGGTACTGCACCGTCAGGCCCTTGAGCATCATCGCGGCGCCCGTCTCGAAGTCGATGCCGTCGGGCAGCACCACCACCGAGCGCGCCGGCATCACCCGCACTTCGCAGTAGCTGCCCGGCGGCTGGCTGGCGTAGGCGACGCGGTCGCCGGGCTGCAGATGGGTCACGCCGGCGCCGACCGCCTCGACCACGCCGGCGCCCTCCATGCCCAGCGTCAGCGGCAGCGGGTTGGCGTACAGGCCGGTGCGCTGGTAGATGTCGATGAAGTTGACGCCGACGGCATGGTGGCGGATGCGCACCTCGCCGGGGCCGGGCTCGCCGACCTCCAGCTCGACGAGCTGCATCGCTTCGGGGCCGCCGAACTGGCGGATCTGCAGGGCGCGGGTCATCGCGGGCATCGGGTTCTCCTGTCTCCTGGACCATGAAGGGCAATCGCGCGCGAGCCTACCGGAGTCGCGCGCTCGCGGGGTTACCTTAGTCATGGTGACCGCGACGGGTGCGCGGCTATCCTCGTCTGCATGTCGAATGCCTGCGCCGAGCGCGCCGGCGGCGCCGGCGAGCCGCGGCGCCGCACCGGCCTGATCATCCTGGGATCGCTGCTGCTCGGCCCGCTGGCCGGCTGCGGGATGCGCCGTCCGCCCCCCATCGCGGCGCCGGCACGGCAACAGCCGGCCGAAGCGCCGCAGCCGCTGATCGCCCGTCTGCTGTCGCCCGATCCGACCCGGCTGGACCTGCAGATCAGCACCGACGCCGAACTCAACCCGGATGCACGCGGCCGCAGCTCGCCACTGCTGCTGCGCCTGTACGAGCTGGCCGGACCGGCGCAGTTCGAGGCGGCGGACTTCATGGCGCTGTTCGAGCGCGAACGCGAGGTGCTCGGCGCCGACCTGCTCGGCCGCGAGGAATGGATCCTGCCGCCGGCCAGCCTGCGCAGCCTGCAGCGTCAGGCCGCGGCCGGTGCACGCCATCTGGGCGTGCTGGCCGCCTACCGTGACCTGGAACGCGCTCGCTGGCGCCTGCTGGTTCCGCTGCAGCCGAGTCAGCCCAACCGGCTGCGCATCCGCGCCAGCGCCCACGCACTCGGGCTGGCCGACATGACTGCCGCCGACGGGATGCCGCGATGAGCTGGCGCAGCAAGGTCGTCTGGTCGCAGGGCATGTTCCTGCTGCCGCACCACTTCCAGCAGGAATCGCGCTACCAGGAGCGGCTGCTCGATGCGCGGGTGCGCGCCGCCGGCGAGCATGGCTGGGGCTTCGGCGAGCTGGTGATCGACGAGGGCTTGCTGGCCCAGGGGCGCGTCGGCATCGAGCGGGCGCACGGCGTGCTGCCCGACGGCACGCCCTTCGCGATCCCGCAGCACGACGCGCCGCCCGAGCCGCTCGAGATTCCCGCCGAGCTCAAGAGCGAGCGCATCCACCTGGCGCTGGCCCGCGCCAGCGCCGACGGGCCCGACGAGATCGACCTGGGCATCACGACCGGCTCGGCACGCGGCATGGCGCGCTACGAGGCGCGCACCGAGCGGCTGCGCGACAGCTGCGACGGCTCGGCCGATCCGGAGGAGATCCAGACCGGCCAGCTGCGCCTGCGGCTGCTGCGCGAGCGCGAGCTCGGCGGCGGCCTGGCCTCGATCGCGGCGGTGCGCGTGCTCGAGCGCGGCAGCGACGGCACGGTGCGGCTCGACCGCGATCACATTCCCGGCGCGTGGCGGCTCGACGCCAGCACGCCGCTGCCCGCCGACGTGCGCCGCGTTCACGCGCTGCTGCGCGAGCGTGCGCAGTCCCTGGCGCGCGACATGGGCCAGCTCGGCCACGGGGTCGCGGAGATCTCGGCCTTCCTGATGCTGCAGATGCTCAACCGCCACGAGCCGCGCTGGCACGAGCTGGCGCGCGCGCCCTCGGTGCATCCGCGCACGCTGTTCGATCTGGCGCTGGCGCTGGCCGGCGAGCTGGCGACCTTCGCCAGCGCGTCGCGCCGGCCGCCGGAATTCCCGGTCTACGACCACGAGAACCTGCAGGGCTGCTTCACGCCGGTGTGGGAGGCGCTGCACGCGATGCTGTCCTTCGAGCCATCCCTTTCAAGGTGCCCGCCAGGGAGCCAGTAAGCTGGGGGAATGAAGAAGCCACAGGAGAACGAGATCTGGGAAGCGGT
>NZ_BQWE01000014.1:0-136864 GCF_023706025.1 Sphaerotilus sp. FB-3 | reverse complement strand
GCCGTCTCGTACTCGACGTGGGCGGTGTTGATCGTGATGCCGCGAGCCTTCTCTTCCGGAGCGGCGTCGATCTGGTCATAGGCTTTGGCCTGACCGCCGAACTTCTTCGACAGAACGGTCGTGATGGCTGCCGTCAGGGTGGTCTTGCCATGGTCGACGTGACCGATGGTGCCGACGTTGACGTGCGGCTTGGTCCGTTCGAACTTTTCCTTAGCCATGATTTCGCGCTCCTGAGTGCGTTCAATACGACGAGTAAGACAGGCGGTATCGGGTGGTGCCCATGGCGCGGATCGAACGCGCGACCTCTCCCTTACCAAGGGAGTGCTCTACCACTGAGCCACATGGGCATCGACACAGGACTGGGCGCAGAGAACGCGCAGACCAGTGTCGACTTATTTCAAACCACTTGGAGCGGGAAACGGGAATCGAACCCGTGTCATCAGCTTGGAAGGCTGAGGTTCTACCATTGAACTACTCCCGCCTTGCCTTGCAGATCTGCTTCCGACAGAAGCAACCGCTGGACATTTCGCTTGGTGGAGGAGGCTGGATTCGAACCAGCGTAGGCGTAAGCCAACAGATTTACAGTCTGCCCCCTTTAGCCACTCGGGCACCCCTCCTGGGCGAGACATAAACTTTAGCAAAGGCTCATCTGCGACGCAAGCGTTTTGGGCAATTTTTTTGTTGAAGTCGCTTCGAGCGCCCAGTCCACCGCCTCGACGCCCTGCCCTTGCCGCCAGGCATTCGCTGCCGAGAACGGCCGGCTGCCGACGAAGGGCACCGGCGGACGCCGGGCCGACAACGGTGACGGATGGTTCGAGGCGATGACGTGGTTGTGGGCACCGGCAGCCTCGATCACCGGCAGGCGGGCCTGCGCATGCGCGCCCCACAGCAGGAAGACCTTGGGCTGCGGGGCTGCAGCCACCCGCGCGACGATCGCATCCGTCAGCGCCTGCCAGCCCAGCTTCGCATGGCTGGCCGGACGGTCGCGCTCGACGGTCAGGCTGGCATTGAGCAGCAGCACGCCCGCATCGACCCAGGCTGCCAGGCTGCCCGAGACCGGCGCCGCCAGCCCCAGGTCGGCCTGCAGCTCCTGGCGGATGTTGCGCAGGCTGGGCGGGATCTTCACGCCCTCGGCGACCGAGAAGGCCAGACCCTCGGCCTCGCCCGGGCCGTGGTACGGATCCTGGCCGAGGATGACGACCTTCACCCGCTCGGGCGCTAGCCCCTGCAGCGCCCGCAGCGGCCGCGCCGGATAGACCTCGGCGCCGACCGCGACACGCGCGTCGACCGCCGAGCACAGCGCCCGCCCGGCCGCGCCGGCCAGAAACGCCTCGACCTGATCCCGCCAGCCCTCGGGCAGGCCCTCGCGCAGCGCCTCGGCCAGCGGGGCGCGCAGGCGGTTGTCGGGCAGCGTCATGCCGCGACCGCGAACAGCGCCGCCAGCGCCGCGCCGGGGTCGTCGGCGCGCATGAAGGCCTCGCCGACCAGGAAGGCATGCACATCAGCGCCACGCATGCGTGCCACATCCTCAGCGACCAGGATGCCGGACTCGGTCACCAGCAGCCGGTCCGCCGGCACCTCGTCGAGCAGGCCCAGCGTGGTGTCCAGCGTCACCGAGAAGCTGCGCAGGTCGCGGTTGTTGATGCCAAGCAGCGGCGTCTTCAGCTTCAGCGCGCGGTGCAGCTCGGCGCGGTCGTGCACCTCGACCAGCACGCTCATGCCGTGCGCGAGCGCCACCGCCTCCAGGTCGGCCATCTGCACGTCGTCCAGGCAGGCGGCGATCAGCAGGATGCAGTCCGCGCCCATCGCGCGCGCCTCAAGGACCTGGTACTCGTCGACCATGAAGTCCTTGCGCAGCACCGGCAGCGCACAGGCGGCGCGCGCCTGCTGCAGATACTCGGTGCAGCCCTGGAAGTACTGCAGGTCGGTCAGCACGCTTAGGCAGGCCGCGCCGTGGCGCGCGTAGCTCGCGGCGATCTCGGCCGGGCGGAAGTCGGCGCGGATCACGCCCTTGCTCGGGCTGGCCTTCTTGATCTCGGCGATCACCGCGGGCCGGCCGGCGGCGACCTTGGCGCGCAGCGCGGCCTCGAAGCCGCGCAGGTCGGCGGCACGGGCCTCGGCCTCGGCGCGCACGGCGGCGAGCGGCTTCGCGGCGCGGGCCGCGGCCACCTCCTCATGCTTGGTGACGACGATGCGGGCGAGGATGTCGGGGGTGTTCGGGTTCATGGTTCAGGCTGCCAGTTGCTGGGCGCGGGCGACGAACTGCGTCAGGCGCTCGGCGGCGCGGCCGCTGGCCAGCGCCTCGCGGGCGCGCTCGATGCCCTCGGCCATCGTCGCGGCGACGTTCGCGGCGTAGAGCGCCACGCCGGCGTTGAGCATGACGATGTCGCGCGCCGGGCCGGGCTGGTTGTCCAGTACCGCCTGCAGCAGCGCACGCGACTGCTCGGGCGTGTCGACCTTCAGCGCGCGGTGGCTCGCCATCGTCAGGCCGAAGTCCTCGGGGTGGATCTCGTACTCGCGGATCTCGCCGTCGCGCAGCTCGCCGACCAGCGTGCCTGCGCCCAGCGAGACCTCGTCCATGCCGTCGCGGCCGTAGACCACCAGCGCGTGCTCGGCGCCCAGGCGCTGCAGCGCGCGCACCTGGATGCCGACCAGATCGGGGTGGAACACGCCCATCAGGATGTTGGGCGCGTCGGCCGGGTTGGTCAGCGGCCCGAGGATGTTGAAGATCGTGCGCACGCCCAGCTCGCGGCGCACCGGCGCGACGTTCTTCATCGCCGGATGGTGGTTGGGCGCGAACATGAAGCCGATGCCGGTGTCCTGGATGCACTGCGCCACCGCCTGCGGCGTGAGCGTCATCGGCACGCCCAGCGCCTCGAGCACGTCGGCGCTGCCGGACTTGCTCGAGACGCTGCGCCCGCCGTGCTTGCTCACCCGCGCGCCGGCGGCCGCGGCCACGAACATCGTGCAGGTCGAGATGTTGAAGGTGTGCGAGCCGTCGCCGCCGGTGCCGACGATGTCGACCAGATGGGTGCGGTCGGCGACGTTGACCTTGACCGAGCACTCGCGCATGACCTGCGCGGCGGCCGTGATCTCGCCGATGGTCTCCTTCTTGACCCGCAGGCCGGTCAGCAGCGCGGCGGTCATCGTCGGCGACATCTCGCCGGCCATGATGCGCCGCATCAGCGTGAGCATCTCGTCGTGGAAGATCTCGCGGTGCTCGATGACGCGGGTCAGGGCTTCGGTGTTGGTGATGGTCATGGCGCGCTCCTCGTCAGCAACGGTTCAGCGGTTGGGCGTGTTCAGGAAGTTGCGCAGCATCGCGTGGCCGTGCTCGCTCAGGATGGACTCGGGGTGGAACTGCACGCCCTCCAGCGCGACCTCGCGGTGGCGCACGCCCATGATCTCGCCGTCGCCGCTGGTGGCGGTGACGACCAGCTCGGGCGGCAGCGTGGCGCGCTCGATCGCCAGCGAGTGGTAGCGGATGATGCTGAACTGCTGCGGCAGCCCGGCGAACACGCCCTGCTGGTCGGTGGTGATGGTGTCGGCCTTGCCGTGCATCTGCACCTTGGCGCGCACGATGTTGCCGCCCAGCGCGGCGCCGATGCTCTGGTGCCCCAGGCACACGCCCAGGATCGGCAGCCGGCCCTTGAAGTGGCGGATGCTCTCGATGCAGATGCCGGCCTCCGCCGGCGAGCACGGCCCCGGCGACAGCACCAGCCGATCGGGCTTCATCGCCTCGATGTCGGCCAGGGAAATCTCGTCGTTGCGGTGCACCCGCACGTCTTCGCCCAGCTCGGCGAAGTACTGCACGAGGTTGAAGGTGAACGAGTCGTAGTTGTCGATCATCAGCAGCATGGCTCGGTCCTGTCGTCAGGGGGTCCGTAGATGCCTGTGGAGGTACAGGCGCAGAGCAAAATGGAGCGGGGAAGTGGATCAGTTCAGAGACATGGCTTACGCCAAGGCCATCCGATCCACACTGCGGTGATCGCTGCTGCTGGAGCGTCAAGGAAAGTCTTGGCGGACATGGTCAGATTATGGGCTTACAGACACGCCGCCAGCGCCCTCGCCTCCATCAGCCGCGCTCGCAAACCACTGGTCAGGCGCTGCGACCCCAGCCGCTGGCTCATGAGACGCAATTGCTGCTCGGCATCTCGGGTCAGTGCAGCGACATCGCGCGCCAGCCCAGCCAATTCATGCAGGCAAATTTCTTCCACGCCACGGTCTGCCGCCCACACCATCTCGCCCCGGAACTCGATCAAGGTACCCACCGATCGATTCGTCGGCCAGAAGAACACCCCGACCGACTCCTTCGTCTGTTCGAAAGCTGCGGCAGCACAGTCATGGACACGCTGCCCAAAGGCGGCACGTACACGCTGGCCGCCAAGCGCCTGAACGACACGGCGCGCCAGCAGTTCGCTGCGGATCGGCCCTTCGGCCGCCACGATGCGCGCCACCTCGCGCTGGATGTCGCTGGAGTCATCAGGGGCGCGAGCCTCGTCTGCCAGTTCTTCATCCGCCCCCTCTTCCGGTGGCGAAGGCACGGCCGGAGCAAACCCGGCATAGGCCCCCGGCTCGGCCACAGGGTCATGTACTTCAACAGGCACCGGGGAGGTTTGCTGCAGCACCGCTTGGGCCGCGCGTTTCTCCCGACTGCGCACCAGCAATTCCTGCAACCGTAGATCGACACGGTCGAGCGTGCCCTGCCAGTCAATCCACCAGTCCGTGGACCAGATGCGCACGATCTCCCAGCCCAGCCCGCGCAGCACCTGCTCGCGCAGCCTGTCGCGGTCCCTGGCTGTCGCGCTGCGGTGGTAGGTCGCACCGTCGCACTCGATGCCAGTGAGGTACAGCCCGGCCACATCCGGATGGACCACCGCCAGATCAATCCGGAACGACGACACGCCGACTTGGGTACGCAGCGTCCATCCTCGACGCTCCAGGGCCTGGGCGACCGCCGCCTCGAACGGACTGTCATGGCCACCCAGGCTGCCCTGGTCACCTCGACCGAGCGTGGCTGCACCCCGCTGGGCGAATGCCAGAAAGTGCTTCAGGTCGCGCACACCACGCGCCTGCGTACGCCCGAGGTCGATCTGTTCGGGCTGCAGCGAGGAGAACACCCGCAGCCCCTGCCGCGCACGGGTCACCGCCACGTTCAGGCGTCGCTCACCACCTGTCTTGTTCATCGGACCAAAATTCATCGACAAGGTACCCGTCGCGTCCGGACCGTAGGTAGTCGAGAAGTACATGATGTCGCGCTCGTCACCCTGCACGCTCTCCAGGTTCTTGACGAACACGGGCTCCAGCGCGGCCTCGGCAAAGTGCGGCTCCAGCGAGGGATCCTGCCGTCGTGCCTCGTCGAGCAGATCCTCGATCAGGCGCTGCTGCTGGGCGTTGAACGTGACAACCCCGATGGTCTGCCGGGACGCCGCGAAACCCGGCGCCTGCAAGCGGCCGACCAGATCAGCTACCAGGGCTCGCGCCTCGATCAGATTGGTCCGTGCCCCGCTGCGGGCATAGACACCCGGTACCGGATGGAAGCTGACCGCCTGGTCCTCCGTGACGGGCGACGGGAACGTCACCAGCTCACCGCCGTAGTAGTGGTGATTCGAGAAGGCGATCAGGCTTTCATGGCGGCTGCGATAGTGCCAGGACAGATTGATGCGCGGCAGATTGGCCCCAAGACACTCGTCCAGGATGCTTTCCATGTCCTCGGGAATGACGTTGTCGTCCGCCTGTGCATCGTCTTCGTCCGCTGCCGCGCCGGATGATCGACCGAAGAAGCTGGTCGGCGGCAGTTGCCGAGGATCGCCGACCATCACCACCTGCCGCGCCCGCGCGATCGCGCCGATCGCATCCCATACCGGGATCTGCGAAGCCTCGTCGAAGACCACCAGATCGAACAGGTTGGCGCCTGTGGCAAGGTATTGCGCCACCGACAACGGACTCATCAGCAGACACGGGGCCAGGCTGGTCATCGCCGAGGGAATCTGCTCGATCAGCGTGCGCAGCGGAAGGTGCCGACTCTTCTTGAGCACTTCGCGGCGCAGGATGCCCCACTCGGAGCCGATCCGCTGACCCTGGGGCGAGGGCAACCGACTGCACAGCCGCGCCCGGATCAGGTCTCGGGTCAGGTGGGTGAATCGCTCATCCAGCGCCCGGAAATCCGCGATGCGCCGCTCGTGGTCAGCGGACACGAAGGTCTTGAGTGCCGGGTCGCGATCGACCTTCTCGTGCAGCCACCACCGGGCATAGGCCGCATCGAATGCCGGCACGATCTCGGCAGACGGCAGCCTCCCCGCCTCGACCGCCGAGGCCAATGGCGCCAGACCCACCGCCCGCGCCTCCGCGTTCACCCTCCGCCAGGCGCACCAGGCGTTCAGCCGTGTCGATTTCTGGTGCAGCACGTCGCACTGCGCCGCCATCACGTTCAGCGGCTGCTCCGGCCAGGCGGATCGCACTTCGTCTGAGCAGTCCCCCCATCGCAGCAGATCCTCCACGGCAGGCGCCAGGGCCTCCAGCGCCTCCAGATACGAACGAGCCATTTCACCGCTTCCCATGCTTGGGTGGTGCCCGTCCAGTATCAAGGCAAGCCCCGTGCGAACCGCCTGCTCCGACACGCCCGCCGACACCAGCGGATCGATGACGGTTGCAAGACTCTGCAGCGCCCGCCTGGTCGCCTCGACCTCCGACTCAACCGTGTCCAGCCCCTTCCAGAGCCCACCCGTGAGACTTGTCAGTTCAGCCCAGTCCTCCAAAAGACGGCGCTCCACCTGCGCCCGCGCCAGCAGTTTGTCCAGATCGGCACGCATGGCAGCGCCGCAATCACCTCGCGCGATCACCTCATGCGCATGGGAAGGAATCCCTCGGCGCGTCAGCGTGACCAGTTCCGACTGGAACGACACCGCCGCGCCCAGTCGATCCGGATCGCTGGACAGGATGCCACCCCACACCTCGGCGGGCAGGGTAGACAGTCGCGACAGGCTTGCGATCTCGCCGCCCAGCCGGGCCATCTCCTGCAGGCGCGGGACATCCTGAGCCAGTGCCTCACCGCAGAGTCCATCGACGATGGCTTCGAGCCCCTGCACTGACAGCCCCACAGGTACATCGCCTTGGCGCGCCGTACGCAGCACCCCCTGGAATCGCAGCAGAGCCGCCAGCCGCTCCGGGTCGGATCGTGCTCCCTGCCAGGCAACCCCGACCATGGGATCCACCGGCAGTTCCGCCAGTTCAGTCCTCAACTCGCGCAGCTGCGCCAGCAGCCGAAGATCAGCCTCCACCGCAGGCGCCTGCGCCCCGATGGCAAGAGCCTGAACTTGCCGGCTGATCTTGCGTTTGCCCAAGGCCGACAGCGGCCAGACCGCCGCCTCGGCCTTGTCCCATTCCCGGACGAGCTGGGCCACGTTCAGTTGCTCGATCGCAGCGTCATAGCGGGTAGAGAGCCGGCTGGCCGTCTGCTGCCAGTCCAGCAGCAAGGCCACCCCCTTGCCCACCGTTTCACCGATCGCACGCGGCCAGGGCGTGGACAGTTGCGCCTTCAGCGTCTGCCAGCGCCGCAGCAGGGGAATCACGCGCCGACACTCGTCCAACGCCTCATCCCCCCACCGCGACGGCCACTGAGATGACAGCTCGGCGTGGCGTGCCAGTTGCAGCATGCCGCTATCCAGCCGCTGCATCACCTGTGCCGCATCCGTGCGCGACAGAAAGCGCCAGTCACGCCCCACCGCCTGGAGTGACACCCGCGCCACCGTGGCCAACGCCATGCGCGCGGAACGGCCCGTGCGCACTTCAGGCCATCCAAGCCCCTGCATCCACCCTCGTGCCGCGTCGGTCACCCGCTGGACGACCGCGCTGGTCCGGCTGATCGCCTCGGTCAGGCTCCTTTGCCAACCAGGCGACCACTCCCCGTTCCCGACCAGCGCCAGCGCATCGCGGACCTCGGGCGACTGCAGATCACCAATGGCACCGTGGTGAACCGTCAGCCGAGCCGCCAATTCCCGCAGTGCAGCCAGCTCGACCACATCGTGCTGCTCGGGCGTTGGCCAGGACAGCGTCACCCGGTGAACCTGCCGCTCCTCGGAGGCCACCACCCGCCCGATGGCATCGAACAGCGTCAGGCCATTGCGATGCACGCGGTGCAGCCGCTCGACGTGTTCGTTGAGGTGCGTCTTGAGCGCCTGCAGCCGCTGCGCTTCGCGTTCCCAGACAGCCTGATCGACCTCGCCTCGCGAGTCCCAGGCGCGCTGGAGCTGCTGGAGCACATCGGTCTTGCGGGCCTTGCTGGAATGCAGCTCCAGGCAGAACTCACCCAGGCCGACCTCGCGCAGGCGGCGATGCACCACGTCCAGCGCCGCCGTCTTCTCCGACACGAACAGCACCCGGCGTCCCTCGGCCAGGCTCTGCGCGATGAGATTGGCAATCGTCTGGCTCTTGCCCGTGCCCGGCGGGCCGATCAGCACGAAGTCCTTGCCCTTGCTGGCGGCCATGACCGCCGACAACTGCGAGGAATCGGCCGGCAGCGGACAGAAGATCTCCGCCGGACTGTGCTCCTGATCCAGCCGCCGGGGGTCCGGGAACGCGATATCCGACACGAACGGATCGCGTGGCGTGTCGAGCAGATGGCGGACCACGGCGTTGGTGCGCAATTGCTCGGATCGCTCGGCCAGATCCTTCCACATCAGGTACTTGGCGAACGAGAACTGCGCCAGCACCACCTCGGTGCCGACCTCCCAGCCCCGGATGTCCTTGACCGCGGTGGACACGCGATCCCACACCGCCTTGACATCCAGACCCGATTCATCACGAGGAAGGTCGTTCTCGTCGATCTTCAGGGACAGGCGGAAGTCCTGGTGCAGCATCTGGGCGAGCGTCGCGTTGAAGCGCGGCTCGTCGTCGAGCAGGCTCAGCGAGAAGTGCGACCGCACGCTCTGCCGCTCCAGCTTCACCGGCAGCAGCAGCAGTGGCGCCTTGTAGCGCGTGGCCGACTTGTCGTCCGGATGCCAGTGGAGGAAACCCAGCGCCAGGAACAGCGTGTTGGCACCGCCCTCCTGCAACGCCGACCGCGCCGACCGATACAGCTCGACCAGCCGGGTCTCCATCTCCTCCTTGGACAGGTCGATGAACACCTCGCCCCGCTCCAGCACCTCCTCGGCATGGCGACGGCGCAGATCCTCCAGCGTGCGCCCCTCATGCACGGACTGGCTGCGACCATCGGCGCCCGTCATCAGGTCGGGGCGCGGCAGCAGGCGGATCGTGGTGCCACGGGACAGCAGATCTTCCAGGACAGCGGGCTGGGGAGCCTCCACCTTCACGGCCCGCGTGCCCATCCGGAAATTCAGCAGGTTGTTGCGCAGCGACAGGTCCAGCAGCTTGCGCTGCCAATGCTGGAGCCGGTCCTCGGGTGTCTGCGGCTTGCGATCCTCGGGCATCTCGTCCTGCATGGGCAGGCTCGCCGGGGCCATCGAGAAGGCATCGGCGGCCGGAGCAGATGCGTCGCCGGGGACGCCGGACGGCGTGGCGGGCACAGCCACGGCATGGGGACTGGCCAGCGGACGGATGCGTTGCAGGCGCGCGCGCCGCACGTCCACGGTCAGCTCGAATGGCGCCTCGGCCAGTGCCGCCTCCTGGAGATGGCGCGCGCCGTGTTCCACCGCCATCTGGAACGAGGGGGCTGGCCGGTGTGACAGCAAAGTGGTCTCGAACACCACCAACTCGTTCAAGGCCATGCGCTTGCGCAGCGCCGACACATCATCGACCACCGCGTCCGAAAACTCCTCGCGCTTGAGCCAGACTCCCGCGAAGGCGTGCCCACGGGTGAACACCACCAGCGGATGCAGCCCCGCCTGTTCGAGCGCGGCACACAGCAGCAGCGTCGAATCCAGGCAGGTGGCCAATCCCGTCTCGGCCACCTGCTGCGGGCCACGGATCTTCTGCCCACGCTGCTCGAAACTGGCGGGGGGCAGCGCGTAGTCCAGCCCCATCCGCGACACCGCCGCCCAGAGGGCTGAAGCGATTTCCCAGGCATGGCGCGCCCCGCCCTCGTAGCCGTTCAGCGCCGCATCGCAATGGTTGTCACGCAGCACGCCAGCAGCCTGCTTGAGCAGATGCTCGACCGCCGGCTCGTTGGGCTGCACGAAGGCTGCCACCATGCTCGGCATCTGCCGCAGGCCGCCCCACTGGTTGCGCGGCAGCAGCTCGATATTCAGGTTTTTCTGGTCCAGCTCCTGCGCCTGTGACGGCACCTGCAGTTCGGAATCCTGACGCAGCGCCAGATGCAGCACCGCACCTTCCGCCTCCGTCAACCGCGCCAGCATCGCGCCATCCAGGGCGACATCGGTCCGTGGAATGACGCACCATTCACCCGCTTCGACCCGGTCCAGACGCCACTCGCGGGGCTGCAAAAACGGCGGAGTCGAGCTGATGGTCACCACCAACGCCGACCAGTGGCATTCGGTCTCATTGACGACCTTCAGCTCATGGATCAGCGGAACCGAGTTCTGGAAATCCGCCAGGTTCAGGGTCTCCGCCGCAGACACCTCGATGCGCGGGGTTTGCGCTATCCGGGCGGGTTGTTCTTCCGCCGAATGCACAACGGACGCAGAAACAGATTCGTCAGGCTTCGCCAGACCGGTCATGTCAATCTCCCTTTGACTATGCAGATCAGCAAATTTGCTCAGCAATTCACCGATCTTGTCACAGGGTTTTTCGTGAAATCGTCCACTCCGGACAGGCATTCAAGCGCACCTCGACGGACACCACGTGCGGTGTCCTGTGCAACGCCCGTCCCTCAGAAACCTTCCTCGACCAGCTCGGCGGCGCGGATCACCGCGCGCATCTTCACCTCGGTCTCCTTCCACTCCATCTCGGGCACCGAGTCGGCGACCACGCCGGCGCCGGCCTGCACATAGAGCGTCTGGTCCTTGATGACGCCGGTGCGGATGGCGATGGCCACGTCCATGTCGCCGGCGAAGCTGAGATACCCGACCGCGCCGCCGTAGATGCCGCGCTCGCTGATCTCGAGCTGGTCGATGATCTCCATCGCGTGGATCTTCGGCGCGCCCGAGAGCGTGCCGGCGGGAAAGCTCGCGCGCAGCACGTCCAGGCTGCTCATGCCGTCCTTCAGCACGCCCTCGACGTTGCTGACGATGTGCATCACATGCGAGTAGCGCTCGATGCCGAAGGCCTCGGTCACCTTGACGGTGCCGGTCTTGGCGATGCGGCCGATGTCGTTGCGCGCCAGGTCGATCAGCATCAGGTGCTCGGCGCGCTCCTTGGCGTCGGCGAGCAGGTCGCGTTCGTTCTGCTGGTCCTGCTCAGGGGTGGCGCCGCGCGGCTTGGTGCCGGCGATCGGGCGGATGGTGACGATCTTCTCCGCCTTGCCATCCACCGTGCGCGCCTCCTGGCGCACCAGGATCTCGGGCGAGGCGCCGACGATGTGGAAGTCGCCCATGTCGTAGTAGTACATGTAGGGCGACGGGTTCAGCGAGCGCAGCGCGCGGTAGAGCGACAGCGGGTTCTCGGTGTAGCGCTTCTTCAGGCGCTGGCCGATGACGATCTGCATGCAGTCGCCGGCGGCGATGTAGTCCTTGGCCTTGAGCACCGCCGCCTCGAAGTCGGCCTTGGCGTACTCGCGCTCGACCGGGTGCGAGGCGCCGCGCTTCACCTGCGGGGCGCTCACGCTGTAGCGCAGCTGGTCGGCGAGCTGCGACAGGCGCTTCTGCGCGCTGAAGTAGGCCTCGGGCGTGCGCGGGTCGGCGTAGACGATCAGGTAGAGGCGGCCGGAGAGGTTGTCGATCACCGCCAGCTCCTCGGTCTGCAGCAGCTGGATCTCGGGCGTGCCGATGCCGCCGGGCAGGCGGGTATCGGCCAGTTTCTTCTCGATGTAGCGCACCGTGTCGTAGCCGAAGTAGCCGGCCAATCCGCCGCAGAAGCGCGGCAGCCCCGGGCGCAGCGCCACCTTGAAGCGCTGCTGGTAGGCCTCGACGAAGTCGAGCGGATTGCCCTCGTGGCGCTCGACCACCTGGCCGTCGGTCACCACCTCGGTGATGCCGTTCGAGGCCCGCAGCAGCGTGCGCGCCGGCAGGCCGATGAAGGAATAGCGCCCGAAGCGCTCGCCGCCGACGACGGACTCCAGCAGGAAGCTGAACGGCTTGCCGCCGGCCAGCTTCAGATAGAGAGACAGCGGCGTCTCGAGGTCCGCAAAGGCCTCGGCGACCAGCGGGATGCGGTTGTAGCCCTGTTCGGCCAGGCTCTTGAATTCGAGTTCGGTGATCACGTGTGGCTCCGGCGGGGCCCGCCGGCATGCTCGCGTGTCAGGAACCAGTGCAGGACGCGCGTGCGTGCCGCGGGCCTGGTTGATGTCGATTCGCTGGTCGGGGCGCAAGCCGCATGGGGGCGCGGCAGCAAGGTGTCAGCGGATCTGCTGCGGCCGACCCGTCACCGGGCGTGGGAGAGGCGGCCGCCTCCAGGCATCGCGGTCAGCGACGCCAGGGCCAGGCTCCCCGGTCTTGCGACCCGGCGGCACGGCCGATGCTGTGTTTGCGCGTGGTGAACATGGTGGGGCGCAGTGTAGCAGCGCGCACCGGCGCTGGCATCAGGTCTGCATCAGGGCCTCGATGAACTGCTCGACGATCAGGCTCTGGCGGCGGCCCTTGCGGGTGACCAGCGCCAGCGGCACCGAGAAGCGCTGACGGCCCGGCGCCAGCGCGGCCATCTGCCCCTGCGCGACCCAGGCCGCGGCATAGTGGTCCGGCAGGAAGCCGATGAACTGCCCGGTCAGGATCAGGAAGGCGATCGCCTCGCGGTCGGAGGCGCTGGCCACGCAGTTCAGGCCCTGGTGCATCACGATCGCCTCGGGGCTCATCCGGTAGGTCGGCACCACCGCGGCCGCCTCGCGCAGCGCCGCCGCGTCGACCTCCGCCGCCCGCGCGAACAGCGGATGGCCGTGGCTGCAGTAGAGCTGCGAGGTCTCGTCGTAGAGCGGCAGATAGGCCAGGCCCGACAGCGGCGTGATCAGCGGCACCGCGCCGGCATGCAGCCGCCCATCGAGCACGCCGCGCTCGACCTCGCCGGGCGGGCTCATGCTCAGGTGGATGCGCACCGCGTCGCTGCGCTGGCGGATCGCCTGCAGCGCGGCGGTGATGCGCATGCGCGGCAGCGTCACCAGATTGTTCATCAGCCCGATGTTGAGATCGCCGCGCAGCGTCTGGTGCAGCTGGTTGACGCCGGTGCGGAAGTCCTCGACCGCCGCCAGCAGCGATTCGGCCGAGCGCAGCACCTCGCGGCCCTGGTCGGTCAGCGCGAAGCCGGCCCGGCCGCGCTGGCACAGCCGCATCCCGAGGCGCTGCTCCAGGTCGGCCATGTGCAGGCTGATGGCCGAGCGGGTGATGCCCAGCGCGCTCTCGGCGCCGGCAAAGCTGCCGGCCTCGGCCACCGCCTTGAAGACACGCAGCAGCCGCAGGTCGAAGTCGGACACCTGGGCCAGGGGGGACACGAGCGCGCGCATGGTCAGGGGAAGGTCAGGTGAGCGAATCGACAACTGATGGCATGAAATATCGAATCGTACTGACGTGAATGACTCACCACAATCCGGCGCATTGCCCTTCAGCTCGCCCTTCACGCCCGCGCACGGGAACGCCTCATGCCCCAGACCTCGCCCTTCGTTCCTCCGTCCCCCGAGCGCCTGAAGGCGCACTGGATGCCCTTCAGCTCGAACCGCGACTTCCACGCCGATCCGCGCTTCATCGCCGGCGCCGAAGGCCGCTGGCTGATCGACGCCCAGGGCCGGCGCGTCTTCGACAGCCTCTCCGGCCTGTGGACCTGCGGCGCCGGCCACTGCCGCCCCGAGATCGCCCAGGCCGTCGCCCGCCAGCTCTCCACGCTGGACTACTCGCCCGCCTTCCAGTTCGCGCACCCGCTGTCCTTCGAGCTGGCCGAGCGCATCGCCGCGCACTTCCCCGATCCGCTCAACCATGTCTTCTTCACCGACTCCGGCTCGGAGAGCGCCGACACCGCGGTCAAGATGGCACGCGCCTACTGGCGCATCCGTGGCCAGGCCGGCAAGACCAAGCTGATCGGCCGCGCCCGCGGCTACCACGGCGTCAACATCGCCGGCACCGCGCTGGGCGGCATCGGCGGCAACCGCAAGACCTTCGGCCCGCTGATGGACGTCGACCACCTGCCGCACACGCTGCAGCCGGGCTGCGCCTTCACCCGCGGCCAGGCCGAGACCGGCGGCGTGGCGCTGGCCGACGAGCTGCTCAAGCTCATCGAGCTGCATGACGCCTCCAACATCGCCGCCGTCATCGTCGAGCCGATGTCCGGCTCGGCCGGCGTCATCGTGCCGCCGCAGGGCTATCTGCAGCGCCTGCGCGAGATCTGCACCCAGCACGGCATCCTGCTGATCTTCGACGAGGTCATCTCCGGCTTCGGCCGCCTGGGCCGCCACAGCGGCGCGGAGTTCTTCGGCGTCACGCCCGACATCGCCAACATCGCCAAGCAGGTCACCAACGGCGCGGTGCCGATGGGCGCGGTCATCGCCTCGACCGAGATCTACGAGACCTTCATGAGCCAGCCGCTGGCGCGCCATGTGACCGAGTTCACCCACGGCTACACCTACTCGGCGCATCCGGTGGCCTGCGCCGCCGGCCTGGCCACGCTGGACCTGCTCGAGCGCGAGCAGCTCGTCGCCCAGGCCGCCGCACGCGCGCCCGACTTCGAGGAGCTGCTGCACGGCCTGCGCGGCAGCAGCGCCCATGTCGTCGACATCCGCAACTGCGGCCTGGCCGGCGCCATCCAGCTCGCCCCGCGCGGCGGCGACCCGGCCATCCGCCCCTTCGAGGCCGGTCTGGCGCTGTGGCGCCAGGGCTTCTATGTGCGCTTCGGCGGCGACACCCTGCAGTTCGGCCCGCCCTTCGAGACCACCCGCGACGAGCTGGACCGCCTGTTCAACGCGGTGGGCGAGACCCTGGCCGGACTGGCCTGAGACGCCTCGCCTCAGCCGGGCAGGCCGAGCGGCTGCGCCAGATCGTCGATCCGGTCGAACCAGCCATCGGCCGGCACCTCGCGCACCGGCTCGCCGTGGTTGTAGCCGTAGCTCAGCAGCACGACCGGGCAGCCGGCGCCACGTGCGGCCTCGGCATCGTTGCGCGAGTCGCCGATCATCAGCGTGCGCGCCGGGTCGGTGCCCAGCGCCCGGCAGGTCTCGACGAGCGGCATCGGATCGGGCTTCTTGCGGGCAAAGCTGTCGCCCCCGAACGTCAGCTCGAAGAAGCCGTCCAGCCCCTTGGCCGCCAGCAGCGGCCGGGCGAAGCCGAGCGGCTTGTTCGTCAGACAGGCCAGGCGCAGGCCAGCGGCGCGCAGCCGCGTCAGGCCCTCGACCACGCCCGGATAGACCTCGGAGTGCTGGCCGTTGATCGCCAGGTAATGGCGCTGGTAGGCCGCCCAGGCGGCGTCGTAGAGCGCCGCGTCGCCGCCGACCTGCGCCAGCGTCGAGCGCAGCAGGTGCTCGCTGCCCTTGCCGACGGTGCGCTCGACGAAGGCGCGGTCCACGCCGGGCAGCGCCAGCTCCGCCAGCGTCAGGTTCAGCGCGACGACGAAGTCGCCCTGGGTGTCGACCATCGTGCCGTCGAGATCGACGATGGCGGCCTGGAGATCGGAGAGCAGCGGCAGGGGCATGGCGGAGCGGGCGGATGCGGCAAAGGGTTGAACGGTCAGCCCCGGATTGTCGGGCCTGGCGCCCTGCCCGCTCGTGGCCGCCCGCCTGCGCGGGCATGACGAGAAGGTGCATGCAGATGATCAGTGACATCAGGCTCGGCGCCCCGCCTCCGTCACCCTCGCGCAGGCGAGGGCCCACGCAGGGCTCGCGGGCAGAGTGGAAAATCCGTGCATCAGGGGGAAGGGAAGACTCGACGATGACAACGCGATCGAACGAGGCGGAAACACGCCTGTGGCTGATTGATCCGGTTCTGCGCAGCAAGGGCTATGACGAGCGCTGGAAGATGCGCCTGGAGACACCCGCTCCGGTCGAGCCGACGACCGACGATCTGAAGGGCCGGCGCCGCTCCGGCAAGGGCCGCACCGACTACCTGCTGTGCATCCACCCGCCCGGCCTGCCCGAGCCGCTGCCGGTGGGCGTGATCGAGGCCAAGGACGAGCACGCCGACCCGCTCAAGGGCATGCAGCAGGCCAAGGGCTACTACGCTGGCGCGTTGCAGCGCCACGCGGTGCGCTACCTGTTCTCGACCAACGGGCACCGCTATGCCGAGTTCGACCGGGTGACGCAGCAGCCGGGCGACGCGGTACGGCCGCTGAGCGAGTTTCCGACCCATGCCGAGCTGACGGCGCGCTACCTGCGCGACAGCGGCGTGGACCTGAGCCGGCCGGCGGCGGCGATGCTGTTCCAGGCCGACAGCCGCGCCTATGACCGGCCGCGCTACTACCAGAGCGCCGCGATCCGGGCGGTCTTCGAGAAGGTCTTGCGCTGCCAGCAGGAGGGGCAGCCGCCGCGCGCCTTGCTGAGCCTGGCGACTGGCGCGGGCAAGACGGTGATTGCCGCGAACCTGCTGTGGCGGCTGCACGAGGCGGGACTGCTGGGCAAGCCGGCGCTGTTCCTGTGCGACCGCGACGAGCTGCGCGAGCAGGCGCTGGACAAGATCGGCCGGGCGTTTCCGGGCGGCAGCGTGCGGGCGGTGCGCCCCGAGGCGGGCGGCCTCAACGCGGCGCGCAACGCCCGCGTCCACATCGCCACCTACCAGACGCTGGGCATCGACGGCGAGCCGGGCGAGGACGGCGCGCCGGGGGCCGACAGCTTCCTGAGCCGGCACTACGGCGAGAACGCCTTTTCGGTGATCGTCATCGACGAGTGCCACCGCTCGGCCTGGGGGCGCTGGTCGGCGGTGCTTCAGCGCAATCCGCAGGCGATCCAGATCGGCCTGACCGCCACGCCGCGCCGGCTGCGCGCGCCACGTCGCCACGGGCCGCTGGCGCCGGACATCGAGGCGGCAGCCGCCGAGGACGAGCGCATCAGCGCCAACAACATCGCCTACTTCGGCGAGCCGGTCTATGCCTACACGCTGATCCAGGCGCAGGAGGACGGTTATCTGGCCGCCTGCGAGATCGTGCGGCTGAAACCCTCGATCGACGGGCGCACCTTCACCCGCGAGGACATCGAGACGCTCGGCGCCATCGACGCACGCACCGGCGCGGCGATTCCAGCCGAGGAGCTGAAGCCCGCATACGGCGCGCGCCAGTTCGACGACGACCTGATCCTGCCGGAGCGCATCGAGGCGATGTGCGCCGACCTGTTCGCGCGGCTGTGCGCCAGCGGCGGGCCGGAGCAGAAGGTCATCGTCTTCTGCACCCGCGACCTGCACGCGGACCGGGTGGCCCTGCAGATGCAGCGGCTGTACGTCGACTGGTGCGCGCAGCAGGGGCGCCGGCCCAAGGACGGCTACGCCTTCAAATGCACCGCCAGCGGCGGGGCGGAGCTGCTCGGGCCGATGCGCAGCTCGGGGGAGCGCTGCTTCATCGCCTGCACGGTCGATCTGCTGGCGACCGGCGTGGACATCGAGCGGCTCAACGCGGTGGTGTTCTTCCGCTCGCTGGCCTCGGGCATCCTGTTCTATCAGATGGTCGGGCGCGGCACGCGGCTGGACGAGCCGACGCGCAAGTTCAAGTTCTGGCTCTACGACTACACCGGGGTCACGGATCTGTTCGGGACCGAGTTCCTGACGGTGGATCGCAAGGGGCGCAAGGCGCTGGGCGGGGAAGGTGGCGGCGAAGGCGGCGGTGGCCCGGCGGGTGATGGCGCGGGCGATGCGGGCACGGGTGATGGCGAGCACCGGCCGCCGCCGGTGGTGCCGGAGCTGGTGACGGGCGAGGCGGTGGGGGTCGAGCTGGTCGGGCGCTTCATCCTGCAGTCGCGCGAGGTGGACGGCGTGCGGCGCGACGTGGCGGTGCCGCTGGAGGAGTACCGGCGCGGCATGGTGGCGCGGGTGCTGGCGGAGGCCGCGACGCTGGCGGATTTCCGTGGGCTGTGGGTGGAGGCGAAGCGGCGCCGGGCGCTGGTGGAGCATCTGCTCGGGGCACACTACTCGCCCGAGGCGGTGCGCGAGCTGGTGCAGATGGACGACTTCGACACCTTCGACCTGTTCGCCCGCTACGGCTACGCGGCCCCGGCGCTGCGCCGACGCGAGCGCGCCGACGCCTTCCTGGCGCAGCAGTCGCCGTGGCTGGCGGCGCAGCCGGACAAGACCGCCATCGTCCTGCGCGGCTTCGCGCACCAGTTCGCCGCCGGCGGCACCGAGGCGCTGGAGTCGCCCGAGTTCTGGCGCGTGCCCGAGATCGCCCGCGCGGGCGGGCTCAAGGCGCTGGCGGGGTTGGGCAAGGGGGTGGAGGTGGTGAAGGACGTGAAGATGAGGTTGTTTGGAGCATGAGTAACTTGGTAGCGCTGGGTGAAGTCGCGTGGATTGACGCCAAGCTGGTTGATCCACGTTTGAGTGCGTACTCGTCCTTGCCGCATGTGAGCGGCGAGAACATCGTTCCTGTGACCGGGGAACTGCGGGAACTCAGGTCCGCAGCGGAAGACGGCATGGAAAGCGGCAAGTACCTGTTTTCCGCCGGCCACGTCCTGTATTCCAAGCTGCGACCGTATCTGCGAAAAGCCAGCTTGGTGGACTTTTCCGGGCTGTGCAGCGCCGACATCTATCCCATCAGTACCGATGGCCGCAGGCTGAGCCCGGCATATGCACGCCTGCTTTTGGTGTCACCCGACTTCACTCGATTTGCCGATGAAGCATCTGCGCGGTCGCGGATGCCCAAGCTCAATCGAGAGCAACTCTTCGCATACGAGTTCCCACTGCCACCGCTCGACGAACAACACCGCATTGCGCTGGCGCTGAAGGAGCGGCTGGCCGTTGTCGAGGAGGCGCGACAGGCAGCACAGGCGCAACTGGACGAGATTCGGCAACTGCCGGCGCGGCTGCTGGCGCAGGCATTTTCCCAGCATGACAATATTCAAGACCAAGGCTGATTACCTTGCCGCAGAATGGGAGGCCGGCAATCTAGAAGACGATCGCTTGGTGATCGATGAATTTCTGCTGCTGCACAAGCATGGTCGGATAATTCCAGAACGCTTGCAGAAAGCATACATCGATATATCTGTCGCAGTTTTTGAGCATAATGCCCTGCCGCGAAAGAAGAGTGGCAGACCTGCTGGAAAAGGAACGTCGCTGGACACGCAGCGCCAAGCAGCCAGAGAATATATAAAAAGCCTTCAATCCGGGGCGGGGCACAAGAAAGCCATTGCCATCGCGTGCGACATATGCTGCGGCGGCGAACGCAACGTGATGCGATACATAAAAAAGCATCGATTCTGGGAAGAGATGGTTCTGGGGGCAGAGGAGAAGCGCTTCGAAAACATTCGTTTGGCAGACGGCTTGCGTCGCCTGTATCTCGAAACTTGCTGCATGGAAGTTCATGATCGGGATGGCCGCCTGTTGTTTTACCGTGTTCCGCGCGACGACGAAAAAATATTCAGAATGCCCGATGGCGACTGGATTACAGTTGCTGTGGCCCGTGAAATATTGCGTATGGCAGATGAAATGCTCGAAGAGCATGCGCGCAACATTGAAAATCGCGCCAGAAGCATTTACGAAATTACTAGGCAATTGCATTTGGATAGGTGTAATTCTCTGGAGCAACAAAAAACTGGTACCTCCAAGGAGAAAATTAGCTACCAAATTGAGGCACATGAACATGCGCTGACTGCCTACGCCATGCTTGGGGAATTTATTATTCGATCCATTGATGTATTTGGGTGGTCGCCACGATCTCGTGCAGCTCTTGAAGGAAATCGTCAGCGCATGCTCGACATCCAAAGCGCGCTGGCTTCGCTGGATCCGTTGACCGCTGACACGAATGCGCCCTGAGTTGATGTCAGTGACATGACTGGCGTTGACAGGTGCAATGAAGGCATCACAGGCGGAACGATCGCCGCGACACCAGACTCATCTGTAACGCATAATTCACAGACCCCATGTACGACATCCAGACCTACCTGACCGACGATGGGCACGATCCCTACGCTCAGTGGCTCACGGCGCTTGCCGACCGTCAGGCCCGCGCCCGCGTTGCAGTGCGTGTCTCCCGCATGGGGGCCGGCAACTTTGGCGACTGCAAGCCGGTGGCCGAAGGCGTCTGGGAGCTTCGCATCGACTGGGGGCCGGGCTACCGCGTGTACTACGCGATGGCCGGCAAGCGACTTGTGCTGCTGCTGATCGGCGGCGACAAGCGCAAGCAGCAGGCCGACATCAACACCGCGCTGACCTACTGGAACGACTGGCAGCAACGCAGAAGGAAACCGACATGAAAGCAGCATCACCCGCCAGCCGCTCGCATGACGATGTCATCGTGGAGTTGCTGCGCGCCGATCCGGCGTTCACCCAGGAATACCTCGCCGCTGCGCTGGACGAGGCCAGTGAGCCGGGTGGACACGCGGCCCTGCTGGCGGCACTGCGGCATGTCGCCGAGGCGCAAGGCATGAGCACCGTCGCCGACCGCGCCGGCATTCCCCGTGAGAGCCTCTACCGTGCGCTGTCTCCCCGAGGCAATCCGACCGCCAAGACGCTATGGGCGATCTTCAGCGCACTGGGGCTGCATCTGACTCTTGCGCATGGGGGCTCGCGGGTAGCGGACGCAGGCTGATCAGCATGCTCCTGGCCCCGATCTGCCAACGCCATGGCATACGGCGTCTGGCCCTGTTCGGCTCACGACTGAAAGGCACGGCCCGACCCGACAGCGATATGGATCTGCTGGTCGAGTTCGAGCCGGATCGACTGCCCGGCCTGATCGGTCTGAGCGCCATCGAAATCGAGTTGTCCAGAGCCTTCGGCATTCAGGTGGATCTGCGCACCGCTGCTGAACTGAGTCCGTATTTTCGCGACGACGTGCTCCGGCAGGCACGGGTCGTCTACCCGCTCTGCACGGATTGATTGCCGCCGTCGCGTCCCCCCAAAAAACCTGCGCCCATGCCCCGCCCCAAGAAGACCGCCACGCCCGCCGACGCCAAGCCGACCCCCAGCGCCATCGCCACGCCCAACCTGTCCAGCACCATCCGCACGGTCTGCGACATCCTGCGCCGCTCCAACTGCACCAGCGCGCTGCAGTACGTGCCCGAGCTGACCTGGATCCTGTTCCTGCGCATCCTCGACGCCCAGGAAACCCTCGCCCGCGCGGAGGCCGAGGCCAGCGGCGGCGACTTCACGCCCTCGCTGCACGCCCCGTTCCGCTGGCAGGACTGGGCCGCGCCCACGCCGCCCAACGCCGAATCCGTCGGGCAGACGCCCGAAGGCCAGCCCGTCGGCTGGAAGCGCAAGGCCCTGGGCGAGCAGCGCATCGGCGCGCTGCTGGAGTTCGTCAACAAGGAGCTGCTGCCCCACCTGCACCGCCTGGCCACCCTGCCCGACGGCCGCCCCAACCCGGCCGCCACACCCAAGCAGCGCGTCATCGGCCGGCTGATGACGGCCGTGGAGCGCGTGCGCGTCGACACGGAAGGCGATTTCACCGACATCCTCGACCGGCTGGACGCCATCGACGTCGAGCAGCTCGACGCCACCCACACCTTCACGCTGTCGCAGGTCTACGAGGATCTGCTGCTGAAGATGGGCGAGAAGAACTCCGACGGCGGCCAGTTCTTCACCCCGCGCGAGGTGGTGCGCGCCGTCGTGGCGACGCTGAACCCGACCTTCGGCGAGACGGTCTACGACCCGTGCTGCGGCACCGGCGGCCTCCTGGCCCAGTCCTTCGAGTGGATGAAGGCACGCATGGGCGACGAGGCCCTGAGCACCGACCTGGAGCGCCTGCGCCACGAGACCTTCTTCGGGCGCGAGAAGGAAAACCTCGTCTTCCCGATCGCGCTGGCCAATCTGGTGCTGCACGGCATCGACCAGCCCAACCTCTGGCACGGCAACACCCTGGCCGACCTGCCGACCTACGCCGGCCTGTTCGAGCAGGCGCCGGCGACCTTCGACGTGATCCTGACCAACCCGCCCTTCGGCGGCAAGGAAAGCGCCTCGACCCAGGGCCGCTACGACATCCCGAGCAGCGCCACGCAGGTGCTGTTCCTGCAGCAGATCCTCGACGAGCTGTCGGCCCCCGCGCCCGAGGAGGGCTTTGCCGGCGGCCGCTGCGGCGTGGTGTTCGACGAGGGCCTGCTGTTCCGCACCAACGAAAGCGCCTTCGTCGAGACCAAGCGACGGCTGCTGGACGAATGCGAGCTGTGGTGCATCGTCAGCCTGCCGGGCGGCGTGTTCTCGACGGCCGGCGCGGGCGTGAAGACCAACCTGCTGTTCTTCACCAAGGGCCGCCCGACCGAGCGCACCTGGTACTACGACCTCTCGCATGTCAAGGTCGGCAAGAAGACCCCGATGACGCTGGCCCACTTCGGCTGGGCCGACGACTTCACGCTGCTGGACGACGCGGCCCTGCCCGCCACGCTGGTCGAGGACTGGCACGAGCGCCACGCCGGCCAGCCCTTCCCGAGCTTCGCCCGCCTGCTGGGCCGGCGCGGCCAGCCCGAGGCAGACAGCGACTACTCGTGGACGGTGGACATCGCCGCCCGCCGCGCCCAGGCCCAGGCCGACAAGGCGCCCCATGACGCCGAGGCCGCCTGCTGGCGCGAGCAGGCGGTGACGCTGAAGACCCAGCTCGCCGCGCTGAAGAAGACGCGGCCGGTGCCGCAGGCCGACATCGAAGCCTGCCAGCAGGCCATCCAGGCGGCAGACAAGGCCGCCCGCGAGGCCGACGCCCGCGCGACGGCGATCGACGCGGCCGCCTTCGACCTCAAGGCCGTCAACCCGAACGCGCGCACCCCCCAGGACATCCGCACCCCGGCCGAGATCCTCGACACCATCGAGCGCCACGGGCAAGCGGTCGGCGAAGCCCTGGCCCGGCTGCGCGGACTGATGGATGCCAGCAGCATGGCGGGCTGAGCTGAGCCACGCCGAGCCACCCGGTTCAACATCGCCCCAGCCCCGGCCCCACTCTGCCGTCACCCTCCCACCCCCTTCCGTCACCCTCGCGCAGGCGAGGGCCCACGCCACGCACCAGCACCCTGCCCGCTCATGGCCGCCCGCCTACGCGGGCATGACGGGAGGAGCGTGCCCCGCCTCCAGAGGAACAGCGGACACAGCCCCGCAACACCTCTTTCGGTCCGCCACGGTTTCATACGCCTCGTGCCTTGCGGCGGCCCGGGCGCTGCGGCATCTTGGAGGCATCACGACAAGATCAGGCGGCGCCGGTTGCAGGCAGGCGTCCGGCAGGGAGAAAAGGCATGTCCATGTCATCCAGAACGACGCCTCTGTGCGCTCGCGGACCTCGGGACGGAATGCGCCGGCCCGCCATGCGGCTGGCGCCGATGCTGCTGGCATTGGCGATGACGGCGCTGTCGGGCTGCGGCGGCAGCGGCGACGAGGGCGGCGGCGACGAGGGCCCGCAGGCCGTGGCGCTGGCGAACTCCGGCACGCCGGCCGGGCGCAGCTGGCGCGCCGGGCAGCTGCTCGAGAGCGCGGGCACCGAGGTGCAGGCCTACAGGGCGGGCATGGCCGACGCCAGCGGCGCGGTGATCGCGGTCTTCGTGCAGAAGATCGGCACGCGCCACCAGCTCCAGGCGGTGCGCGGCACGCCGGGCAGCGTCGGCACCCCACCCGCGTGGAGCGCGCCAGCCGTCATCAGCGGCACGGCCGATCCGGCGACCGATCCGGGCAAGGGGGGCTGGAATCTCGGACTGTCGGTCACGCCGGACGGGCGGGCCCACGCGACCTGGCTCGTGCGCCGCGCCTGCGCCGCCCCCCCCTCCACCGCCAGGCCCGCTGCGACCTGCAGCGATCTCTACGGCGCCGCCTTCGACGGCAGCCACTGGGGCGCGCCCGCGCGGATCGCCGATTCGTCGCGCCCATCGGGTGGCGTGCCGGGCAGCGACAGCGGCCCCCAGCAGGTCGCGCTGGCCGTCGACACGCTGTTCGGCTTCCCGATCTCGGCGCTGACCCGCAGCCGGCTGTTCGGATCCGATCTCGGCCATGCGACGCTGATGGTCTCGAGCAGCGGTGTCGGCGCCCTGGTCACCAGCGGCACGCTGGCCTCGCTGCCGACCGCGGACATGCCCGGCGGCGTCAACGGCGCGGTCTACAGCCTGTGGGGCTGGTTCCTGAAATGAGGGATGACTGAACCCGGTGTCAGCAGGGCGCGCGACAATTCCGCCATGCTCCGAATCACCGAACTCCGCCTGCCGCTGAACCACGCCGAGGACGCGCTGCGTCCGGCCATCGTGGCGCGGCTGCAGCTCGCCGACGCGGCCGAGCTGCTCGACTTCCATGTCTTCCGCCGCGGCTACGACGCCCGCAAGAAGACCGCCATCGTCCTGACCTACACGATCGACTGCACGCTGCGCGACGAGGCGGCGGTCTTCGCACGGTTCCCGAAGGACCACCAGATCCGCCCGACGCCGGACACCGGCTACCGCTTCGTCGGCCACGCGCCGGCCGACTTCCACGCCGACGGCGGCGGCGAGCGGCATCGCCGCCCGCTGGTGGTCGGCTTCGGGCCCTGCGGGCTGTTCGCCGCGCTGATCCTGGCGCAGATGGGCCTCAGGCCCATCGTGCTGGAGCGCGGCAAGGACGTGCGCCAGCGCACCAAGGACACCTGGGGCCTGTGGCGGCGCAGCGAACTCAACCCCGAGTCGAACGTGCAGTTCGGCGAGGGCGGTGCCGGCACCTTCTCCGACGGCAAGCTCTACAGCCAGATCAGCGACCCGCGCCACCTCACCCGCAAGGTGCTGACCGAGTTCGTCAAGGCCGGCGCCCCGGAGGAGATCCTGTTCGTCAGCAAGCCGCACATCGGCACCTTCCGGCTGGTGAGCATGATCGAGAAGATGCGCGCCGACATCGTCGCGCTCGGCGGCGAGATCCGCTTCGAGCAGAAGGTGAGCGACCTGCTGCTGGAGCCGGACGCCGACGGCGTGCGCCATGTGCGCGGCGTGACGCTGGCCTCGGGCGAGCAGATCCGCGCCGACCATGTCGTGCTGGCGCTGGGCCACAGCGCGCGCGACACCTTCGCGATGCTGCACGAGCGTGGCGTCTACATGGAGGCCAAGCCCTTCTCGATCGGCTACCGCATCGAGCATCCGCAGGGCGTGATCGACCGCGCCCGCTTCGGCCCGAACGCCGGTAACCCGATCCTGGGCGCGGCCGACTACAAGCTGGTCCACCACGCTCGAAACGGCCGCTCGGTCTACAGCTTCTGCATGTGCCCGGGCGGCACGGTGGTGGCGGCCACCTCGGAGCCGAACCGGGTGGTGACCAACGGCATGAGCCAGTACTCGCGCAACGAGCGCAACGCCAACGCCGGCATCGTCGTCGGCCTGACCCCTGAGGACTACCGCCAGGACCGCGGCGCCACCGGCCCGGTCAATCCGCTCGACGGCATTGCCTTCCAGCGCTTCTGGGAAAGCCGCGCCTTCGAGCTGGGCGAGGGCGACTACCGCGCGCCGGGCCAGCTGGTCGGCGACTTCATCAAGCGCCAGCGCAGCCGCACGCTGGGCAACGTCGAGCCGTCCTACAAGCCGGGCGTGCATCTGACGGATCTGGCGCAGAAGGACTGCGGCTCGCTGCCGGTCTACGCGCTGGACGCGATCCGCGAGGCGCTGCCGGCCTTCGAACGCCAGATCAAGGGCTTCTCGATGCCCGACGCGGTGCTGACCGGCGTGGAGACGCGCACCTCCTCGCCGCTGCGCATCACCCGCGGCCGCGACTACCAGAGCCTGAACGTGCGCGGCCTCTATCCGGCCGGCGAAGGCGCGGGCTATGCCGGCGGCATCATGTCGGCGGGCGTCGACGGCATCGAGGTGGCCGAGGCGCTGGGCGCCGACCTGCTGGGCGTGGCACGGTCGTGACCCGCGCGCACGCCCTGCCCGACAGCGCGCGCAGCGTCGAGTGCGCGGTGGCCGACTTCACCTCGGTCGCGCGCGGCAAGATCGTCGCGCGCGCCGACTTCGAGGCGATGGGCGGCTGCCGGCTGCCCTCGGTCGTGCTGGGCGTGACGCTGACCGGCGGCGAGCCGGACGCGGTCTTCGGACCGATCCTGCCCGAGGACTACCGCGACCTGCAGCTCGTGCCCGACCTGGCCAGCGCCGTGCCGGTGCCCGGCCGCAGCGACCGCGTCAGCGTGATCTGCGAGCCGGCCGGCGCGCTGCCACGGCCCGGACGCGCGGCGCTGGATGCCGGCGCGCTGTCGCCGCGCGCCGCGCTGCGTCGGGTGCTGGCGCGGCTGGCGGCGGCCGGGCTGCGCGCCACCGTGGCGCCGGAGCTGGAGTTCTTCCTGGTCGAGCGCAGCGCCGACGGCGGCCTGCGCCCGGCCGGCGTGCCCGGGGGCGCGGGCGCACGCGAACATGCGCTGGAGATCGCCTCGCTGGAGCGCACCGCGATGTTCGCGCCCTACTTCGACGCGCTGTTCGACGCCTGCGCGGCGCAGCGCATCCCGGTCACCGGCCACGGCCACGAGTCGGCGCCGGGCCAGTACGAGGTGAACTTCGCGCCGGGCGAGCCGCTGGCGATGGCCGACGCGGTCTGGCGCTTCAAGCGCCTGGCGCGCGAGACGGCGGTGCGCCACGGCTTCCTGGCCAGCTTCATCGCCAAGCCCTTCGCCGACCAGCCCGGCACCGGCATGCACTGGCATGCCAGCCTGCAGCATGCGCACGGCCCGCACGCCGGCCTGAACGCCTTCGTCGACGCGCAGGGCCGCGACCGGCCGCAGCTGGCGCATTTCATCGGCGGGCTGCAGGCGCATGCGCCGGCGGCGATGGCGCTGCTGGCGCCGTGGGCGCATTCCTTCGAGCGGCTGCGCCGCAGCGACGCCTCGCCGACCGACGCCCGCTGGGGCGACGACGACCGCGCGGTCGCCTTCCGGCTGCCGGCCTCCAGCCCGGCCAACCGCCGCATCGAGCACCGCCTGCCCGGCGGCGACGCCAGCCCCTACCTGACGCTGGCCTCGATGCTCGGCACCGGGCTGCTGGGCCTGCAGGGCGAACTGCCGCGCCAGGACCGCGGTCCGGCGCTGCCGCGCACGCCCCAGGACGCGCTCGACGCGCTGCACGCCAGCGCCGCGCTGCGCGAGCTGCTCGGCGAGGTGCTGGTCGATCTCTTCGTCGCGCAGCGTCGCCACGAGCTGGACGAGCGCGCCGCGCTGGCCGACCCGCACCGGGACTGGGACCTGCGCCATCTGACCGAGCAGGCCTGAAGCCTGAGGTCCGCGGCCGGAGCCGGCAATCCTTCGCGCCAGATCCGGAAAATGCCATCGCGTTGCGGATTCGAACCACTTTTGCACTTCAGTCCGGCGCGGGCACGGCGCAGCATCCGCGCCCATGAAGACGCCGCCTGCCGCTCTCCCCGCCTCGCCACGCTGGCTGCCGGTGCTGACGGCCGCGGCCGTCCTGTGCACGCTGCCCGTCACCGCCGCCGCAACGCCGCCCGCCGCAGCGCCGCCACCGCCCGCACCGGCGGCCGAGCCCGACTCGAAGTTCAACCTCTCGCTGCACTACACCACCACCCGCACGACGAACTTCGCCGGCCGGCGCTGGGGGCTGCAGGGCAGCTGGCTGCACCGCGCGCCGCAGGACGAATGGAGCGGCGAGTTCCGCACCCAGCGCGAGGCCATCGCGCTGAACGGCAGCGATTCGACGCTGAAGGTCGACGAGATCGACACCTTCGTGAAGTGGCGCCGCGACCTGGCCGCGCTGGACGACCCGCCGCGCGAGGGCGCCTCGACCTACTACACCTACCTGTCGCCGCGGCTGCGGCGCAACCGCTTCGGCTATTTCTCGTCGTCGCAAGCGGTGCGCGCGGGGGCGGGCCGACGCTTCGCGCCGCTGGACGACCTGAGCCTGAGCCTGGAATTCGGCCCCGGCCTGCGCCTGGGCCGCGCCCGCAGCGGCGAGAACATCCGCGAGGGGGTGCTGACCGCCAGCTCGCAGCTCGACTACCGCGTCAGCGACAGCACCCAGCTGCGCCTGGCGCTGATGAGCGAGCGCTCCAGCCGCGAGCACTACCAGACCGCGGTGGCCACGCTGCGCAACCGCGTCAGCCGCCATGTCTGGCTGAAGTACGAGCTGAGCTACCGCAAGGCGCTGCCGATGGACACGCTGCAGCCGGTCGGCGAGACCCGCTTCGACGCCGGCCTCAGCTGCCAGTTCTGACGCCGAACACCTGGCGCAGATAGGCCAGGAAGCCGGCGTCGTCGCACAGCGCCTTGCCCGGCGTGTCGCTGATCTTGGCCACCGGCTGGCCGTTGACCCGCACCAGCTTCATGACGATGTTCAGCGGCGTCGGGCCCAGGTCGTTGCTGAGCTGGGTGCCGATGCCGAAGCCGGTGCGCACCCGGTCGGCGAAATGGCCGTGCAGCGACAGCGCCTGCTCCACCGTCAGACCGTCGGAGAACACCAGCCGGCGGGTGCCCGCGTCCAGCCCCAGCGCGGCGTAGTGCGCCAGCGCCTTCTCGCCCCAGACAACCGGATCGCCAGAGTCGTGGCGCAGCCCGTCGAAGAGCTTGGCGAAGTAGAGATCGAAGTCGGCCAGGAAGGCGTCCATGCCGATGACATCGGTCAGCGCGATGCCGAGGTCGCCGCGGTACTCCTGCACCCAGTCCTCCAGCGCCGCCTTCTGGAAGTCGCGCAGCCGCACGCCCAGGCCCTGGTAGGTCTGCAGATACTCGTGCGCCATCGTGCCGATCGGCGTCAGGCCCAGCGTGCGCGCCAGGTGCACGTTGGAGGTGGCGCGGCACACGCCAGGCAGCCGCGTGGCCAGCGTCTCCAGCATCTCGCGCTGCCAGTCGGCCGAGAAGCGCCGGCGCAGGCCGAACTCGAACAGCTCGAAGGGAAATCGCCGCGCCGCCGCCGGGTCGGCCGCCGCGCGCTGCAGCCGCTCGATCTTGGCCGCCAGCCGGCGCCGGCCCTCCTCGCGCACCGCCGGGCGGTCGAGGCGGCGGAAATGCAGCTCGTTGACGATCGCCAGCACCGGGATCTCGAAGCCCATCACATGGACCTGCGGCCCGCGCGCCTCGATGCACAGCCGATCGCCCTCGGTGCGCACCGAGATGAAGTCGCGCTGGAAGCGGAAGATGCGCAGGAAATCGACGAAGTCCGGCCGGATGAAGCGCAGCCGCCCCAGCCAGTCCAGCTCGGCGGCGGTGAAGGACAGCGCGCACAGGTGGTCCAGCTCGGCCTCGACCTCGGCGCGCAGCTCGGCCAGCGGGAAGGCGGCCGCCTGCGGATTGCGGCAGACGAAGCGGTATTCGGCCTGCGTGGCGGGATGGCGGTGCAGCAGCGCCTGCCACATCGTCAGCTTGTAGAGGTCGGTCTCCAGCAGGCTGGAGAGCACCGGGGCGCGCTTCATGGCAGCACCTCGCTCAGCACCTCGGCGCAGGTGGCCAGCCGCAGGCCGCGGCGCGCCATGTCGGCGAAGAAATCGGCCTGATGCGCCTCGAAGCCGGCGACCGGGCTGATCGCGTCGGTCAGCAGCGTGATGCGCGCCAGCCGCTCGGGCGTGGCGTCGGGCAGATGCTCCACCAGATGCTCGACGGTGGCGCGCACGCAGTGGCTGCCGGCCTCGCCGGCGATCAGCAGCCGGCCCGGGCCGTCCAGCCGGGCGATCAGCGCGCGGTTCAGGCCGGTATCGGGATCGTCCGCGTCGGGCACCTCGGCCTGCAGCGCGCTGTAGTGCTCGGTCCACGGGTTCAGGCCCTTGAAGACGACGTGGCTGCTGCGCTGGCGGCGCAGCTCCCACTCGGCGCAGGCCTCGCGCACGGCCGCATGCAGCTGATGGCCCCAGGTGCCCAGCTCGCAGTGCACCGGCCAGACCATCAGCGTGTAGCGGCCCTGGGCTTCCAGCGCGTCGAGATAGGCCAGCACCCGCGGCAGCGCCGCCGGGTCGCGCGGCTGGAACTGGCCGGCGCGCACCTGTGCGGCGGTGATCGGCGTGAACGGCGCGACCTCCTGCCCCGGCGCGTGCGCCCACCAGAAGCCGGGATGCGCGATGTCGCGGCGGTGGTGGGTGTCGAGCGTCAGCGTGAGCGCATCGATGCGGTCGGCCGCGCGGCGCAGCAGCTCGGCCACCCGGCGCAGGTCGGCGTCCGCGCCCGGCACCGGCAGGGCGGGCGTGCCCTGCGCACTGGCGGGCAGGTCGCAGAAGTCGTTCTGCGCATCGATCAGCAGGAGGTGCAAGGCAGGCAGGTTCGTCGTCATGGTGGACACGATAAGCCACTTAGTACAACATTGCAACTAAGTCGATTCCATCCCTGCACGCCTTCATGAATCCGCCCGCCCCTCCGCCCGAAGCCGCCGCCACGCCCATCCTGTGCACCGTCGACGTGGTGCTGCTGACGCTCAATCCGCAGCTGCAGGTCGCGCTGCTGCCGCGCGACCGCGCACCGCTGGCCGGAATGCTGGCGCTGCCCGGCGGCTTCATCCATGCCGACGAGGATGCCGACCCGCTCGCCGCGGCCGCCCGCATGCTGCGCGCCAAGACCAGGCTGGACTGCCCCTATCTCGAGCAGCTCGCCACCTTCGGCGGGCCGGAGCGCGATCCGCGCGGCTGGTCGATCTCGGTGGCGCATGTGGCGCTGGTGCCGGCCGACCTGCTCGCGCGCGGCGCGGCCGGCCTGCGCTGGCATCCGGTCGATGCGCTGCCGGCGCTGGCCTTCGACCATGCGCAGATCGTCGCGCAGGCGGTGGCGCGGGTGCGCTCGAAGAGCCAGTACTCGTCGCTGCCGGTGCATCTGTGCGGCGAGCGCTTCACGCTGCCGCAGCTGCAGGCGGTCTACGAGGCGCTGCTGGGCGAGCCGCTGAACAAGGTGAGCTTCCGGCGGCGCATCGACGAGATGGACCTGCTCGAGCCCATCGAGGGCGAGCGCACCGGCGGCGCGCACCGCCCGGCGCAGCTCTGGCGCCTGAAGGACCGCCGCCGCGGCGCGCTGACGCTGACCGACCGGCTGCTCGGCCCCGCCGTGCTCGCGCCATGAAGCCGGGGCGCGTGCCGCGGGCGTGTCAGGCCCGGCTCGTCACCAGCCCCTGCTGCGCCGCCCAGCCCGCCACATCCTCGCGCCGGATCGCCGCGGCCATCAGGCCCGGAAACGCGTCCGGCGTGCACGCGAACGACGGCACGCCCAGGCCGGCGAGCTTCGCGGCGATCTGGCGGTCGTAGCTCGGCGCGCCCTCGTCGCTGAGCGCCAGCAGCGCCACGCACTGCACGCCCGAGCCGACCAGCTCGGCGGCGCGCTGCAGCAGGCGCTGCTCGACGCCGCCCTCGATCAGGTCGGAGATCAGCACGAAGATGGTGTTGCGCGGGTCGCGGATCAGGCCCTGGCAGTAGGCCACCGCCTGACCGATGTCGGTGCCGCCGCCGAGCTGCACGCCGAACAGCAGCTCGACCGGATCGTCGAGCTGGTCGCTGAGGTCGACCACCTCGGTGTCGAACACCACCAGCTTCGTCGACACCGCCGGCAGCGAGGCCAGCACCGCGCCGAAGATGCTCGAATAGACCACGCTGGCGGCCATCGAGCCGCTCTGGTCGATGCACAGGATGACCTCGCGCTGCGGCCGGCGCGACTTGCGGCCGTGGCCGTGCAGCCGCTCCGGAATGACGGTGCGCAGCTCGGGCTGCCAGTGGCGCAGGTTGGCGCGGAGGGTGCGGTGCCAGTCGATCTCGCTGTGGCGCGGGCGGCGGTTGCGGGTGCTGCGGTCGAGCGCGCCGGCCACCGCCGAGCGCAGCGGCTCCTCCAGCCGCTTCATCAGCGCGTCCACCACCTGGCGCACCACGCGGTGCGCGGTCTCCTTGGTGCCGGCCGGAATCGCGCGCGACAGCGACACCAGGCTGGCGACCAGATGCACGTCGGGCTGCACCGCCTCGAGCATCTCGGGCTGCAGCAGCATCTCGTTCAGGTGCAGGCGCTGCAGCGCATCCTTCTGCATCACCTGCACCACCGAGGCCGGAAAGTACTGGCGGATGTCGCCCAGCCAGCGCACCACCGTCGGCGCACCGCGCCCCGAGCCGCCGACGCGGGCGCTGCCACCGCGGCCGGGCCCGTCGGCGTCGTAGAGCGCGGCCAGCGCGCGGTCCATCTCCAGCGCGGTGCCGCTGGGCTTGCCGCAGCTGGCGTCGGCCTCGTCGCCCAGCACCAGGCGCCAGCGCTGCTGCCGGTCCAGGCTCGGCGGGGGGGCGGACAGGGAGGTCTCGGCGTCAGCGGACATCGGGGGGGTTCTCCATCGAGGAAACGGCCTCGGGCGGCAGGCCGAGCAGCCGGTGCAGCAGCGGCAGCGCCTGCGCGACCCGCCCGACCTGCCACGGCGGCGCGGCGTCGGCTGGCGCGGTGTCGGCCGGCGCCTCGGGCGGACGTGCGGCGCGCTCGGCGATCGAGCGGCGCTCGCTGCGGCTGAAATCGGCGAAGGTGCGGCGCACCAGCGGCAGCACCTGCTGGAAATGGTCGTCGCCCAGGCCGCTCAGCCAGCCGTCGACCAGCGCCCACAGCCGCGCGTCGTGCAGCAGCACCAGCGCATTGCGGTTCAGGAAGCCTTCGAGCCAGGCCGCCGCCGCGCCCGGATCGGTGGCGCGCGAGAGCTGCAGCGCCAGCGCGGTGCCGGCCGCCTCGGCATCGAGCACACCGTCGTCGAGCAGCAGCCGCGTCGCCACGCCGCGCAGCAGCGGCGCGGCGCTCTGCGCGCCGGCCAGCGCTGCCAGCGCGCGGCGCCAGTCCTGCGTCTGCGCCTCGCCGTCGCGACGCGCCACCGCCGCATGCGCGGCCAGCAGCGGCTCGCGCAGCGCCTGCGCCGCCTCGTCGTCAAGCGCCGCGCAGCCCAGCGGCAGGCCGATCGCGGCGCGCTCGATCAGCCGGTCGAGCACCCGGCCGACCTGGCCCGTGTCGGTCTGGCGCACGTCGCCGTAGCGGTAGACCTGCGCCAGCGGCGGCAGCGTGCGCAGCAGCTCGCCGACATCGCCGCTGACCGCCGCGAGCCGGTCGAGCGCCTGCGTCACCGCCGCGACCGCGCCGGGCAGGTCGGCGCGCAGCACGTCGTCGACCTGCGCCGCCAGCGCCGCCAGCCGCGTCTCGTCGCGCACCTGCTCGGCCACCCGCGCGCTGGCGGCGGCCTCCACCGTCGTGCCCCAGCGGCTGGCCTCGATCAGCGTGATGGCGCATTCGGGCTCCCAGCGCAGCCGCCAGTCCTCGTGGAAGCTGCCGCGTGCGCCGCGGTTGCCGCGCTCGGGCACGCCCCAGTCGAGGCCGAGCAGCCGCAGCCGGTGCAGCAGCCGGCTGCGCGCCAGATCGTTCGGCTCGCGCAGGTCGAGTTCGAGCCGGCGCTCGGCCACCTCGGCCTTCAGGCGCAGGCGCTTCTGCTGCTGCTCGACATCGCGCTGCAGCGGCACCACCGGCACATCGGCCGGCACCGTGCCGAGCGCATCGCCGACATGCAGCGCCGGCGCGATCAGCCCCAGCACCGCATCGTCGCCCTGGCCGATGACGCTGCGCACCGCCTCGTCCAGCTCGGCCAGCCCCGGCGCGCCGTGGCCGCGCAGCGCCGCCAGCGTCTCGGCCAGCCGGATCGCCTCGATCACATGCGCGCTGGAGCAGTCGATCTCGTGCGCGCGCAGCAGCGCGGCCACCCGGGCCAGCCAGCCGGCGGCGCGCGGGTGGCGGGCGGCGTCGTGCTGCCAGAGAAAGTCGTACCAGCCGGGCGAGACCACGCCGGCGCCGTAGCCGCGGCGCGTCAGGTGGCGGTGCGACCACGGCACCCAGGTCGCCTGCACCTTGAGCTTCGGCAGGCCCTTGAGCAGCGCCGTATCGGCCTTGACCGAGGAGACGCCATCCTGCAGCGCCGGCACATGCCAGGCGCCGCAGACCACCGCGATGCGCGCGAAGCCCTCCTTGCGCGCCGCGCGCAGGCTCTGGCGCATGTGGGCCTCGCGCTGCGCCTCGCGCGCGGGCAGCGGCGTCTCGGCGTCGGCGTGGCGGCGCAGCTCGCTCATCACCTCGGCGATGGCGGCGAAGATGTCGGCGTCCTCGCCGCGCTCCTCGATCCAGCGGTTCCACCAGCTCTCGCCGTCCGGATGGCCGTCGGCGCGGGCGAAGTCGTCGAAGGGGTCGCCGCGACCTCGAAGGCCCCCCTCCCGGCCTCCCCCCGCTGGGGGGAGGAGATCGGACGCAGCGCCATCCTGTCTTTCTCCCTCCCCCAGCGGGGGAGGGTCGGGGAGGGGGCCCGCATCCAGCGCCAGCGCATGCGCACGCGGCAGGTCGATGAAGCGTGCCGCCACGCCCGCGCCGGCCGCCCAGCGCAGCCCCTGCCACTCCGGCGAGAAGCGCGCGAAGGGGTAGAACACCGCCTGCTGCGGCGTCTCCACCGCATGGACCAGCAGCGCCACCGGCGGCACCAGCGCGGCATCGTTCAGGTGCGGCAGCAGCCCATCGGCCTCCGGCGGCCCCTCGACCAGCACCGCGTCGGGCTGCCAGGCCGCGAAGGCACGCACCAGGCTGCGTGCGCAGCCCGGGCCGTGGTGGCGAATGCCGAAGAAGCGGACCTCGGCCATGTTCAGCCGTGCGCGCGGCAGGCGCGGTAGAGGTCCTTCCAGCCGTCGCGCTCCTTGACGACCGTCTCCAGGTATTCCTGCCAGACCACCGCATCCTGCACCGGATCCTTGATGACCGCGCCCAGCAGCCCCGAGGCCAGATCGGCCGCGCCGACCACGCCGTCGCCGAAATGCCCGGCCAGCGCCATGCCGTTGCCGACCACCGAGATCGCCTCAGCGGTCGAGAGCGTGCCGCTCGGGCTCTTCAGGCGCGTCTTGCCGTCCTCGGTCTGGCCGTTGCGCAGCTCGCGGAAGATCTGCACCACGCGGCGCACCTCGCGCAGCGCCGGCGGCTCGGCCGGCAGGTCGAGCGCGCGGCCCATCTCGGTGACCCGCTTGACGACGATCGCCAGCTCCTCCTCCTCGCTGGCCGGCACCGGCAGGATCACGGTGTTGAAGCGGCGCTTGAGCGCGCTCGACAGCTCGTTGACGCCCTTGTCGCGGTTGTTGGCGGTGGCGATGACGCTGAAGCCCCGCACCGCCTGCACCTCGACGCCCAGTTCCGGCACCGGCAGCGTCTTCTCCGACAGCACGGTGATCAGCGTGTCCTGCACGTCGGCGGGAATGCGGGTCAGCTCCTCGATGCGGGCGATGCGGCCGGTGCGCATCGCGTTCATCAGCGGGCTGGGCACCAGCGCCTTCTCCGACGGGCCGTGCGCCAGCAGCTCGGCATAGTTCCAGCCGTAGCGCAGCTGTTCCTCGCCGGTGCCGGCGGTGCCCTGGATCAGCAGCGTCGAGTCGCCGCTGACCGCCGCGGCCAGATGCTCCGACACCCACGACTTCGCGGTGCCCGGCACGCCGTAGAGCAGCAGGCCCCGGTCGGTCGCCAGCGTCGCCACCGCGATCTCGATCAGCCGGCGCGCGCCGATGTACTTGGGCGTGACGACGAAGCCGTCGTCCAGCGTGCCGCCCAGCAGGTAGGTCACGACCGCCTGCGGCGACAGGCGCCAGTTCTCGGGGCGCGGACGGCGGTCGGCGCGGGCCAGCGCGTCGAGTTCCTCGGCGTACTGCTGCTCGGCATGGCGGCGCAGCACGGTCGAGGCGGAGAGAGCGGCAGGAGCAGGGGCAGGGGCGGCGGTGTCGGTCATGTCAGGGCGATCCAGTGCGGGAAGCAAGGCGGGAAGCGGTACGGGAAGAGCGGTACGGAGAAGATCAGCCAGCGGGGGCCGCGGGCAGCGCCTCCAGGGCGCGGCGCAGCGCGGCGATGCGCTGCAGCCGGGCGTGCAGCGTGGTGCGCTGCTGCTGCGCCCAGCTGACTGCGGCGTCGGTCGGGTTCACCGGCTCGGGCAGCGCCTCGACCCGGCCCGGCACGCCGGCCGGCAGCCAGGCCAGCAGCGCCGGCGCGCGGCCGAGCCAGTCGTTGCAGCGCCGGTCGTCGAGCTGGCCGGCGCACAGCGCCGACCACTGCGCCTCCAGCACCGCGCCCAGCTCGGCCAGGAACGCGGCGTCGAGCACCGACCCGGCCGGATCCGGCACCCCGGCCAGCGCCGCCTGCTCGCAGACCAGGACGATCTCGCCGGCCACCTCGACCGGATCGCCGGCCAGGCGCGTGCGCCACAGCGCGGTGCGCTGCGCGGGCGGCAGGCGCCGGCGCAAGGCCGCCTGTTCGCTGACCGACGCGCCGCGCGCGTCGCGGCCCAGCAGCGCCAGCAGCCATTCGACCTCGACCGGCGCCAGCGCCGCCGGGTCGTCTGGCAGCGCCTGCGCCGCCTCGAACCAGCCGCGCCGCAGCGCGTCCTTCCAGTCGGTGCCCTTGGCCCAGGCCATCAGATCGGCCGGCGTCAGGCCGGTGCGCGTGGTCCAGAAGCTCAGCGGCGTCAGCCGCACCAGCTGATAGAGCCACCAGCCGCGCTCGCCGAGCCCGTCATGGCGCGGGCGCTGCAGGTCCAGGCCGTGCGCCTTCCAGTCGGCGCCATCGGCGGCCGGCGGCTCGATCGTCCAGCGCCGCTTCAGGCCCAGCCAGGCCGATTCGCTCTTCAGCAGCGCATCCCACTGCGCCGCCAGCCAGCCGGCCTGCGCGCTGTCCGGCAGGCGCTGCAGCAGCCGCGCGGCCACCGCGCGCACCTCGCCGCCGCGGTCGCGCTGCAGCAGGCGCATCAGCAGCGGCTCATCCGCCATCGACAGGCCGACCGCCAGCGCCTCGGCCAGCTGGGCGCGCTCGGCCGCGGCGAGCTGGCCCAGCTCGGCCTCCAGCCGCGCGCGCGCCGCCGCCGGATCCTGCGCCCGCGCGTGGCGCAGGAAGGCGAGCCGGGCGGTCAGCGTGCCGTCGGTCCAGTCGGCCTCGGTCGGCTGCGCTGGCGCCTCGCCGAGCTGGCGCCAGCGCGGCTGCTGGCGGATCAGCCAGGCGCCGCGCTCGCCGATCACCGCGCCGACCGCCGCGCGCAGCGCCGGCTCGCGCTGCGCCAGCTCCAGCGCCTGCGGCAGCAGCGCCGCCGGCAGCCGCCAGCCGCGCTCGGCCAGCCGGCGCAGCATCGCGTGGCGCAGGCCGGTCGGCCAGTCGTCCTGCAGCAGCGTCTCGACCACCGCGCGGCTGCTCGGGTCCGCCAGCGCGGGGCGGCGCTCCGGACGGGCGGGCAGCGCGTCCGCCTCGGCCGGCAGCGCCAGCCCGTCCGCGCCGATCCGGGCCGCCAGCGCCAGCACGCCGGCCGCGCGCAGCAGCACCGCCGCGTCCTCGTCCGGCGTGGCGGCCAGCGCCGCCATCAGTCCGTTCAGCGGCGCCGGTGCGGCAGACAGCGCGGCCCGCCAGCCCGGCGTGCGCTCGGTGCCGACCAGCGCCGCCGGCAGCAGCCGCTCCAGCGCGGCCGACACCGCCGCATCCGGCATCACACCCGTCGTGCTCATCGCCCCGCTCCTTCGCCGCGCCCGAGCTGCCAGGCGTCATCGCCCCGCAGCGTCAGCAGCCGCAGCGTCTCGCCATTCCATTCGCCGCTCGACTGCACCGGTGCGCCGCCGCCGACCGCCAGCAGCGTCAGCACCTGATCGGCCGGCACCCGCAGCGGCAGCGCCCGGCCCTGCGGCCCGAGCAGGCAGAGCTGCTCACCGTGCAGCCGCAGCACGCCCTGCAGCGCCAGCGGCCACAGCGGCAGCCACGGATGCGCGGCCATCGCGGCGGCCGCGCGGTCCAGCTCGGCGGTCCAGTCGCCCGCGTCGGGCGGCGGCGCGGCCTCGGCCGGGCCGCGCTGCTCGACCAGCGCCCGCAGCGGCGCCGCCGACGGAAAGAACACCAGCCGGCCCGCGCGCACCTGCCCGCTGACCCACGGCATGTCGAAGCCGGCGGTGCCGTGGCTGAAGTCGAGCAGCAGCGCGCGCCGGCCGCTGTCCAGGCCCTGCAGCCAGACGCGGCGCTCGACCAGCCGGCCCTCGCGCTCCTCGACGATCTGGCAGAGCACCGCCCAGCGGTCGTCGACCGCCTCGCCGCGCGCCAGCACCTCGTCGCGCTCCAGCGGCCAGCCGAGCGTGGCGCGCACGTCGGCGCGCTCGGCCTCACTCAGCGCGTCGCGCCGCGCCACCGCGTCGATCAGCAGTTGCAGCCGCCCCAGCCGCGCCAGCAGCCGGGCCGGGGCATCGACCTCGGCGCCGGCGGCCTGCAGCCAGCCGGCCAGCGCACCGGCCTGCGCATCGACCAGCCGCGCGCCCATCGTGCGCCACTCGGCCGCGCCGCACGCCAGCGGCGTCGCCAGGCCCTGGCTCACCCGCTCGGCCAGCCAGCGCGACAGCTCCTGCAGGCCGGCCTCGATGCGCTGCCAGCGTTTCGCCTGCCGGGCGGTGGCGTCGGCGCTCGCGGCCGGCGGCGCGGCGTCCTCGCCCGCGGCCGCGGCGGCCTGGCGCTGCTCCTGCTTCTGGACGCCCTTCTGCGCCTGCTTCTCGGCGCGCTCGCGCCGGCCGTCCAGCCAGGCGCTGACCCACGCGGGCGGCGCGCCGGTGGTGCTGAAGCGCTGCGGCTCCTGCGCGCGCATCAGCAGCAGTGCCAGCCCGTGCTTGCACGGGAACTTGCGGCTCGGGCAACTGCACTTGAAGACCGGGCCGCTCAGGTCGACCTGGGTCTGATAGGGCTTCGAGCCGCTGCCCTGGCATTCGCCCCAGGCGGCCTGCGCGTCATGGCCCAGCAGCGGCCACTTCGCCGGGGAAATCAGCCCGCGCGCCGCCTTGGCGGAGGCCTCGTCGGGCGCGAGGGCCAGCACGGCCTCGCGGGTCAGCGCAGTCGATGGTTCGGTCAATCGGACTCCCGGCACCCAGGGTTGCTGAAGTGCCGGGCAGTCTACGCAACGAACTGCCGCGCTGCGCGTGAAGGATGGCGCGGGAAAGGGGCGGATTCGGGGCCGTGCCGGACGGCTTCAGCTTGAGTACGCCAACGGCGCAAGGCGATTGCATTCGCCAGGTAACCGGTTGAGTGGTAACAATCCCGCCCGACCTCGACGCGGTCAGATACCATGTAATCATGCCCCTGTCCGCAGCCGGAAGCGACCACATGAACCAGATCCATCCGCAGGCCCGCACCACGCCGCGCACCGGCCACGCTCGTCGGCACCGGAACTGGGCTCACGGATTCAATCGCTCGCTCCACTGATGAACTCAACCGCCTTGTATTTCAGCATCCAGCAAGCCTGGATATTGACATGATGGATTTATCACCGAATCAAGGGAAAATCATGCCACTACTTCGCAAAGCTTGGGCACTCACCGCTTCTGCTGCTATAGCGTTAACACCCAATCTGGCTGCGCAAGCGCAAAACCAAACAGCTGCGGCGGCGCCTGTTGACCTCTCCAAACATCCGTTGCTGGGTCTACCCGGAATTCAATATTCACCTGAATTACAGATGAAAATGGTAGAGGTGGTGAAGCAACGTTTGCAAGCCCAAGGTAAAACAAAGCCCGAGATTGCTAAATTTATCGTAGAAAGCAGCGGCCCCACTACTGCAGCGGCAGCATATGCGTTGCGAGAAATTATTAATCCTGATTCCCAGGCGAATCCAAAAATATATGCGGAACGTTTAACTCGCGCTACTGTTGCTCAGTTAGCCGTTTCTCCTAACAGTGCGCCTGATGTGCCGATGTATAATTTTGTCATTCCCGTAGCGCAGGCAATGCAAGAGCCTGTGGCTGTATGTGTGGAAATGCCAGTTGGCATGCCCGCCGAGGATGGCAAATACAAAAATTATGAGATTGTTTATCATGGCATGATTATGCCGAGTGGCGAGCTAAAAGACATTTCATGGACAGGTGAGCGCACATCATCTTTTAAGCCTGATGGTGCTTTCCGCCGCGCCTGCGCAAGCTATGTTTTTGCTGTGGCAAAAAGATTTGATGAATGCCAAAAGGCAGGTATCACTCAAGATTGCATGAAGCGTAGCCCTGAGGATATTGCTGCCGCACAAGCCCAGCGTGCTGCGGCAGCAAAAAATAATTAATATGAGACCCAGTGACTCAAGTGGCATGACACCGAGGAACGCCCCGGCCCGCCTCAGCGCAGCGTCAGCGCCGGTGCCGTCAGGCGCTGCATGCCCTCGGCCAGCGTCACCGGCGCCCGCCCGAACAGCGCCTCGTGCGCGCCGAGCACCGGCGTGACGCAGCAATCCGCGCCCGCGAACCGCTCGACCCACACCGCCAGCGGCTGGCGGGCGATCAGCGCCGCCAGCTCGTCGATCAGCGCCCGCGCGCCCTCGCTGCCCGGCGCCTCTTCGCCCAGGCTCCAGTGCCGCGCCGCCCAGTCGTCGCGCCCGAGCACCGCGCACACGCCCTGCCAGAACTTCAGCTCCAGCGCGCCCAGCGCAGGCCCAATTACATATAATTCCACATATACGCAACGGAAGCCGGGAGTCCTGCCATGTCCCAAATCACGCTGTATCTGGACGCTGCCACCCAAGCACTGGTGGAACAGGCGGCCAAGGCTCACGGGATGTCGAAAAGCCGCTGGGTGGCGGAGATCATCCGCAAGCACGCCGCCCACGAATGGCCCCAGGACTGCATCGGACTGGCTGGGCGTTTCGCCGACTTCCCCTTGCGCGAAGACAACGCAGCGCCTCTGCCCGCCGATGCACCACGCCTGGGGTTCTGAAGGCCGTTCATGCTGATTCTGGACAGCAACACCATCAGCTACTACTTTCGGGGCGACCCGCAGGTGGTGCCGCGTCTGCAAGCCCTGCGCCCCGCCGACGTGGGCGTGCCGGCCATCGTCGAATACGAGTTGCGGTACGGGCTCCTGCGATTGCCCCAGGAGGCGGCCACGCCACGGCTGGCCGCGCTGGCGCAGCTGCTGCAACCCATGCAGCGCCTGGCCTTCGACAGCGAATGCGCCGCCCAAGCAGCCCGCATTCGTGCCGAACTCGAAGCGAGAGGCACGCCCATCGGCCCCCACGACATCCTGATCGCAGCCACCGCCCTGCGCCACCAGTCCACGCTGGTCACGCGCAATGTGCGCGAGTTTTCCCGCGTGCCGGGCTTGCAGTGGATCAACTGGCACGACACCGCATGACGCCGAGGAACGCCCCGGCCCGCCTCAGCGCAGCGTCAGCGCCGGTGCCGTCAGGCGCTGCATGCCCTCGGCCAGCGTCACCGGCGCCCGCCCGAAGAGCGCCTCGTGCGCGCCGAGCACCGGCGTGACACAGCAATCCGTGTCCGCGAACCGCTCGACCCACACCGCCAGCGGCTGGCGGGCGATCAGCGCCGCCAGTTCGTCGATCAGCGCCCGCGCCGCCTCGCTGCCCGGCGCTTCTTCGCCCAGGCTCCAGTGCCGCGCCGCCCAGTCGTCGCGCCCGAGCACCGCGCACACGCCCTGCCAGAACTTCAGCTCCAGCGCGCCCACCGCCAGCCAGCCGCCGTCGGCGCAGCGGTAGAGGTTGTAGCAGGGCACGCCGCCGTTGAGCAGCGAGGCGCCGGCCTGCGGCGAACGGCCGTCGGCCAGCGCTTCGGTGCCGAGGATCACCTGGTGCTGGCGCACCGCGTCGGTCATCGACACGTCGACCCAGCGCCCCTGCCCCGTCCACTGCGCGCCCAGCACGGCGGCCAGCGTGCCGATCGCCGCGGTCTGCGCGCCGCCGAGCTGGTCGGCGATCTGCAGGTGGCTGAAGACCGGGCGGCCGTCATCGGGCGTGCGCGTCTGGTCGACCACGCCGGCCAGCGCCAGGTAGTTCAGGTCGTGCCCGGCCGCCAGCCGCAGCGGCGCCTGCTGCCCGTAGCCGCTGATGCTGGTCAGCACGATGGCCGGATTGATCGCCCGCAGCGCCTCGTAGCCCAGCCCGAGCCGATCCATCACGCCGGGCCGGAAACCCTCGACGACCGCGTGCGCCTCGCGCACCAGCGCGCGCAGGCGGTCGAGCTGCTCGGGCTGCTTCAGGTCGAGCACCAGCCGGCGCTTGCCGTGGTTGACGACGCGGTAGAAGTGCGAGACGCCGTCCTCGCCCGGCCCCATGTACGCCGCGTCATCGCCCGGCAGGCCCGGGCGCCCGGGCAGCGGCGGCTCGACCTTGAGCACCTGCGCGCCCAGATCGGCCAGATGCCGGCAGGCCATCGGCCCGGGCAGCAGCCGCGACAGGTCCAGCACCCG
This sequence comes from Sphaerotilus sp. FB-3, assembly GCF_023706025.1. Classification (NCBI taxonomy): domain Bacteria; kingdom Pseudomonadati; phylum Pseudomonadota; class Betaproteobacteria; order Burkholderiales; family Sphaerotilaceae; genus Sphaerotilus; species Sphaerotilus sp. FB-3. The sequence goes on along the minus strand of NZ_BQWE01000014.1, from coordinate 94,663 downwards.
CAGCGGCGCCAGCACCGGCGGGCGGCCATCGCCTTCCTGCATCGACGGCCCCGCATGGGCCCGAATCGGAACTGAATCGTTCCATTGTGTCTGCCAGAAGGAGGTGGGCTGCATGGACTGGGACTTTCGCCGGCATCTGCCGATAAGCACCGCGCAACAGCAACGCCAACTGTGAACGCCAGGCTCGGCGCGCGAGCCTTCGGCATTCAGATGAGGGATCGCCTCGCGGACCTGGGGTTTCTACAGTGGACACCAAGCCGGATCGTCACCGCACGGCATCGACACAACACAGAGAGGTTCCCCATATGGACAAGACCACGCACAAGCCGGGCGCAGCACCGCCCGCACGCCAGCGCCATCCGTGGCGGCTGGCGGGTCTGCTGATCGGCTCGACGCTGGTGGCCAGCACCGCCGCCGCGATGAACGGCGCGATCGACCTGCCGGTCATCGGCCCGCTGTTCGAGCAGACCGACCGGGTCGATGCCTCGCTGCTCGAGCAGGTCGCGCTGGCAGCGGGCGGCCTGCTCGCGCTGGCCTTCATCAGCCGGCGCCGTCGTCCGGGCCGGCTCTGAACGGCAGGGGGCGGCTCAGCGCGCCAGCTCGGCGCGCATCGCGTCGATGACCGCCTTGTAGTCGGGCGCGTTGAAGATCGCGCTGCCGGCCACGAAGGTGTCGGCACCGGCATCGGCGATGCGGCGGATGTTGTCGGTCTTGACGCCGCCGTCGATCTCCAGGCGGATGTCGCGGCCCGAGGCGTCGATGATGCGGCGCACCTTCTCGGCCTTCTTCAGCGTGCTGTCGATGAAGCTCTGGCCGCCGAAGCCGGGGTTGACGCTCATCAGCAGCACCACGTCGACCTTGTCGATCACCCACTCCAGCACATCGACCGGCATGTGCGGATTGAAGACCAGACCGGCCTGGCAGCCCTCGGCCTTGATCAGCTGCAGCGTGCGGTCGACATGCGTCGAGGCGTCCGGGTGGAAGGTGACGATGTCGGCACCGGCCTTGCAGAAGGCCTGGGCCAGCGCGTCGACCGGCTGCACCATCAGATGCACGTCGATCGGCGCCGGGGTTCCGTCCGGTTTCACGGCGTGCTTCTTCAGCGCCTGGCAGACCATCGGGCCGAAGGTCAGGTTGGGGACGTAATGGTTGTCCATCACGTCGAAGTGGATCCAGTCGGCGCCGGCGGCCAGCACGTTCTTGACTTCCTCGCCCAGGCGGGCGAAGTCGGCCGACAGGATCGACGGGGCGATGCGGTAGGTGGGGAGGGTGGAGCTCATGGCCCGGAATTCTAGGGGCCGAGTAACAGCGCGGTTTCAGGGAAATCGACGGCAGGCCTTCATGCCCTCAGGCCGCCGGCTCCTTCCACTGGCGCAGATGCTGGCCGGCGTCGACGAAGATCGTCTGCGCCGTCACCCGGCGGGCGTCCAGCAGCCAGGCCACCGCGTCGGCCACATCGGCCGGATCGACCGCGCCCTGCAGCGGCGTGGCCTGCGCGGCAGCCTCGAAGGCGGCCCGGTCGGCCTCGGGCAGCGGCAGCGTCGGCCCCGGCGCGACCGCATTGACCCGGAACGGCGCCAGCGCCAGCGCCAGGCGCTTCATCGCCGCATGCATCGCGCCCTTGGACAGGCAGTAGCTCAGGAACTGCTCGTGCAGGTTCTCGACGTTCTGGTCCAGCAGCAGCACCGCCTGGCCGCGCGGGAAGGCCTGCGCCAGCGCCAGCATCATCCTCACCGGCGTCTCGTAGTGGACCGCATGGTGCATCTGCCAGCGCGCGCCGGTCACGCTGCTGCGGTCGTCGTTCTCGAAGGCGCTGGCGTTGTGGACCAGCGCGATCTCGGCGCCCTCGCCCACCGTCTCGCGCAGCCGCGCCAGCAGCGCCTCGAAGGAGGCCAGCGCCGTCTCCGGCTCGGCCAGATCGGCCACCCAGATGCCGGGCGAGGCGGCGCCGTGCAGCTCGCGCGCCAGCGCCTCGGCGCGTGCGGCGCCCTGGCGCGCATGCACCAGCACCGTCCAGCCACGCGCGGCCAGCGTGCGCGAGATCACCTCGCCGACTCGCGCATGGCCGCCGGTGACCAGCGCCAGCCGCTGCGGCGCGCTCATGCGCCGGCCTGGGCCCGGGCCCGCGCCACCGCGTCGACCTTCATCAGCAGGTCGCGGTCGACATGGGTGAAGAAGCCGATGCTCTCGACGCCCTCGTAGCGCTCGGTCTTGCGGATGCGCACGTCGACGCTCTCGACATGCTCGCTCTCGAGCACCCGGCGCGCGATCTTCAGCGCCATCGACTCCTGCAGGATGTGATGGCCCTCGGCGACCGTGGCGGTGATCGCGTCGAGCGCCTGCAGGTAGTCGTAGGGCATCTCGTAGCGGTCGAGATACAGGGCCGGATCGAAGAACAGGTTCACCCGCAGGTCGACGATCGTCTCCTGGGTGACGCCATGCTCGTCGGGCGCGCAGCCGATCTGGGCGCGCGCGCGATAGCCGTTGATCTCGAAATGCGGATTCTGGGTGGGGCTGGGCATGCGGTTTTCTATCATGCCCGGCAACTCCCCGCGCGACGCCGCAGCGTTCGGCGACAGCCTCAGGCCGGCAGGGCCGCCTCGAAGCCGGCGTCGTCGATCGCGGCCAGCAGCTGCTGCGGCGTGACCTGCGCGGCGTCGAAGCGCACGTTCGCCTCGCCGCGCTCCAGCGAGACCTCGGCGCGCTCGACGCCGGGCAGCGCCGACAGCACGCCGCTCACGCTGCGCACGCAGCCGCCGCAGCTCATGCCGGCAATCTTCAGGGTCAGTTCGGTGGACATCGCGATTCCTTTCGTCAGGATGAAAAATCTGGTACCCGCCCAAGTATAAGAACCGGTTCCGTGCCCTGCGCTGACAAGGGACGGACCGTGAGGAATGTCCTGAAACATCGGGACATTCCCCTGGCGTCTATGATGCCCTGCATGCCCAAGCCCCAGTTCACCTGCACCGTCACGCCCGCGTATCTGGCCGAGCAGTCCGATGCCGCCCAGGGCGTCTATGCGTTCTCGTACACCGTCTCGGTGGTCAACACCGGCGATGTCGCCGGCCAGCTGATCGGCCGGCACTGGGTCATCGTCGATGGCGCGGGCCATGTCGAGCAGGTCCGCGGCCTGGGCGTCGTCGGCCACCAGCCGATGCTGCAGCCCGGCGAGCGCTTCGAGTACACCAGCTGGACCCGGCTGGCCACGCCGCGCGGGCGCATGCGCGGCACCTATTTCTGCATGACCGACGAAGCCCGCCCCTTCGAGGCCGAGATTCCCGAATTCGAGCTGTCGCAGGCTCACGCGCTGCATTGAAGGGGCTGCTGCAGACCCTGCGCGACTGGCGCAGCCCGAGCCCGTCGACCGACGGGGATCTCGGCACCCTGCTGGAGGCGGCCGACGCCCGGGCGCCCCGGCCGGAGCGGCATCTGTGGCTGATCCGTCTGGCCGAATGGCTGCGCCGGCCGCTCGGCCGCCAGGACATGCCCGCCGACAGCGCACCCGCCCCGGCGCCGCTGCGCCGGCTCCGGCTGATGCTCGATGTGCTCGAGGCGCATCCCGAGCATGCGCGCCGGGTGCGCACGCTGCTGCAGTCGATCTTCGGCACGCTGGACGCCACCACGCTGCTGGCCGACTTCGGCTTCTCGCCGCGCTCGGGCTTCAGCAGCGAACTCGTGGAGCGGCTGCGCACGCGGCTGCTGCCGGCCACGCCCGACACCGGCGACCTCGGCCAGCTCTTCCAGATGGTGCTGCATGACGCCGGCGACGCCGCCTGGCTCGAGGCGATCGACGAGGCCACGCTGCAGCGCCTGGGCGCGCTGCTGCTCGACGAGCCGCAGACGCGGCACTGGCGCGGCGCGCTCATCGATTCGGTGCAGATGCTCGCCAGCCAGATCCGCGCGGTGGCGCTGTCGGCGGCGATCCGGCCGCGGCTGGATCCGGCGCTGCTGGCCGACCGCCCCTTCTTCCAGCTGGCGCAGAGCGCCGCGCAGCTCGCCGAGGCCGAAGCGGCCGGCGACGGCGGCGCGCAGCTGCAGCAGATCCGCTACCTGCGCGCGCTGCTGTCGACCTGCCGGCACGCGATCGACAGCGTGCGCGAGCATCTCGAGGAACACGGCGTCTCGGTCGACATCGTCTTCCAGGTCGAGCAGGTCCACGAGCGCATCGACCGCATCGAGGCGCTGCTGGGCTGCCTGGCCTCGCCGGCGCCGGCGCGCGACTGGCAGTGGCTGCTGGCGCAGCTCGCCCGCGGCGTGCAGGGCCGGCGCAGCCTGGGCCGGCTGTTCTCGCACCACTACTCGATGCTGGCGCGCAAGGTGGCCGAGCGCAGCGCCGCCACCGGCGAGCACTACATCACCCGCAATCGCGCCGAATGGCTGGACATGCTGCTGCGCGCCTGCGGCGGCGGCCTGGTGATCGCCGGCACCACGCTGATGAAGTTCGCCATCGGCGCGCTCGGGCTGTCGGCCTTCTGGGGCGGCTTCTGGGCCGGCATGAACTACGCGGTCAGCTTCGTGATGGTGCAGCTGCTGCACTGGACGGTGGCGACCAAGCAGCCGGCGATGACCGCGCCGGCGATGGCCGCGCGGCTCGAGCATGTCGGCGACAGCGACGCGGCGATCGAGGACTTCGTCGACGAGGTCGCGCACCTGCTGCGCAGCCAGATCGCCGGCATCATCGGCAACGTGATGACGGTCATGCCGGTGGTGGTGCTGCTGCAGGCGCTGGCCTGGCTGGTGCAGGATGCGCCGCTGATCGCCGACAGGACGGCGCACTACGCGCTGCACAACCTGACGCTGCTGGGGCCGACGCTGGGCTTCGCCGCCTTCACCGGCGTGCTGCTGTTCGCCTCCAGCCTGATCGCCGGCTGGGTGGAGAACGCCTTCGTCTTTCACCGCATCGACAGCGCGATCGCCTGGAACCCCGGCTTCGTGCGCTGGCTGGGGCCCGAGCGGGCGCAGCGCTGGTCGCGCTGGTGGCGCGCGAACATTTCCGGCATCGCCGCGAATGTCTCGCTCGGGCTGATGCTGGGCATCGTGCCGGTGCTGGCGGCCTTCTTCGGCCTGCCGATCGAGGTGCGCCATGTGACGCTGTCGGCCGGACAGATCGCCGCGGCGCTGGGCACGCTGGGCGTGCAGGTGCTGCAGGAGCCGGGCTTCTGGTGGTGCGTGGCGGCGATCCCGCTGACCGGCATGCTCAATGTGCTGGTGAGCTTCCTGCTGGCCTTCCGGCTGGCGCTGCGCTCGCGCGGGCTGAAGGTGCGCGATCGCAGCCGCATTCATGCGGCGCTGCGCCGGCGGCTGCGCCAGGCGCCGGCCAGCTTCCTGTGGCCGACCGCGCAGGTCGAGCAGGCCGCGGCCGGGCGCGCGTCAGACCGCTGAGCCCGGCGCATTTCCGGCCGCCCCGGACCGGGCGATCGCGCTACAGTCGCGGCGCGCTGCCGGGCGGGCGGGCTCGAGGCTCAGTCCTGCGACGGCGGCTCGTCGCGGCGACGCTCGCCGCCGCGGCGGCCCGAGAACATCGTCCACCAGACGATGCCGACCAGCAGCAGCCCGGCCCCCAGTGCTTCGAGAATCAGCAGCGTCATGTCGTCCTCGTCCTTCCGATCCCGTTCCGTCGGCCTGTGCCGCGCGACCCTCCGGCCCCGCAGCGGGCTGTCCCTGGCCGCCGCGCTGATTCTAGGCACGCTGGCCGGCTGCGGCACCCCGCCGCGCCCGACCGACAGCGCGCCGCCGCCGCTGGAGATTCCGCCCTCGGTGCAGACGCCGCCGCCGCTGGCCAGCGACGCCGAGGTGCGCACCACCCCGCGCGGGCGCTGGGTGAAGGCCGAATGGCGCGATCTGCCCGGCTGGGATCAGGACACGCTGACCCTGGCCTGGCCGGCGCTGACGAAGAGCTGCGACAAGGCGCTGACCGCCGCCAACGGCGGCAACACCAGCGGCCGCGGCCTGGCCGCCGCCGCGGTGGCCACCGGCACCGTCGGCCTGAGCCCGTTTGCGGTCGCCTCGGCCTGGAATGCCACCTGCCGCGAGGTGCGCCGCCTGGGCCCGACGCCCACCGAGGCCCAGGTGCGCCAGCTGCTGCAGCAGCGCCTGCAGCCCTGGCGCATCGAGAGCGCCGAGGGCCGGACCGACGGCCTGCTGACCGGCTACTTCGAGCCGCTGCTCGAGGCCAGCCGCACCCGCACCGCCCGCCACACCGTGCCGATCCATGCGATGCCGGCCGATCTGGCCAGCCGCAAGCCCTGGTACACCCGCGGCGAGATCGACAGCCTGCCGGCGGCGCAGGCCGCGCTCAAGGGGCGCGAGATCGCCTGGCTGGCCGATCCGATGGATCTGCTGCTGGTGCAGATCCAGGGCTCGGGCCGGCTGGCCTTCACCGCGCCGGACGGACAGCGCAGCATCACCCGCCTGGCCTTCGCCGGTCACAACGACCAGCCCTACCAGTCGGTCGGCCGCTGGCTGGTCGAACAGGGCGCCTTCACGCTGGAGCAGGCCAGCTGGCCGGCGATCCGCCAGTGGGCGCGCCAGAACCCGCAGCGCGTCAAGGAGATGCTGGCGGTCAACACCCGCTATGTCTTCTTCCGCGAGGAGCCGCTGCCCGATCCGTCGGTCGGCGCGGTCGGCGCGCAGGGCGTGCCGCTGACGCCGGGCCGCTCGATCGCGGTCGACAAGGACAGCATTCCCTACGGCACCCCGGTCTGGCTGGCCAGCACCGAGCCGCAGCCCTGGAGCGCCACGCCGCCGGCGCCGCGCCCGCTGCAGCGCCTGGTGGTCGCGCAGGACACCGGCAGCGCCATCATCGGCGCGGTGCGGGCCGACTACTTCTGGGGCTGGGGTGACGGCGCCGAGGACCGCGCCGGCCGCACCAAGCAGCCGCTGCGCCTGTGGGCGCTGTGGCCGAAATGAATCAGGCCTGCTCGGAGCGGTCGCGCCCGGCGGCCTTGGCGCGGTAGAGCGCCCGGTCGGCGCGCTCGATCGCGCTGTCGATGTCGCCCTGGCCCAGGCAGCTGCCGACCCCGGCCGAGAAGGTGATGCGCAGGCCCGGCTCGACCTGGTCGAAGGGCTGCTGGCGCAGGCTCTCGCGCAGGCGCTCGACCGCCTGCAGCGCCGGTTCGGCCGCGGTGCCGGGCAGCAGCAGCAGGAACTCCTCGCCGCCCCAGCGCGCCATCACGTCGGCGCCGCGCAGTTCGGCCTCGATGCGCTGCGCAAAGCCGCGCAGCACCTCGTCGCCGGCCGCATGGCCGAGGCGGTCGTTGATCTGCTTGAAATGGTCGATGTCGAGCAGCGCCAGCGACAGCGGCGCCTTCAGCCGCGCATGGCGCGCGGTCTCGGTCAGCAGCAGCTCGCCCATCGCGCGGCGGTTGGGCAGGCCGGTCAGCTCGTCGCGGGTGGCGATCTCGCTGAGCTTCTCGAGCGCACGCGCCAGCGCGGTGCGCTGATCGCGCAGGCGCTGGCGCAGCCGTGCCATGCGCAGCGACAGCAGCGTCACGCCGATCAGCACCAGCGCGGTCACGCCCAGGTGGACCGCCTCGACCTCGACGCGGTAGCGGAACGGGTCGGCCAGCGTCATCGCCCGCATCACCGTGGCCAGCATCAGCAGCGCGACGCCGGCCAGCACCAGCGCCTGACGGCGCTGCAGCGCGAACATCGAGAACATCACCACCACCGCCAGCAGCGCCAGCACCGCCCCGCGCGCCTGGCCGGTCACCGTGTAGACCCAGGTGGTCAGCAGCACGCCCAGCAGCGTCTGCGGCAGCGTCAGCGAGGGCTCGCAGCCACAGCGCAGCGCCAGCCGGCGGTTGAGGCCGCTGCGCATCAGCCCGTAGCCCAGCAGGCCGACCAGGCCCATCGCCAGCATCGGCGGCAGCACCCGGGCCCGATCCAGCAGCGCGGCCTCACCCTGGCTGCCCAGCCACAGCAGCAGCACCAGCGCCAGATAGCCACCCAGGCCGATCAGGCTCTGGGTGATGCGCCAGCGCTGCTGGCCTGGCGGGCCCAGCAGCACGGCGACAGCGCGGGAGGAAAAGGAATTCACGAAAAAATGGAAACATTGTGTTACCAGCGTGAATATTGAACGATTCCTGCCCGGCTGCCCATCCCTCAGGTCCGGCCACGCAAGTGCGTGAGTGGCAGATGCGTGAGCGGCCAGACCGAGCCGGCCGACTTGACCTCGCCGAGCGAGAAGCTGGTGTGCATGTCCTTGACGTTCGGCAGCTTGAAGAGTGTGTCCCGGGCCCATCGCGAGTACGCATCCAGATCGGTGGTGACCACCTGCAGCTCGAAGGTGCCGGTGCCGCTGATGTAGTGGCACGCCACCACCTCGGGCAGCGCGCGGATGCCATCCTCCAGGGCCTGTGTTGCTGCGGCGTTGTTTCGTTCTGCGTCGATGCGAACGAATGCAAAGACGCCCAGGCCGATTCGCCTTCTGTCGATTTCCGCACGGTAGCCGGTGATGTAGCCCTCCTCCTCGAGCCGCTTCACCCGCCGCCAGGTGGGTGCGGCCGACAGGCCGATGCGGGTGGCCAGCTCGGCGTTCGAGAGCCGGCCGTCGCGCTGCAGTTCGCCCAGGATCGCGATGTCGTAGCGGTCCAGATCGATGCCCGCCGGTGTGCGGGTTATCCCTGAAATCGCGTTTTCCTGAAATTCTCTTTCGCTCATGATCTTTTCCGGGAATGACTGTTGCCCAGATTAGCGGATGGACGCCATCGAAAGAAAACACCTCTCGGCACGCCCCTCCTAGACTGGCGGCATCGGCGCCGACCGGCCACCCTGCCGCGCGCGCCCCCATTCACGAGATGGAGACCGCCTGATGAACGCCCCGCTGCCCGACGCCGTGCGCCGCGCCCTCGAGCACATCACGCTCGACGACAAGTACACCCTGGACCGTGGCCGCGCCTTCATGAGCGGCGTGCAGGCGCTGGTGCGGCTACCGATGCTGCAGCGGCAGCGCGACCGCGCCGCCGGCCTGGACACCGCCGGCTTCATCAGCGGCTACCGCGGCAGCCCGCTGGGCACCTACGACCAGTCGCTGTGGGCGGCAAAGAAGCATCTGGCCGAGCACCGGATCGTCTTCCAGCCCGGCGTCAACGAGGAGCTGGCCGCCACCGCCGTCTGGGGCACGCAGCAGCTCGACCTGTTCCCGCAGACGAAAAGGCACGATGGCGTCTTCGGCATCTGGTACGGCAAGGGCCCGGGCGTGGACCGCTGCATCGATGTCTTCAAGCACGCCAACATGGCCGGCACCGCGCGCCACGGCGGCGTGCTGGCCATCGCCGGCGACGACCACATCGCCAAGAGCAGCACCGCCGCGCACCAGAGCGACCATGTGTTCAAGGCCTGCGGCATGCCGGTGTTCTTCCCGAGCACGGTGCAGGAGATCCTCGACCACGGCCTGCACGCGATCGCGCTGAGCCGCTACGCCGGCGTCTGGTCGGGCATGAAGACGATCCAGGAGGTGGTGGAGTCGTCGTCGTCGGTCAGCGTCGATCCGGACCGGGTGGACATCCTGCTGCCCGAGGACTTCCAGATGCCGCCCGGCGGCCTGCACATCCGCTGGCCGGATGCGCCGCTGGAGCAGGAGGCGCGGCTGATGGACCACAAGTGGTATGCCGCGCTGGCCTACATCCGCGCCAACCGGCTCAACCACAATGTCGTCGAGGGCCCGAACGACCGCTTCGGCCTGATCGCCAGCGGCAAGGCCTACAACGACCTGCGCCAGGCGCTGCACGACCTGGGCCTGGACGACGACACCTGCCGCGCGCTGGGCGTGCGGGTGCACAAGGTCGGCGTGGTCTGGCCGCTGGAGGCGAGCATCACCCGCCGGTTCGCCCAGGGCCTGCAGGAGATCCTGGTCGTCGAGGAAAAGCGCCAGATGATCGAGTACCAGCTGAAGGAAGAGCTGTACAACTGGCGCGCCGACGTGCGCCCGAACGTGCTGGGCAAGTTCGACGAGCCCGACGGCGACCAGAGCGGCGGCGAGTGGTCGATGCCCAACCCGAGCCAGAACTGGCTGCTGCGCGCCAAGGCCGACCTGACGCCGTCGATCATCGCGCGCGCGGTGGCCCGGCGCCTGAAGCGCCTGGGCGTGCCGGCCGACGTGGCCGCGCGCATGGACGAGCGGCTGCGCGTCATCGACGCCCGCGAGCAGGCGCTGGCCGCCCAGGCGAAGACGCCGGTGGGCGAGCGCACGCCGTGGTTCTGCTCGGGCTGCCCGCACAACACCAGCACCCGGGTGCCGGAGGGCTCGCGCGCGCTGGCGGGCATCGGCTGCCACTACATGGCGACCTGGATGGACCGCGACACCGTCACCTTCAGCCAGATGGGCGGCGAGGGCGTGGCCTGGGTCGGCCAGGCGCCCTTCACCACCGACGCGCATGTCTTCGCCAACCTCGGCGACGGCACCTACTTCCACAGCGGCCTGCTGGCGATCCGCCAGTCGATCGCCGCGGGCGTGAACATCACCTACAAGATCCTCTACAACGACGCGGTGGCGATGACCGGCGGCCAGCGCGTCGGCGAGCGCCCGGAAGGCCACTCGGTGCCGCAGATCATGCAGACGCTGGTGGCCGAGGGCGTCGCGAAGCTGGTCATCGTCACGGACGATCCGGCCAAATACGCCGGCGTGGCACTGGCGCCCGGCGTGACGGTCCACCACCGCGACGAGCTCGACGCGATCCAGCGCCAGTTCCGCGCGCTGAAAGGCACGACCGCGATCATCTACGACCAGACCTGCGCGACCGAGAAGCGCCGGCGCCGCAAGCGCGGCCTGATGGCCGACCCCGCCAAGCGCGTCGTCATCAACGAGGCGGTCTGCGAGGGCTGCGGCGACTGCTCGGTGCAGAGCAACTGCCTGAGCGTCGAGCCGGTCGAGACCGAGTTCGGCCGCAAGCGGCGCATCAACCAGAACTCCTGCAACAAGGACTTTTCCTGCGTGAAGGGCTTCTGCCCGAGCTTCGTCACCGTCGAGGGCGGGCAGCTCAGGAAGCCGCAGCGCCAGAAGAAGGGCGACCTGGCCGCGCTGCCGCCGCTGCCCGAGCCGGCGCTGCCGGTGGCCGAGAGCGCCTGGGGCATCGTCGTGGCCGGCGTCGGCGGCACCGGCGTCATCACCATCGGCCAGATCCTGGGCATGGCCGCGCACCTGGAGGGCAAGGGCGTGGTGACGCAGGACGCCGCCGGCCTGGCGCAGAAGGGCGGCGCGACCTGGAGCCACATCCAGATCGCCAACCGACCCGAGGCCATCTTCACCACCAAGGTCGACACCGCGCAGGCCGATCTGGTCATCGCCTGCGATCCGCTGGTGGCGGCGCAGCGCCCGACGCTGGCGACGATGCAGCCCGGGCGCACCTGGGTGGCGCTGAACCGCCACGGCGCGCCGACCGCCAGCCTGGTGCGCAATCCCGACTGGCAGTTCCCCGAGGCCGGCTGCGACGGCGCGCTGGAGCGGGCGGTCGGCGCACAAGGCCTGGGCGCCTTCGACGCCGAGCAGGCCGCCACCGAGCTGCTCGGCGACTCGATCTACGCCAACCCGCTGCTGCTCGGCTACGCCTGGCAGCACGGCCGCATCCCGCTGGGCCGCGCCGCGATCCTGCGCGCGATGGAACTCAACGGCGTGCAGGTCGCCGCCAACCAGGCCGCCTTCGAATGGGGCCGGCGCTGTGCCCATGATCCGTCGGGCGTGCGCAGCCTGTTCGCGGCGCAGAAGGTGATCCAGATCGTGCGCCGTCCCTCGCTCGACGAGACGATCGCCCGCCGCGCCGAGTTCCTCTCGGCCTACCAGGACGCCGCCTATGCCGAGCAGTACCGCGCCTTCGTCGCCCGGGTGCGCGAGGCCGAGGCGCCGCTCTCCAGCACCCGGCTGACCGAGGCCGTCGCGCAGGGCCTCTTCAAGCTGATGGCCTACAAGGACGAGTACGAGGTCGCGCGGCTGCACGCCGATGCCGCCTTCGCCGCGAAGATCGGCGAGATGTTCGAGGGCGAGGTGAAGCTGGTGCACCACTTCGCGCCGCCGATCCTGGGCAAAACCGACGCACAAGGCCGGCCGGTCAAGCAGGCCTTCGGGCCGTGGATGCACAAGGCGCTGCCGTGGCTGGCGAAGCTGAAGTTCCTGCGCGGCACGGCGTTCGATCCGTTCGGCCGCACAGAGGAACGCCGCACCGAGCGCGCGCTGATCCAGCAGTACCGTGCCAGCGTCGAGGCGCTGCTGGCGCGGCTCTCGAAGGAGCGGCTGGACACCGCGGTCGAGATCGCCCGGCTGCCGCTGGAGATCCGCGGCTTCGGGCATGTGAAGGCGGCGAATCTGGAGAAGGTGCGGGCGAAGTGGCTGGCGCTGATGGGCGCCTGGCGCGACTGAAGCCTCAGCGCGCCGTCAGCGTCGACACGCGCTGGTGCAGCGCGACGGTCTGCAGCGCGGCGCGCGCGGCCTCCTGGCCCTTGATGACGAAATGCGCGGTGAACCACTCGCGGTGGGTGGCGTGCTCGTGGAACTGGTGCGGGGTCAGCACCGCCGAGAGCACCGGCACGCCGCTGTCGAGCTGCACGCGCATCAGGCCGTCGATCACCGCGGTGGCGACGAAGTCATGGCGGTAGACGCCGCCGTCGACCACCAGGCCGAAGGCGACGATGGCGTCGTAATGACCGGACTCGGCCAGGCGGCGCGCCAGCAGCGGGATCTCGAAGGCACCGGGCACGTCGAAATGCTCGACCGCCTCGGCGGCGACGCCGCTGCGGCCCAGCTCGGCGACGAAGGCGTCACGCGCCTGATGGACGATGTCGGTGTGCCAGGAGGCGCTGATGGCCGCGACGCGGCGCACGCCGGCGGCAGAGGAGGAAGAAGCAAGGGAAGCAGTGGACTGATTCATGGTGAGCGAAACGGGCTCGGGGCCCGGGACACGGAGGCCAGAATCAGGGCGCAGGAACGCGCCGGCGCCGCTGCGGTCAAGGCAGCGGCGCCGAGCGCGGTTCTCTTTCATCCGGACTGTGACCGTCGGCTCCGGAGTCGCACCGGATCTGCTGACCCCGGCAACCAGGACGGCTGCCGGGCGCTCGCGGGCTTGACGGCCGGCCCGACCCCGAAGGACCGCGCCTGCCGGCTGACCGCCGGTGGGGACTTCCACCCCGCCCTGAGAACGCAGGTGCCGCACTCGTGTCGGCTTCTGCAGGCTTCTTGCAGATTCAGATCACGGAACGGCACCGGGAGGCGAGTGTAGCCGCGCCCAGGCGTCCCGGCTGTCGCCAAGGTCGGCGCGGACGGCGACAATCACGTCCTGCATTGCCGTCCCGCCCCATGTCCCCACGCTCATTCCATTCCGCCTCGGCCGGCTTCGAGGCCGCGCTGCATGTCGATCTGCTGCCCGAGGACCACCGCTCGCGCCGGCTGCACGGCCACAGCTTCTTCGCCGCGGTGCGCGCCGAGCTGCCCGCGGGCTGGGCGCCCTTCGCCGGCGGCGAGGTCGCCGAACTGCAGCGCCGCATGGAGGCCTGCTGCGCGCCGCTCGACTACGCGCTGCTCAACCAGGTCGAGGGCCTGGGCGCGCCGACCGACGAGAACATCGCGCGCTGGATCCGCCGCCGCCTCGAGGGCGAGTTCGGCGTGCCCGGCATCGAGCAGGTCGGCGTGCAGAGCACCGCGCACACCGGCGTCGACCTCGACCGCGCCGGCCACGCCCACCTGTGGCGGCGCTACCGCTTCCAGGCCGCGCACCGCCTGCCCAACGTGCCGGCCGGCCACAAGTGCGGCCGCATGCACGGCCACGGCTTCGAGGTGATCCTGCATGCCGACCAGGACATCGGCGAGAGCGACTACGGCCTCGACTACGACCGCATCGACGACATCTGGGCGCCGCTGCACTTCGAGCTGAACTACCAGTGCCTCAACGAGATCGAGGGCCTGGAGAACCCGACCAGCGAGGTGATCTCGGCCTGGCTGTGGCACCGGCTCAAGCCCCTGCTGCCCGAGCTGTCCTGGGTCACCGTCTACGAGACGGGATCGTGCGGCGCCAACTTCGACGGCCAGAACTACCGCATCTGGAAGGAGATGACCTTCGACAGCGCGATCCGGCTGAAGAACGCGCCCGAGGGCAGCCCGCTGCGCGGCATTCACGGCCACACCTGGGCGCTGCGGCTGCACCTGAACGCGCCGCTGGACGCGGTGATGGGCTGGACGGTCGACTTCGGCGACGTCAAGGCGCTCTTTGATCCGGTCTTCAAGGCCATCGACCACCGCCCGCTGTTCGAGAACGACGCGATCGACGACGGCGACGCGCTCTCGCTGGCGCGCTGGGTGCTGGCCGAGGGGCGCGCGGTGCTGCCGCAGCTCGACCGCATCGATGTCTACGAGACCCGCGGCAATGGCGCCATCGTGCTGGCCAGCGCGCGCGCCGACGAACTGGTGCCCGTCTGATGAGCTACGCGGTCAAGGAAATCTTCTACACGCTGCAGGGCGAGGGCGCGCAGGCCGGCCGCGCGGCGGTGTTCTGCCGCTTCGCCGGCTGCAACCTCTGGAGCGGACGCGAGAGCGACCGCGCCACGGCGGTCTGCACCTTCTGCGACACCGACTTCGTCGGCACCGACGGCCAGAACGGCGGCAAGTTCGCCAGCGCCGACGCGCTGGCCGACGCGGTGGCGGCGCGCTGGCCGGGCGGGGTCGCGGGCGCGGCCGGGCGACCCTATGTGGTGTGCACCGGCGGCGAGCCGCTGCTGCAGCTCGACGACGCGCTGGTCGAGGCCTTTCACGCGCGCGGCTTCGAGGTCGCGGTCGAGACCAACGGCACGCAGCCCGCGCCCGCCGGCCTGGACTGGATCTGCGTCAGCCCCAAGGCCGACGCGCCGCTGCTGCTGACCGCCGGCGACGAGCTCAAGCTCGTCTACCCGCAGCCGCTGGCCCGACCCGAGCGCTTCGCCGGCCTGGCCTTCGACCATTTCTTCCTGCAGCCGATGGACGGCCCCGAGCGGCTGGCCCACACCCGTGCCGCGACCGACTACTGCATGGCCCACCCGCAGTGGCGCCTGGGCGTGCAGATGCACAAGATCGTCGGCATCGAATGAAGCGCGGGGCGTGAGGCGCGGGCCGCGGCTCACCCTCACCAGTGCGGCGGGATCTCGTCGCGCGGGTCACGCGCGCCGGCTCCGCCCGAGGCGGCGGCATTCTCGCCCAGCTGGCGGTTCAGCCGCGCCACCTCGCGCACCAGCAGGTCGATCTGCTGCTGCTGGCGCGCCACCACCTCGTTGAGGTGGTCGAGCAGGTCGTCGGCATAGCTGGCCTTGATCTCCAGCTCGGTCAGGCGGGTGTCGGTGTCCGGGACGGACAGGCCGCAGGCCTGGGCGGCGGAGGCGGATTCGGCGCGGGAGGAATCGATCGTCATCCCGCGATTGGACCCGATTCGCCACAACCTTCTGCACGACCGCAGCGCACTCGCGAAGGTCAGCGTCAGAACCGCTTGACACAACTTTTCGATTTCCACCGCTCATCCGAAGCCACTAGGATCAAAACGGTACCGCGTGAATAATTCACGGAACAAATCGCGCTTTCGGCTCCGCTACCGGCTTGCGGCGGATGTGCCGGCGTTCTTGCAGATCGAGAATCCGCCGCGCCCGCCCTGACCGGGAAACGTCTCGAGGAACTTGTCTTGCGTCGCCTGACGACCCCGCCGATCTCCCTGCTTGCCGCGCTGATCGGCGTGGTCTGGCCGCTGCACGCGCCGGGCCAGCCGGTGCTCGGCGTGGCCGACGCGGTGGCGGGCATCGTCGGCCATGTGCGCTGGCCGGGCGGTGCGCGGGCGGTGCAGCTGTGCGTCAGCAACACCAGCCTGCATGCGGCCGATCTGGGCCGGCTGCATGAGGAGGTACCGCCGGGCCGGCTGCTGCCGGTGCGCACGCTGCCCGCCGGGGCCGAGCTGCCCGGGGGCTGCGACGCGATCTATCTGGGCAGCGGTCCCGGTGCCGAGGCGGCGCTGCCCCGGCTGGCCGGGCTGCCGGTGGTGACCATCGGCGAGGGTGCGGCCTTCTGCTCGCGCGGCGGCATGTTCTGTCTGGTGCCACGCGGCAGCACGCCCGGCGTGCGGCTCGAGCTCAATCTGGACATCGTCGCGCGCAGCGGCCTGAAGGTGCATCCGCAGGTGCTGCGCCTGGGCCAGCCCCGTGCAGAGGGGAGCGGCTCATGACAGCGCGTCCGACGCTGGCGGGCATGCTGCGACGCGGCCACTGGCAGGTGGCCTCGGTCACGCTGCTGCTGTTCGGGCTGCTGCTGGGCGTGATCGGCCATGCGGTGCTGGGCTCGATGCAGGCGCGCCATCTGGAGCTGCTGGCGCGCACCACCGGCTACTCGATCGAGGCGGCGGTGGTCTTCCGCGACCTCGACACCATTCATGAGGTGCTGCGGCCGATCGTGCAGCGCGAGCGGCTCGGCCGGCTGCAGGTGCGGCTGCCCGACGGCCAGCTGCTGACCGAGCTGCAGCGACCGGAGCCGGCCGGACTGGCCGCGCTGCAGGCCCGGATCGGCCGCTGGCTGATGCCCGGCCGGGCCGAGGCGCCGGTGCTCGACGGCAGCGGCCGCGTCATCGCCCGGGTCGAGCTCGACAGCGAGGGCAGCGACTTCATCCAGCTGCTGCTGTGGGGCAGCGGCGCCGGCCTGCTGTGCGTGCTGCTGACGCTGGGCGTGGCCTCGCTGATGACACGCCGGCTCGAACGCACGATCGTCGAGCCGATCGACCGGCTGGCGGCGCTGACCCGCTCGATCCGCTGCGAGCGCGCCTTCGACCGGCGCGCACCGGCCGCACCGATCGCCGAGCTGAACGCCTTGGGCGAGGACTTCAACGCGATGCTGGCCGAGATCGACGCCCACCATCGCCATCTGCAGCAGGACCGCGACAGCCTGTCGCAGCGCGCCTGGCACGACCCGCTGACCGGCCTGGCCAACCGGGCGCACTTCGAGCAGCGCCTGGAGCAGGCGCTTCAGGTGTCGCTGCAGCAGGGCCAGACCTTCGGCGTGCTCTATCTGGATGCCGACGGCTTCAAGGCGGTCAACGACACCGCCGGCCATGCCGCCGGCGACCGGCTGCTGGTGCAGATGGGCGAGCGGCTGCGCGCGGTGGTGCGCGAGGGCGATCTGGTCGCCCGGCTCGGCGGCGACGAGTTCGCGGTGCTGCTGCAGCCGCTGCGCCAGGTCGACGATGCACGCCGCATCGCGCGCGAGATCGGCCGGGCCATGCAGCAGCCCTTCGACCTCGGCGCGTCGGGCTGCTTCCGCTGCGGACTGAGCGCGGGCATCGCGACCTTCCCGCAGGACGGCGACACGATTCCGGCGTTGCTCGACACCGCCGACCGCGCGATGTATCGCGCCAAGCAGGCCGGACGGCAGCATCGCCGGCCCCTGAGCGGCCGCCCCGAAGGCGCCGCGACCTGACCTGCTCTCCAGGAGAAAAGAAGATGTCCTCGCTCCCCCTGCCCGCCCGGACCTCGCGACGGCGGATGATGGCCCTGGGCCTGACGCTGGCTGCGCTGGCCAGCGGCTGCGCGACGCCGCCGCCCCCGCCGCCTGCGCCCGCGCCGAAGTTCACCCTTGAGCAGGTGCGCACGATGCGCGACCTCGGCTTCGTCGAGACCGACGAAGGCTGGACGCTGAGCATGGGCAGCCGGGTGCTGTTCGGCTTCGGCGCCGACCGGCTCGGTCCGGACGAGGTCGAGACGGTGGCCCGGCTGACCGACTCGCTGATCAAGGTCGGCCTGACGCGGGTGAGGGTCGAGGGGCACACCGACAGCATCGGCGACGCCGCGGTCAACCAGCGCCTGTCGCTGCGCCGCGCCGAGGTGGTGGCGCGCGAGATGGAGACCCGCGGCTTCCCGGCCGCCGGCCTGCAGGCGCGCGGCCTGGGCGCGACCCGCCCGATCGCCGACAACGCCACCGAGGCCGGCCGGACGCAGAACCGCCGCGTCGCGGTGATCGTGCTGAGCGACTGAAGGCCGGCCGCAGCGCGGCTCAGCGGCCGGCACTCTCCGCGACCGGGTGCAGCGGCACGACCCGGCGCGGCAGCGCGCCGACCGGCCGGTGCGACACCACCTCTCCGGTCTCGGCCGGCTGGAAGCTGTCGGCGCGCGCGATCGGCCAGTAGACCCGGTAGACGTTGTGCGGCCAGTCGCCCTCGCCGCGGGCGGCGGCCAGCAGCTCGCCCGGCTCGAGGAAGCAGAGCTGGTTGCGCAGCAGCCGCACCTGGTCGTTGGCGACGCGGCGCACGATGTGCGCGGCCGTGATCTCGCCCGGATGATGCAGGCCCGCCGCCTGCACCAGCTCCTGCAGCGCGTGCAGCGTGTTGCGGTGGTAGCGCGCCACCCGCTCGATCTTGTCGGGCACCACCAGCGCCTGCTGGCGCTGCGGATCCTGGGTCGCCACGCCGGTCGGGCAGGCGCCGGTGTGGCAGTGCTGGGCCTGGATGCAGCCCAGCGCGAACATGAAGCCGCGCGCCGAGTTGCACCAGTCCGCGCCCAGCGCCATCGCGCGGGCGATGTCGAAGGCGCTGACGATCTTGCCCGAGGCGCCCAGCCGGATGCGGTCGCGCAGGTTCAGGCCGACCAGCGTGTTGTGCACCAGCAGCAGCCCCTCCTGCAGCGGCGCGCCGACATGGTCGGAAAACTCCAGCGGTGCCGCGCCGGTGCCGCCCTCGGCGCCGTCGACGACGATGAAGTCGGGCGTCAGGCCCGTCTCCAGCATCGCCTTGCAGATCGCGAACCATTCCCAGGGATGGCCGATGCAGAGCTTGAAGCCGACCGGCTTGCCGCCCGAGAGCCGGCGCAGCCGCGACAGGAAGAGCAGCAGCTCGACCGGCGTGCCGAACTCGGTGTGCGCCGCCGGCGACACGCAGTCCTCACCCACCGCCACGCCGCGGGCCTCGGCGATCTCCGGCGTGACCTTCGGGCCGGGCAGCACGCCGCCGTGGCCCGGCTTGGCGCCCTGCGACAGCTTGATCTCGATGAGCCTGACCTGTGGGGAGGTGGCGTTGGCGACGAACTTCTCCTCGCTGAAGCGGCCCTGCGCGTCGCGGCAGCCGAAATAGCCCGAGCCGATCTCCCAGACCAGGTCGCCGCCGTGGCTGCGGTGGTAGGCGCTGATCGAGCCCTCGCCGGTGTCGTGCATGAAGCCGCCCTTCCTCGCGCCACCGTTGAGCGCGAGGATGGCGTTGGCGCTGAGCGCGCCGAAGCTCATCGCCGAGATGTTGAAGACGCTGGCGCTGTAGGGCTGCAGGCAGTTCGGGCCGCCGATCAGCACCCGGAAGTCGTGCGAGTCCAGCGTCGTCGGCGCCAGCGAGTGGTTGATCCACTCGTGGCCCTCGGCATGCACGTCGACCTGCGTGCCGAAGGGGCGCTTGTCCGGATCGCCCTTGGCGCGCTGGTAGACCAGCGAGCGCTGCTGGCGCGAGAAGGGCGCGGCCTCGTTGTCGCTCTCGATGAAGTACTGGCGGATCTCGGGCCGGATGAACTCGAGCCAGTAGCGCATGTGGCCCAGCACCGGGTAGTTGCGCAGCACCGAGCGCTGGGTCTGGCGCAGGTCGCGCACCCCCAGCAGCGTGCCGGCGCTGCCGACCAGCAGCAGCCACGGTCCGGCGCCATGCCCCTGCCACCAGCCCAGCGCGCCCAGCAGGGCCGCGAACATGAGTCCCACCAGCGTCAGATAGCGCACGGGGACCAGACGATCGATCTTCATCAGCCAGGACAGCATGGCAGCGACTCCTTGTTCCGGGTCTTGCACAGACTGGCGATGCTCGACCTCCCCCCGAAGGGAGGAAAGGCGGAATTGCGCCGCAGCGACCCGGCTGTTGTGCTCCTTCGCCCCCTCCAGTCGGAGCCCACTTCGGCCGACCTGCTCCGTAGGCGAAAAACAGCGAACGGCCCGGACACGGCCGCGATCGCGCCCCCACTGCGGCTCTATCCACCTGAAAAGAAGAACTCCCTGAACCGGCGCCTGTGGCTGCCCACCGTCCTGGCCGCCGTGGTCATCGGCATCGTCGCCGTCTCGGCCAGCGTGCGCACCCGGGACCAGATCGAGCGGGGCCGGCAGGTCGAGCAGCAGATGGCCTCGCACCTCGACCGCGCCGCGCAATGGGCCGCGCTGACCGAGGCCAACGCCGCACGCGCGCTGACGGTGCTGGCCAGCACCGACACCGCGCTGGGCGGCAGGATCAAGGCCGAGATGGAGGCCACCTCGGCGCGCATCACCGAGATCCAGAAGGGCATCGAGGAGAGCGCGCAGCGCCCGGACGAGAAGGCCGCGCTGGACAAGGTGGCCGAGACCCGCAAGGTCTATGTCGACCTGCGCAAGCAGCTCGCCGCGGCCCAGGCCGGCGGCGAGGCGATCGACGAGACCCGCATGCGCGGCCTGCGCGACCGGCTCCAGGACTACATGAACGCGCAGCAGGCCTTCGTGCAGACGCAGAAGGCCCAGGTCGAGCAGTTCTCGGGCGAGATCGCCCGCTCGCGCATGACCACGGTGCAGATCGTCGCCGGCATGATGCTCGGCCTGGTCGCGCTGCTGCTGGTGTCGACCTGGCGCATGTCGCGCTCGATCCTGCAGCCGATCCGCGAGGCCATCGACACCACCGAGCGCATCGCCGGCGGAGACCTGACCGCACAGATCGATACCCGCCGCAGCGACGAGCTCGGCGACCTGATGCGCGGCCTCGAGCGCATGACCGCCTCGCTGCGCCAGCTCGTCGGCGAGGTGCGCGGCAGTGCCGGCACCCTGAAGACCGCCAGCACCGAGATCGCCGCCGGCAACCTCGACCTGTCGCAGCGCACCGAGCAGACCGCCAGCAACCTGCAGGACACCGCCGGATCGATGGGCGAGCTGACGCAGACGGTGCACCAGAGCGCCGAAGCCGCCGAGGAGGCCAACCGCCTGGCCAGCTCGGCCGCGGCGGCCGCCGAGCGCGGCGGTCAGGTGGTCAGCCAGGTGGTCAGCAACATGCAGGAGATCTCCTCGTCGAGCCGGCGCATCGGCGACATCATCGGCGTGATCGACGGCATCGCCTTCCAGACCAACATCCTGGCGCTGAACGCCGCGGTGGAGGCCGCACGCGCCGGCGAGCAGGGCCGCGGCTTCGCGGTCGTCGCCAGCGAGGTGCGCAACCTGGCGCAGCGTTCGGCCGCGGCCGCACGCGAGATCAAGACGCTGATCCAGGCCTCGACCGGCACCGTCGACCAGGGCGCGCGTCTGGTCGAGGAGGCCGGCCAGGCGATGGACGAGCTGGTCGGCTCGGTGCAGCGCGTCTCCGAGATGATCGGCCGCATCACCACCTCGGCGGCCGAGCAGAACAGCGGCATCCAGCATGTCAACCACGCGATCAGCCATCTCGACGAGATGACGCAGCGCAACGCGGCGCTGGTCGAGGAGAGCGCGGCCGCTGCCGACGGCCTGCGCGAGGAAGCGGCCCGGCTGGATGCCGCGGTGCAGCGCTTCCGCATCGACATGAGCCAGACGGCAGCACCGGTCGCCGCCGCCCGCCCGAGCAGCCCGGCGCCGGCCAGCGCGCCGCGCCCGGCCAGTACCCGTTCGGCGGCGCCCCGGCCGGCACCCGCCCCGCGTGCCACGGCCCCCACGCCTGCACCGGCCCCGGCGCCGGTGGCCGCCACCAGTGGCAACGCAGTGGAGAACTGGGAAAGCTTCTGATGGCGCGGGGGGCACCCCCGCCGATTTACCTGGCCGACATGCTCGGCAATCAGCGCTTGAAGCGGTGCGGGTCCACTCGGTCCTTCCTACCGGCTGACCGACACACCGCTTCATGAATCCCCTGCGCTGGCTCCCTGCCCTGCTGCTGTCCGCCACTGTCGCCCTGATCGGCGGCTGCGGCGGCGCCTCCGATGACGACGACGCCACCGTGCGGGTGATCAACGCCAGCACGAACTACGGCGCACTCGACCTGCATGTGGACGACACGCTGCGCAGCTCGGCCATCGCCTATGGGCAGACCAGCGGCTACATCGGCTTCGAGGCAGGCAGCCACACCACCACGCTGACGCGCACCGGCTCGACCACCGCGCTCAGCAGCGTGTCGCGCACGCTCAGCAGCGACCACGGCACCACCGTCATCGCCTACCAGGCCGACGGCAGCCTGAAGACCGCGCAGCTCAGCGACAGCGAGAGCGCGCCGTCGTCCGGCCGCGCCAAGCTGCTGGTGTTCAACGCCTCGCCGGATGCCGGCAGCGTCGATGTCTACCTCAGCGGCAGCAGCGACACGCTGGACAACGCCACGCTGGTGGCCTCCTCGGTCAGCGCCGGCAGCAGCAGCGGCAGCTACACCACCGTCGGCAGCGGCACCTACCGGCTGCGCATCGCCGCGGCCGGCAGCACCACCGACCTGAGGCTGGACGCCGCCAGCATGACGCTCGACAGCCAGGGCGTCTACGCGCTGGTGGTCACGCCGACCAGCGGCGGCGTGCTGGTCAACAGCCTGCTGGTGCGCCAGGGCGGCGCGATCACCCAGCTCGACACCGATCTGGCGCGGGTGCGCCTGGTCTCGGCGGTCGCCAGCAGCGGCACGGTCGGCGCGGCCTTCAACGGCAGCACGCTGGCCACCTCGGTCGCCTCGCCCGCCATCGGCAGCTACGCGCTGGTCAAGGCCGGCAGCGCCACCCCGACGATCAGCGTCAACGGCGCCAGCCTGTCGACCGCGGCGATCACGCTGGCCGCCGGCAGCGACTCGACGCTGCTGGTCTGGGGCCCGGCCGCCAGCGCCAGCCTGAGCGTCATCGGCGACGACAACCGCCTGCCCGCCAGCAGCACCAGCGCGAAGATCCGCCTGATCCACGGCGCCTCGATCAACAGCAACCCGCTGACGCTGACCGCCAACTACTCGGCGGTGGCCGAGAACATCGCCTTGGGCGCCGCCTCGCCCCCGACCAGCGTGACCGCCGGATCCAGCACCACGATCGAGGTGAGCGACACCACGCTGTCGACCGCGCTGTACAGCGTCAGCGACGTGACGCTGTCGGCCCGGGGCGTCTACACCGTCTTCATGCTCGGCAGCGGCAGCAGCGTGACCGGCGCGCTGCGCAAGGAGCGCTGAGCCCGTCAGGCGAAAAAAGGCCGGCATGAGGGGGGTCATGCCGGCCGACTCCCTGGGTGAATGGGATTCGAGGAGGTCAACGGAAATCGGTCGGGAGAACAGTCTCCCCGGAGGACAGGCTTCGGACTCAGGCCGTGAACCAGCCGTCGAGCAGCGGCGCCGAGGGCAGCCCAGGCGCATCGCCACAGGACAGGAACGGCAAGAAAGGCAGCGCAGCCTCGTAGCCGAGCTCGCTGCTCGGGGCGCGGCGCATGTCCGAGAACGAAGGAGCCTGGTGCGCGGCATCCGCCTTCAGCAGAAATTCGGTACGGGCTTCGGCATGGGCATTCATCGCTGGGGCTCCTTTCTGTCCTGGGGCCATTGTGTCGAGCCGCCCCGGCCGGCCCCATCGGCGCGCATGCCGGACGGATGTAGGACAGATCCGACAGCGTAGGACTGCCCTGACGGCGCGGCGCGGCGCGCGCCGATTCAGCCCCCCCGGAGCAAGGCGCACACTGGATTCGTCCCTCCAGTCCAACCCGACGCCCAGGAGTTCCCGCCCATGATGCAGAACCATCTCCGCACGCTGCCCGAGCTGTTTGCCCAGCTCGGTCTGGACGAGACGCCCGAAGAGTTCGTGCGCCGCCATGCGCCACTGGCCCCGGACGTCGCGCTCGAGGAGGCGCCGTTCTGGAACGATGCCCAGAAGTCCTTTCTCGCCACCGAGCTGGCGCGTGACGCCGACTGGGCGATCCTGATCGACCGCCTCGACGCGCGGCTGCGCGATGCGCCGGATCTGCCGATGCACTGAGTTCCGCTCTCCTGTTTGCTCTCTCCGGTCTGTTCCTGTCTGTCACGGGTGCTGTCACAGCCTCTTCGAGCCACCTTCGCGGTGGCTCTTTTTTTGCCGCTCGCCGCCTGCCATGAAGGTTGAAATCAGTGTGATTGATACCTGGTCATACCTGTGCTAACCTATGCGGAATGGATAGGTATCTTTCAATCGGCGAGGCCGCAAAACTGAAAGGCGTGAGCATCACGACGCTTCGGCGCTGGGAGGCTGACGGCAGTCTTGTGCCGACCCGGACTGAGGGCGGCCAGCGTCGCTACCTGCTGTCGCAGATCGACCCGGCCGCCGCCGCGTCGCGCCCGGTGGCGAGCCTGCTGACCGTGGCTTACGCCAGAGTCTCAAGCCATGACCAGAAAGCCGATCTGGAGCGCCAGAAGCAGGTGCTTGAGCTGTACTGCGCCGCGCAGGGATGGACATTCGAGGTGATCGCCGACCTTGGTTCCGGCATGAATTACCAGAAGAAGGGGCTTCGGCGTCTGCTGAACCAGATCATCGAAGGCAAGGTGGGGCGCCTTGTCCTGACGCACAAGGATCGGCTGCTGCGGTTCGGCGCTGAACTGGTGTTCGCCATCTGCGAGGCCAAGGGCGTCGAGGTGGTCATCCTCAACCGTGGCGATGACACCAGCTTTGAGGAGGATCTGGCGAAGGACGTGCTTGAGATCATCACGGTGTTCTCGGCTCGCCTGTACGGGTCACGGTCCCGCAAGAATCAGAAGCTCATCGACGCGGTGAAGAAGGCGGCCGAGGATGCGCAAGGCTGACGAGCCGGAAGGCAAGACCTTCACCTACCAAGCCCGAGTGCCGGTCGATGCGGGCGCAGCGGCGGCGCTGGATGCCTACGCCGAACTCTTCGGCCGGGTCGAGCGCACGCTGTTCGCGCAGTCCACGGCGCAGGGCGTGAAGCCCGAGAAGCTGAAGAACGAGTACCTGAAGCGGTTCGGGATCACGGGCCGGCAGTTCAACGCCATCCGAGTCAGTCTGGACGGAAAGACCGACTCGGTGAAGGAGCGCCGCACCGGCCTGATCGACGAGGCGAAGACACGGCTGAAGAAGGCGCAGGCCACGCTGAAGAAGCTGGGCACGGCGCCCAAGTCCGAGACGCCCGAGGCCCGCGTGAAGCGGCTGGGCAAGCTGCACCAGAAGACGCGCAGCGCGATCACCATGGCGGCCCGGCTGGAAAGCATGCAGGCCGACCACAAGGCGGGCAGGGTCCGCATCGCCTTCGGGTCGCGCCGGTTGTTCCGTGCGCAGTTCGACCTGTCGGCCAACGGCTTCGCAGATCACGCGGCATGGCGGGATGCGTGGTACCGCGCCCGGTCCGAGCAGTTCTCTGTGCTGGGCAGCAAGGACGAGACGGGCGGGTGTCAAGGCTGTGTAGCAACGCTGGCCGACGATGGCACGGTGTCGCTGCGGCTGCGCGTGCCCGATTCGCTGGTCAAGGCCAGCAAGTACGTCGAACTTCACGGCATCCGCTTTGCCTACGGCATGGACCAGATCCGCGCCGCCCTTGAGTGCGGCCGGGTGGTCGAGCGCGTGAGCGCCACCGGCAAACCGACCAAGACCCGCCACGGCAAGGCGCTGACCTATCGTTTTGTGCGCGACGGCAAGGGCTGGCGCGTGTTCGTGTCCGTGTCGGTCGATCCGGTGCCCACGATCAGCACGGCGCAGGCCGGCGCGGTGGGTGCGGACTTCAACGCCGACCACCTCGCCGTGGCCGAAACCGACCGGCACGGCAACCTCATCGCCCACCAGCGCATCGACCTCGACCCCCGCGGGATGAACTCCGACCAGCGCCGTGCCGCCATGGGTGACGCCGTGAAGCAGGTGGTCGAGCGCGCCCGCGCATCCTCCAAGCCCATCGTTATCGAGCGGCTGGACTTCCGCGAGAAAAAGGCCCGACTGGAAGGCGCGGACCCGTGGCGTGCGCGCATGCTCAGTGCGCTGGCCTACAGAGACTTCGACTCGATGTTGCGTGCGGCGGCCTTCCGCGCCGGCATCGACGTGATCGCGGTGAATCCCGCGTACACCTCCGTCATCGGCGCCGTGAACCACGCGGCCCGACTCGGCATCAGCGTCCACGCCGCAGCGGCCTTCGCCATCGCGCGTCGTGGACTTGGCTTGAAAGAACGCCCGTTCGCGGCCTACCGCAGCACTGCCCCCGACTGCCAGCACGGCATCGTGGCAGTGCCGGCCCGCAACGGCGGCCACGTCACCTTCGCGCTACCTGCAAGGAATCGCGCGAAGCATGTGTGGACGCAATGGGCGGCCGTTCGTTCAAGCCAGTCAGCGGCCCATGCAGGGCACTTCCGGTCTGGTGCTGCGAAAGCGGCCCCGGCGCCTCTGTCTCAAGCAATTCAGGCAGTGAGCGCAACCCGGAAGACCAAGGTGCGATCCCTTGGCGCGAATCGTCAGCAGCACTGTTCGGCTGGCGTGCCTGTCTTCGACGATGTGCCGTTCTGAGCAGCTTTGCTCAGGCTTGGGTACGTCTGGATAGGTTTATAGGAACAGTGAATGACGAACGACGGCAAACGACGGAAGGCCCGCACGAGGCGGGCCAGCGGGCAGGAGAAGGCGAAAGACGATGCGTCGCGGCGCGATCAGCCGCCGGCCTGGGCGGGTTCGGAGAGATAGATCTCGACGCGGCGGTTCATCGCGCGGCCGGACTCGCTGTCGTTGCTGGCGACCGGATCGCTGGCGCCGCGTCCGTCGACGACGATGCGCGAGGCGGTGACGCCGCGGCCGACCAGGTAGTCGCGCACCGATTCGGCCCGGTCCAGCGACAGCGGGCGGTTCACCGCGTCGCTGCCGGTCGAGTCGGTGTAGCCGATGACGTTCATGCGCAGCGCGGCATCGGTGTTGCGCGCCAGCTCGTCGAGCACCGGGCGCATCTGCGGCTTGACCGCCGAGCGGCCGACGTCGAAGGAGAAATCGCTGGGAATGTTGACGCGGATGCGGTTGTCCGCCGTGCGCGCGACCTGCACCGCGGTGCCCTGCGTGGCCTGCTCGAGCGCCTTCTGGCGCTCTTCCATGCGCTTGGACCACAGATTGCCGGCCACCGCGCCGACCACGCCGCCGATGACCGCACTCTGCCCGGCCTTGCCGCCGGTGACCGAGCC
This sequence comes from Sphaerotilus sp. FB-3, assembly GCF_023706025.1. Lineage (NCBI taxonomy): Bacteria > Pseudomonadati > Pseudomonadota > Betaproteobacteria > Burkholderiales > Sphaerotilaceae > Sphaerotilus > Sphaerotilus sp. FB-3. The sequence continues at coordinate 67,670 of NZ_BQWE01000014.1, read as the reverse complement.
GATCACCGCGCCGACGCCCGCACCGACCCCGGCGCCGACCGCGGTGCCGCGCTGGCGCTCGCTCATCGGCGTGGAGCAGCCGGCAGCCAGCATGGCCAGCGACAGCGCCACCAGGCCGGAGCCGGCACGCAGGCGCGACAGCGGGCGAGACAAGACAGGACAGGCACCGGACAGCACGGCCGGCGACGACGGCGAGGAAGGCAGGAGAAGGTTTTTCATGGCCTCATGGTCGCGCGAAGGATTCCTGCACGGCATCGGCCTGCGCCGACTGTTCCTGTCGGACGACGCCGACAGCGGCCTCGGCCGTGTCCTGCGCCGACGGGCTCATCGCCCGCGTGGCCAGCGCGGTGACCGCGGCGTGGATCAGCGTCTGCATCGGGAACTGCGCGCGCAGCCAGCCGCCCAGGTGGCTCTGCACCGGCCGCCAGAGCCTGAGCACCCGGGCGTCCTGCCACGGCCGCAGCGCCGCCAGCGCGCCGCCGGCGGCTGCCGCCAGCGCCACCGCGACGACGGGATGGCGGCGCACGAAGGGTGCGGTCGTGCGATCGAGGCGGCCCTGGGCCCGCAGCAGCACCGCACGCGCCGGATGGCGCTCCCACCACAGCTGCCCGGTGTCGAGCAGCACCGCGCCGACCGGATGAGCCTCGACGCGCTGGCGCAGCGCCGCCAGCAGGCTGAGCTGGCCCGCGGCGTCGACCGGCGCCGCGGGCGCCCGCCGCTCGCCCGTGGCCACCGCCGGCCGGGCCTCGGCATCGGCGGGATCGGCCTCGCCACGCATGTGCGCAAGCAGGCGCTCGCGGGAAGCCTCCAGGCGCTCGCGCGCTCGGCTCAGGTCCGGATCCAGCATCTTGCGGTGTCCTTTCAGGGTCGCGAGGCGTCGTGCAGCATCTGCGCGTCACGCGAGAACTGCTCGCGCAGCGGGCCGAAGCCGGCCAGCGGTGCGCTCGAGCGCAGCGCCCAGGCCGCGCCCAGCGCCAGCAGCGCCGGCAGCGCCGGAATCAGCAGCAGCATCCAGGGTCGCGCCAGCAGCTCGGGCGACAGCGCCGCCCACAGCAGCAGCGCCATGCCGGCCAGCAGCAGCGCCAGCAGCGCACCCAGGCCGGCCAGCGCCACCAGCAGCGCGCGGGTGGCCAGCGCACGTCGGGTCGCACGCACCTGTGCGGAGGCCAGGTCCGCGTAGGCGTCGAGGTGATCGGCGAGCAGGTCGGGCCGCCGCGCCAGCAGCTTGAGCAGGGGATGGAACATGGTGCGTCCAGCGTAGGACGCGCCCGCAGGTGCCGCCAGCGGCACAGCCGCCGCGCCGCTGTAGGACGGGAACTACGCCGGATCGCGCCGCGGCAGCCAGGCCGACAGGCGGGTGCCGCGCCCGGGCGCCGCGTCGATCTCGAACATGCCGCCCTCGCTCTCGACGCGGTAGCGCATGCCGGTCAGGCCGTGGGCGCTGCGACCGCTGGCCTGGGCCGCATCGAAGCCGATGCCGTCATCCTGCACGGTCAGCAGCGCCATCGGTCCGTCCAGCACCAGGCTGATCTCGACCGTGCCGGCCTGCGCGTACTTGGCGATGTTGGTCAGCGCCTCCTGCACCATGCGGTAGGCGGTGAGCTGCGCGCCGGCATCCAGGCCGATGCCCGGCGTCAGCTTCATGTGCACCGCCAGACCCGAGCGTTCGGCGAACTCGCTGCCGAGAATCTCCAGCGCCGGCAGCAGCCCGAGATTGGACAGCGAGGACGGCCGCAGGTCCTCGATGATGCGGCGCTTGAGCGCGATGCCGCTGTTGAGCGTCTGCGTCAGATGCTTCAGGCGCTCGTGCACCTCCGGCGGCGCGTCGGCCAGCTTCGGGCGGATGCGGGCGGCATCCAGCTTGGCGGCGGTCAGCAGCGCGCCGAGCTCGTCATGCAGCTCGCGCGCGAGCCGGCTGCGCTCGTCCTCGCGCGCATGCTGCAGATGCCAGGACAGATCGAGCAGGTCTGCGGTGCGCCGACGCACCTCGATCTCGAGCAGATCGCGCTCGGCCTGCACCATGCGCTGCTGCTCGGCGCGCTGCGCCGCCATCGCGCGGCTCTGGCGCACATACAGGCCCAGCGCCAGCAGGCTGGCAATCACCAGCGCCAGGATGCCCAGGCGCAGGAACAGCATCGCGTCGTACATCTCGGCGGTCCGGGCTGCGATGCGCTGGTTGCTGTGCTCGATCAGCTGATCGGCCAGCGCGCGGATCTGCTCCATGTTGCGCAGGCCGATGTCGGTCAGCACCAGGTCCATCGCACCGCGCACGTCCTGGCGGTCGAAGCGCAGCAGCACCTCGCTCATCTCGTCCATCTTCATGCGCAGGCGCTCGATCAGCTCCTGCTCGATGGCCGACAGCGCGGGATCGCCATGCATGCCGGACGAGCCCATGCGCTGCTGCAGCACGGCGATCTGGCTCTCGATGTCGCGCACCGCCTCGACGTAGGGCTGCAGATACTCGCGCCGGCTCGACAGCAGATAGCCGCGCTTGGCCGACTCCGCCTGCGTCACCAGGCCGAGCAGCCGGTGCAGGGTCAGCCGCGCCTGCGCCGCCTCGATGGCGGCATCGAGCGAGCCACGGGTGCGCTGGTAGCCGCCCTCGCTGACGAACAGCATCAGCGCCGCGACCAGCACCGCCAGCGGCATCACCAGGCCGCGGTCCCGCAGCCAGGTCAGCACCGCAACAGGCCGATCGCGCAGACGCATGGACGAACCCGCCGATCAGGCCCCGAGCGTCTCGCAGTAGCCGATCAGCTCCTCGAGTTCGCTGGACTTGTCGAAGACGCGGTCGGCCCCGAGCTCGGCACAGCGCCGGCGCATCTCGGGCGTGGCGTAGTTGCTCAGCACGACCAGATGACGGCCGTAGCGGTGCTGGCGCGCCTGCTGCAGCACGCCCAGGCCGGAGCCGGCCTTCAGGAAGATGTCGATGATGACCAGATCGGGCTGCGGGGACTGCCGGCGCAGGGCGTCGAGCGCATCGCTTTCGCTCTCGGCCGTGCCGCACACACGAACCGGCACCATCTCCTCGAGAGTCTCGATCAGGTTGTCGCGGATCACGGGGCTGTCCTCGACGATGAAGCAGGACAGGGTCCTCATGTCGAAGTGTCTTGGTGATGTCGAAGATGCAATCATGGTCCGCTCCAGCGGCTGCGCACTGTCACGGTTCGCCACAGCATAGCGCCTGCCCCTGGCGCTGGCTGTAGGAGCACACCTACAGCGGCTGCGAAAACCGTGTGTGCCATTCCGGGATCAGCCCTCGAGCATGTCGGCCAGCTCGTCGGCATGCTCCTCCTCGTCGCCGAGAATGTCCTCGAGCAGGCGGCGCGTCGTCGGATCCTTGTCGGCGACCAGCGCGATCATCTGGCGGTAGCTCTCGACCGCGACCCGCTCGGCCACCAGGTTGGCGCGCACCATCGCCTTCAGGTCGTCGGACTCGTCATAGTCGGCGTGGCTGCGCTCGAGCAGGTGGGCAGGATGGAAGTCCGGCTTGCCGCCGAGCTGCACGATGCGCTCGGCCAGGCGGTCGGCGTGGCCGGCCTCTTCCTGCGCATGCACCATGAACTCCTCGGCGATCTTCGGCGAGGCCAGGCCGTGGGCGGTGAAGTGGTGGCGCTTGTAGCGCAGCACGCAGACCAGTTCGGTGGCCAGCGCGTCGTTCAGCAGCGCGACGATCTGCTCGCTCCACGGTCCCAGGCTGGGCGTGACCGCACCGTCGTCGAGCGACGAGCGGGCCCGGTCGATCGCGCCCTCGTCGAGGCGCAGGGTGTCGGCGGCGGGGGCGGGGGCGGACGAGGTCTTGGCAGGCATGGCGGCTTCCTTCGGGGTTCGGGCGGTCGGACACGGTCCGGGATGGGCTCACTGTAGGTCGGCGACACCGGGGGCGGCATCGGCCTCGGCCGGTGGCCGCTGTAGGACGACAGGCCGGTCGACGGAACGGTCGGAAAGCCCGGAAAGGCCCGTCGCGGGAATGCCCGGGCTGGCCGATCCGGGCCCCGGAAGTCCAGAATCTGGAACCGATTCCGAAATCGTTCCCATCCTGCACGTCCACGAGCTGCCTCCCGATGTCGTCGCTCTCCTCCTCCCGCCCGCGGCTCAACCGCATCGCCGGCCCGATCCTGGGCGAGTTCCTGATCGGCATGACGGTGGCGATGGCCGGCCTGTGGCTGGCCTCGAACGAGTCGGATGCGGCCGCCGGCGCCTTCGGGCTGTCGCAGCAGGTGCTCGAGACGCTGTTCGTGCTGTTCCGGGTGCTGGCGATCGGCGTGGGCGCCGGGGTCACGCAGGCGCTGGGCGCGCAGCGGCCGCAGGCGGCCGGCAGCACCGCGCTGGTCGGCCTGGGCGCGAGCACCTGGGCCGGACTGATCGCTGCCGGCGTGGTGCTGTTCGGCAGCGACGCGGTGCTGGACCTGCTCAACGCGCCGGCGGCGGTGGCGCAGCTCGCCGGGCCCTATCTGCAGCTGCTGGCGCTGGCGCTGCTGCTCGAGGCCTTCAACCTGACGATGGCCGCGACGCTGCGCGCGCACCTGCATGCCCGCGAGACGCTGGTCGTCATGCTGGTGATGCACGGCGTGCATCTGCTGCTGGCCTTCGTGCTGATGCGCGGCGTCGGAAGCTGGGACGGCCTGGGCCTGACCGGCTACGCGATCGGCCTGACCGTCAGCCGCGCGGTCGGGCTGGCGATGCACCTGCACTTCTGGCGCCAGCGCCTGCAGCTGGTGCCGCGCCAGCGCGACTGGTGGGTCTGCCCGCCACGGGCGCTGTGGCCGGTGCTGCGCATCGGCGGGCCCGGCGCCTCGCTGGAGATGGTCTACCGCCTGGCCTTCATGATGTCGCTGGCCGCCGCCGCGCGGCTGGGCGTGGCCGAGCTGGCCACCCAGGCCTATGTGCTGCAGGTGCTGAAGTACGTGCTGCTGATCAGCATGTCGATCGGCTGGGCCTGCGAGATCATGGTCGGCCACCTCGTCGGCGCGGGCGAGTTCCGCACCGCGCACCAGCTGGTGCGCAAGGGGCTGCGCAACGGCGTGCTCGCCTCGGGCTCGCTGGCGCTGCTGGCCGCAGCGACCGCGCCGTGGCTGATGCGCGCCTTCACCCGCGATCCGGCGGTGATCGCCTCGGCGCAGACGCTGCTGTGGATCGCCTGCGCGCTGGAGACCGGCCGGGTCGCCAACATGGTGGTGCTGGGCGCGCTGCGCGCCACCGGCGACGCGATCTATCCGACGCTGGCCAGCATGGCCTCGCTGGTGCTGGTGCTGGGCGTCGGCTCGGTGGTGCTGGGACGGATGTTCGGCCTGCCGGGCATCTTCGCCGCCTATGCCGCCGACGAATGCATCCGCAGCCTGATCATGCTGCACCGCTGGGAAACGCACGGCTGGGTGCGCCATGCCCGCGAGATCCTGGTGCGCATGCGCACCCCCGGCGCCGAGACCCGATTCTGAGGCGGCCCTTGAAGCCGGCGCTGCGGCTGTTTCCGACGGAAATGGACAGAGATCAAGCCTCACCCGGGCTTGACGGAGCAGCAACACCGCTCGCGAACAATCCACACTCGTCCTGACCCTCGAGCCACCGCCATGAACGATCACCCGCCCCACGCGCACGGCCTGCGCCATGACCTGGAACATCTGGCTCGGCTGCAGGCCCCGGACCGACGCCGCGCGCTGCGCCTGTTCGGCGGTCTGGCGGCCGGATCGCTGCCGCTGCTGGGCCTCGCGGGCTGCGGCGGTGCCAGCGAGGACGCCGGCACCTCGGGCAGCAGCAGCGGCTCGTCCTCGTTCTCCTCGTCATCCTCCTCGGCATCGACCTCCTCCGGCTCGGGCAGCACGGTGAGTTCGTGCTCGAGCATTCCGTCCGAGACGGCCGGCCCCTATCCGGGCGACGGCACCAACTCCAACAGCAGCGGCGTGGTCAACGTGCTGACGCAGAGCGGCATCGTGCGCAGCGACATCCGCTCGAGCTTCGGCACGATGAGCGGCACCGCCGCCGGCGTGCCGCTGACCGTCACGCTGAAGCTGGTCAGCGTCTCGGCCGCCTGCGCCAACCTCGAGGGCTACGCGGTCTACCTGTGGCACTGCACCCGCGACGGCGGCTACTCGCTGTATTCCTCGGGCGTGACGGCGCAGAACTACCTGCGCGGCGTGCAGGTCAGCAACGCCAGCGGCGAGCTCACCTTCACCACGATCTTTCCCGGCTGCTACAGCGGGCGCTGGCCGCACATCCACTTCGAGGTCTTCTCGAGCCTGGCCACCGCCACCAGCGGCAACAGCGACGTGCGCACCTCGCAGCTGGCGCTGCCCGAGTCGGTCTGCCGCAGCGTCTACGGCAGCGCCAGCGGCTACACCGGCAGCCTGACCAACCTGAACGCGATCACGCTGGCCAGCGACAACATCTTCAGCGACGGCTACTCGACGCAGATGGCGACGGTGACGGGCGATGCGACGAACGGCTTTGCCGCGACGCTGACGATAGGGGTCTGACGCCGGACCCGACGATGCAGATTCATGCCGCCCTCCACTCCACACGGGCCCACAGCCCTTTGCTACCCACACTCCTCCTAGGACTTGATAGTTGAGACCTGGCCCCTTAACCTTGCAGCCCCATTGCCTTCACAGCCTGCAAGAGGCGAATCCCCCATGAACGCCCTCCTGTTCGTCGCCGGCCTGGCGCTGCTGATCTTCGGGGCCAACACCCTGGTGCGCGGCGCCTCCAAGCTGGCCCTGTCATTCGGCATCAGCCCGCTGGTGGTGGGCCTGACCATCGTCGCCTTCGGCACCAGCGCGCCCGAGATGGCGGTGAGCGCCGGCGCCGTCATGGACGGCCGCACCGACATCGCCATCGGCAACGTGGTGGGCAGCAACATCTTCAACGTGCTGTTCATCCTGGGCCTGAGCGCGCTGATCGCGCCGCTGGTGGTGAACATCCAGCTCATCCGCCAGGAGGTGCCCATCATGGTGGGCGCCAGCCTGCTGCTGCTGGCGCTCGGGCTGGACGGCAAGCTGTCGATGCTCGACGGCGGCCTGCTGTTCACCCTGCTGCTGGGCTACACCGTGTTCCTGGTCGTCCAGTCGCGGCGCGAGACGCAGGCCGCGCAGGACGAGTACGCCGCGGAGGTCAGGCCCGCCGAGGCCGGCGCCTGGGACGACCGGCTCGTCGTGCAGCTCGCGCTGATCGGCGCCGGCCTGGCCGCGCTGGTGTTCGGCTCGGACTTCCTGGTGCAGGCCTCGGTGAACTTCGCCAAGGCGCTCGGCGTGAGCGACCTCGTCATCGGCCTGACCATCGTCGCCGCCGGCACCAGCATGCCCGAGGTGGCCACAAGCCTGGCGGCTGCGCTGAAGGGTGAGCGCGACATCGCGGTGGGCAACGTGGTCGGCAGCAACACCTTCAACCTGCTGGGCTGCGTCGGCCTGTCGGGGCTGGTGTCGGGCGACCTCGGCCTGATGGTCCCGCCGTCGGTGCTGGCCTTCGACATCTGGGTCATGCTGGCCGTGTCGCTGGCCTGCCTGCCGGTCTTCCTGACCGGCCGCGAGATCGCCCGCTGGGAGGGCGCGGTCTTCCTCGGCTACTACGTCGCCTATGTCACCTACCTGATCCTGGCGGCGCAGCAGCACGACGCGCTGCCGACCTTCTCGGGCGTGATGATGAGCTTCGTCGTGCCGCTGACCGTCATCACGCTGGTGGTCATGACGATCCGCCGATCGGAGACGCCCCCGTCGTTCTGAGCAGAACCAAGAACCCGACAACCCGGGTCAGGTCTCCAATCAAGAAAGTATCCGGTCGCCCTCCACAACCGCTGGATTGCCGCCATGTCCCGCCCTCTGCGCATCGAGTTCCCAGGCGCGCTGTACCACGTCACCTCCCGAGGTGACCGGCGCGAGGACATTTTCCTGGACGACATGGACCGGGCGCGGCTGCTGGCCATCGTGGCGCAGGGCATGGCTCGCTTTGATGCGCAGATGCTGGCCTACTGCCTGATGAGCAATCATTACCACTTCGTGCTGCACACCCGGCAGGGCAACCTGTCGGCGTTGATGCGACACATCAACGGCGTCTACACCCAGGCCTGCAACCGTCGGCATGGCAAGGTGGGGCACCTCTTTCAGGGACGCTTCAAGGCCATCCTGGTGGACCGCGAGGCCTACCTGCTGGCGGTCTGTCGTTATGTCGAGCTCAACCCTGTGCGAGCCGGAATGGTGATCGAGCCTGGTGACTGGCCCTGGTCGAGCTACCTGGCCCACACAGGGCGGTGCACGGCGCCAGACTGGCTCGGCAGCGCCGAAATCTGGAGCCACTGCTCGGGAGAGATGCCCACACCCGCGCACAGCAGACACGGGCGCAACGCGCCTGGGCCGAGCTGGTGGCCGCAGGTCAAGGCGTCTCGCTGTGGGCCGGTGCACTGAACCGCCAGATCTACCTGGGCGACGACAACTTCGTCGCCCGCATGCTCGACCAGGCCTCACCCCAGGCGCTCCACAGCGTCAGCGTGCCGAAACTTCAGCGCAGCTCCACTCGGAGCTTGAGCGACTGGCTGGGCTTGTGCAGCACCCGCGAAGAGGCGCTGTATCGGGCCTACACCGAAAGCGGGCAGACCATGACGGCGCTGGCCGCCGAGGTCGGCCTGACCTTGGCGCGGGTCAGCCAGTTGATCGCGCGTGCGGAACAGCGTTTGGGGACTGAGGCTTGATAATTGAGACCTGACCCCATGGTTCGCTCGACGCAGATGGCGACGGTGACGGGCGATGCGACGAACGGCTTTGCCGCGACGCTGACGGTGGGCGTGTGAACGCGAAGTCCAGCTCCGGCGCCAGCCCGCTGAGCAGCCGCGCCGGCGGCGGGGGCGGACGAGAAGGTCATGCCGCCACCAGGAAGCGCTCGGCCAGCCGCACCCAGTAGGCGGCACCGACCGGCAGGTTGGCATCGTTGAAGTCGTAGCCGGGGTGGTGGACCATGCAGGCGGCCGAGGCCGGGCTGCCGTCGTCCGCGCCCTGGCCGTTGCCGATCAGCAGATAGCTGCCGGGCACGCGCTCGAGCATGAAGGCGAAGTCCTCGCTGCCGGTCAGCGGCGGCCCCTGCGGCGTGACCCGCTCCGGGCCGAGCAGCTCCAGCGCCACCTCGCGGGCGAAGGCGGTCTCGGCCGGCGTGTTGACCAGCACCGCGTAGCCGGGGCGCCAGTCGATCTGCGCACGGCAGCCGAAGCCCTCGGCCTGCGCGACGGCCAGCGCGCGGATGCGCCGCTCCAGCAGCGCGCGCACCTCGCGGTCGAGCGCGCGCACGCTCAGCTCCAGCCGCGCGCTGGCCGGGATGACGTTGTTGGCCTGGCCGGCCTGCAGCGCACCGACCGTCACCACCGCCGCCTGCAGCGGGTCGACATTGCGCGAGACCACCGTCTGCAGCGCCATCACCAGGCTGGCGGCCGCGACCACCGGGTCGGCCGCGTGCTGCGGCATCGCGCCGTGGCCGCCGGTGCCCTCGATCGTGATCGTCGCGTAGTCCGACGAGGCCATCGCCGCGCCCTCGCGCAGCACCAGGTGGCCCTGGGCGATGCCGGGCATGTTGTGCATTGCGAAGACCGCATCGCAGGGAAAGCGCTCGAACAGGCCGTCGGCCATCATGCGCAGCGCGCCGCCCCCGCCCTCCTCGGCCGGCTGGAAGATCAGCTGCAGCGTGCCGTCGAAGCGGCCGCTGTCGGCCAGATGGCGCGCCGCGGCCAGCAGCATCGCGGTGTGGCCGTCGTGACCGCAGGCGTGCATCCGCCCGGGGTGGGCGCTGGCCCAGGCCGCGCCGGAGCGCTCCTCGATCGGCAGCGCGTCCATGTCGGCGCGCAGGCCGAGCCGGCGCGGCCCCGTGCCGCGCCTCAGCCGCCCGACCACGCCGGTGCCGCCCAGGCCACGCGTGACCTCGTAGCCCCAGCCCTCGAGCTTGTCGGCCACCAGCGCGGCGGTGCGGTGCTCCTCGAAGGCCAGCTCGGGATGCCGGTGGATGTCGCGGCGCAGCGAGACGAACTCGCCGATGCACGCCTGCAGCGCGTCGAGCAGGTAGCTCATGGTGTCAGCCCGGGCGGGTCGTCGCGCTCACTGCGCCTGCAGCCTGATCGCGCGGGCGATGGTGCGAAAGCGCGCCGTCTGCGCCTCGTATTCCTTCGTCGCCTCGGCCGGGCTCATCGGTGCCGGGATCATGCCGCCGATCTTTTCCAGCTGCGCACGCACCTCCGGGTCGGCCATCGTCGTCGCCAGCGCCTTGTTCAGCGCCTGCACCACCGGCTCGGGCGTGTCCTTGCGGGCGAAGTAGCCGGTCCAGGCGTTGTAGGCGAAGTCCTTGACGAACTTGCCGTCGTTGACGCTCGGATAGGCCTTGAGCAGCGGCACCTCGACCTTGCCGGCCGGCGCCAGCGTGCCCAGGATCTTCATCCGCCCCTGGTCGACCAGCGCCACGTCCTTGGCGCCGACGACGATGAAGGACACATCCACCTGCCCGCCGGCCAGGTCGGTCGACAGCGGCGCCATGCCCTTGTAGGGCACATGGGTCATCGCCGCGCCGGCCAGGTGCGAGAAATGCTCGCCCAGCACATGGTAGAAGGAGCCGATGCCGACGCTGCCGTAGGTCAGCGGCTTGCCCTCGGCAGCCGCCTTCTTCGCCAGCGCGGCCAGCTCGTCGAGGTTGCTCGCCGGCAGGTCCTTGCGCGCCAGCACCGCCATCGGGAAGACGCCGATGATCTGCACCATGCGGAAGTCTTCGGACCGGTACTTGACCGCCTGCAGCGCCATCGGCGCCAGGATCAGCTCGTTGGGCGAGCCCTGGTAGAGAAAATGCCCGTCGGCCGGCGCGCCCAGCACCTTCTGCGCACCCAGCGCACCGCTGACGCCGCCCAGGTTCTCCACCATCACCATCTGCCCGAGCGCCTTGCTCAGCGGCTTCTCCACCACCCGCGCGATCGCGTCCGACAGGCCGCCGGCCGGGTACGGCACCATCAGGCTGACCGGCTTCGTCGGAAAGGCCTGCGCCTGTGCCTGCGCCGGCGCACTGCCCAGCGTCAGCGCCGACAGGCCGAACGCGCCCAGCAGGGCAAGCGCACGAACGGAAAAGGTCTTGCGGTTCATCGTCATGTCCTCCGGCCAGCGAGATTGCGGGGTGATCCTGATGAAGCCCATGCTAGGCAGCGCCAGAATCGACGTCCAATGCATTGTTCTCTCGGGTTTGATGAGTCGGATGAATGCATGGAGGTTCTGTCATGACCCTGGTCCAGCTCCGCCACCTGCTTGCGCTGGCCGACAGCGGTTCGTTCAGCCGCGCCGCCGAGGCGGTGCATCTGACCCAGCCCGCGCTCAGCCGCAGCATCCAGACGCTCGAGGACGAGCTGGGCCAGCCGCTGTTCGACCGCCTGGGCCGGCACAGCGAGCTGACGCCCTTCGGCCGCGCGATGGCCGTGCGCGCGCGCCAGGTGCTGGACGACGCCGATGCGCTGCGCGACCACGGCCGGCGGCTGGCGCGCGGCGAGGCGGCCGAGCTGCGCCTGGGCCTGGGCTCGGGGCCGGGCGCGATGCTGATGACGCCGCTGCTGATGAGCGCGGCAGCGCGCCATCCCGGCTGGCGCATCGAGGTGTCGCGCGCCACCACCGCGCGGCTGGTGCAGGCGCTGCAGGCGCGCGCGCTCGACGCGCTGGTGGTGGATGTGCGCTCGCTGGCGCCCTCGGCCGATCTGTGCGTCGACACGCCGTGCGAGATGCGCGGCGCCTTCATGGTGCGCCCCGGCCACCCGCTGCTGGCGGCGGGCACCGGCGTGCGCTTCGACGAGGTGCAGCGCTTTCCCATCGCCTCGATCCCGCTCAGCGACGAGGTCGCGCGCGTGCTGATGGCGCGCTACGGCCCCGAGGCGCACCCGCAGCGCTGCGTCACGCTGCGCTGCGAGGAGATCCCGAGCCTGGTCGAGGTCACCGCGCGCAGCGACGCGGTGCTGATCGCGATCCACGCCGCCGGCCCGACGCTGGTCGAGCTGCCGATGGAGCCGCCGCTGGACGCCACCGCGCGCTTCGGCCTGGTGACGCTGGCCGGGCGCGAGCCGGTGCCGGGGCTGGAGGCGGTGCGCGCGCTGATGCGCGAGGCGCTGCGGGATGGGGACGCGGCGTCATCCCGTGCCCCGTCCTAAACTCGCCGGATGGACACGCCCCTCGCCACCGGCACCGACACCCGCCCGACTCGGCGCAAGCTGCCGATCGGCATCCAGACCTTCCGCGAGATCCGCGAGAACAACCACTACTACGTGGACAAGTCGGGCATGGCCGTCGACCTGATCGAGGCGGGCAAGCACTACTTCCTGAGCCGCCCGCGCCGTTTCGGCAAGAGCCTGCTGCTGGACACGCTCAAGGCGCTGTTCGAGGGCGAGCGGGCGCTGTTCGAGGGGCTGGCGGCCGAGACGCGCTGGGACTGGACACGGCGGCATCCAGTGATCCGCATCAGTTTTGCGGACGGCGTGGCGCAGGCCGCCATGGGGTTGGATCACCGCATCCGGCGCAACCTGCGCGTCAACCGCGTGGCGCTGGGCCTGCCACCGCCAGCCGATCTGCCGCCGGAGGATCTGGCAGGTGATCTGGCCGACCTGATCGAGCAGGCGCACGCGAAGTTCGGCGAGCGGGTCGTGGTGCTGGTGGACGAGTACGACAAGCCGATCCTGGACAACATCACCGACCGGGAGACGGCCCGGGCAATGCGCGACGGGCTACGCAACCTGTATTCGGTGCTGAAGGGCGCGGACGAGCATCTGAAGTTCGTGTTCCTCACGGGGGTGTCCAAGTTCAGCAAGGTGAGCCTGTTCTCGGGACTGAACAACCTGCGCGACATCACGCTGGACGCCCGCTGGAGCGCGCTGTGCGGCTACACGGACGAGGACGTGGACACGGTGTTCGCGCCGGAGCTGCCGGGGCTGGACCGGGAGGAGATCCGCCGCTGGTACAACGGCTACAACTGGCTGGGCACGTCGGTCTACAACCCCTTCGATCTGCTGCTGCTGTTCGACACGCGCGAGTTCAAGCCCTACTGGTTCGAGACGGGCACGCCGACCTTCCTGATCGACATGCTGACGAGCCGGCACTGGTACACGCCGGACCTGTCGCGCACCGTGGCGACCGAGACGCTGCTGTCGGCGTTCGACGTGGACCGGATCGAGACGGAAGCGCTGCTGTTCCAGGCCGGCTACCTGACGATCGACAGCGTGTGGGCGATTCCGGGGCGCAAGGAATACACGCTGAAGTACCCGAACAAGGAGGTGCAGGCGAGCCTGAACGACAGCCTGCTGCGGGTGCTCACCGGCGGGGCACGGATCTCGGAGCCGCAGGTGAGCCGCCTGTACCGGCTGCTGCAGGCGCAGGACGTGGTGGGCCTGCGCGGCCTGTTCCACGCCTTCTACGCCAGCATCCCGCACGACTGGTACCGCAGCAGCGACATCGCGCGCTACGAAGGCTACTACGCGAGCGTGTTCTACAGCCACTTCGCCGCGCTGGGCCTGGACATCCGGGTCGAGGAGACGACCAGCCACGGGCGCATCGACATGGCGGTGGAGTTCGCCGGGGCGGTGTGGCTGTTCGAGTTCAAGGTGGTCGAACTGGTGCCCGAGGGTCGGGCGCTGGCACAGATCCGCGAGCGGGGCTACGCCGACAAGTACCGCGGCCGCGGCCAGCCGATCCATCTGGTCGGCGTGGAGTTCAGCCGGGACTCGCGCAACATCGTCGGCTTCGAGACCGAGACGCTGGGCTGAACAGCACCCGCCGGATCGGGATCAGGCCGCCTCTCAGTGCGGCCGCGGCAGATGCTCGCGCGCGGTGACGCCCATCGACACATAGATGCTGGTCAGCGCCTCCATGCCGACATCGGCCGGGCGGACCCAGTCGGCCGGCACGAAGAGCAGGCCGCCGCCGACCGGCACCGGCGCGGTCGGCACGATCACGCCCAGGTGCGGGCGATCGGCCAGCAGCACCGGCTCGGGCAGCGACAGCAGCGCCAGCACCGCCACGCCGGGCTGCTCGACCCCGCCGAAATGCACCCAGACCGCGCTCATCGACTTCGGACCCTCGCGGTCCTTCTGGCGCATCAGGTCGACCAGGCGGTGCGACAGCTCGTAGACGGTGCGCACCAGCGGAATGCGCCCGATCAGGTTGGCCAGCAGCCGGCTGATGCCGATCTGCACGCCGGCATGCACCAGCGCGCCCAGCACCACCATCGCGCAGGCGACCAGACCGATGCCGATCAGGTAGCCCACCACCTCCGAGCCGCTGACGCCCAGCCCCAGGAAGATCAGCCAGCCGCCGATCATGCTGTCCGGCCCCAGCCACTTCAGCAGCAGGCTGGCCGCCCACCAGAAGATGGCGACCGTGGCCGCCAGCGGCAGGGTGGCCAGCACCCCGGTGACGAAGAACCGGACAAGATGGCGAGAGGAGCGGCGGATCGGCATGGCGTGGCGGGCGTGAAGGCGACGCGATTGTGCGGCACGCCCGCGGCCGGAGAGATCACTCCAGGCTGATGTTCGCCTTCTTCACCAGCCCCTCGTAGAGCCTGGACTTGGCCTCGGCAGCGCGCGCGATCTCTTCGGGCGACCAGCTGATCGGCTCGAAGGCGAAGGTGTCGAAGCGCGCCCTGATCTCCGGATCGGCCAGCACGCGGCCCATGTCGGCGTTGATCTTTGCGCGCACCGGCGCCGGCAGCCCCTTCGGCGCGACCAGCACGACAAAGGCGTTGACGTCGAAGCCGGCCGGCGCACCGGCCTCCTGCGCGGTGGGCACGTCGGGCATCTGCGGCAGGCGCTTCGTCGCGGCCACCGCGATGTAGCGCAGCTTGCCGGCCTTGTAGGCGCCGGAGCTCGAGGGCAGCGTGCCCAGGCTCCAGGCCACGTCGCCGGAGCCGACCGCCGGATAGAGCTGGCTGACCTCGCGGAAGGGCACATGCTGCATGCGGATGCCGGTCAGATCCTCGAGCAGCTCGGCGCCGAGGTGGCCAGGGCTGCCCACGCCCCAGGAGCCGTAGTTGACCCGGCCCGGCTCGGCCTTGGCCGCGGCGATCAGGTCGGTCATGGTCTTCCACTTCGAATCGGTGCCGACCGCGACCAGGAAGGTGGTGCGGAAGATCGACGCCACCGGCTCGAAGGCGCCGACCGCCGCGGCGCCGCGCTGCTTGTACAGGTGCGGCACCGCGCCCAGGTGGTCGCTGTCGAGCTGCAGCAGCGTGTAGCCGTCGGCGGACGCGCGGCGCGCCGCCTCCATCGCGATGAAGCCGCCGCCGCCGGGGCGGTTCTCCACCATGACGCGCTGGTTCCAGAGCCGGCCCAGCTTGTCGGCCACCAGGCGCAGCGTCGCGTCCGGGCCGCTGCCCGGGGCGAACGCGGTGAACAGCGTCACCGGCTTGTTCGGGAAGTCGACCGCGCTCTGCGCCTGCGCCGGCAGGTGGGCGGCCGCGGCGGCGCCGATCAGGGCGACGGCGAGAAAGGTCTTTCGCTTCATCGCAGGCGCCCTCACTCGGCCGCGCCGATCGTCAGCGCGATCTCGCCCACGCCCGCCACCCGGCCGGTGATGACATCGCCCGCCACCACCGCGCCGACGCCCTCGGGCGTGCCGGTGTAGATCAGGTCGCCGGGCTGCAGGTGATAGAGCGTCGACAGGTCGGCGATCAGCTCGGGAATGTTCCAGATCAGCTTGTCGACGTCGGACTTCTGGCGCGTCTGGCCGTTGACCTCCAGCGCGATCTCGCCGGAGGCGATGACCACGCCGGGCATCGCCACCAGCTCGGAGATGACCGCGCCCTGCTCGATGTCCTTGGCGATGTCCCAGGGGCGGCCCTTGTCGCGCAGGGCGAGCTGCAGGTCGCGGCGGGTCATGTCCAGGCCGCAGGCATAGCCCCAGATCAGCGCGGCCGCATCGGCCTCGGCGACCCGGAAGCCCGGCTTGCCGATCACCACCACCAGCTCCATCTCGTGGTGGTAGTTGGCGGTGCGCGGCGGGTAGGCGATGGTCGCGCCGCTCTCCACCAGCGTCGAGGGCGACTTGGTGAAATAGAACGGCACCTCGACCGACTTGTCGACCGGGCGGCCCATCTCGATCGCATGGGCGGCGTAGTTGCGGCCGACGCAGAAGATGCGGTGGACCGGCAGGCGGGCATCCGTGCCGCGCACGGGCAGCGAGGCGACGGGGGGCGGGTTCCAGAGGTAGGTCGTCATGGCGGTGGCGGTGCGGGGTGGAGAGACGGGGAGAGAAGCAGAGAGGGCGGGCGGGCCAGGCCGCAGCCTAGTCCCGCTGCTCGAGCAGGCCGAGCTTGCGGTGCAGCGGCGACTCGTCGGCGATGAAGACGAAGGCCGGCGCGTCGGTGCGGGCATTGCGCAGCGTGACCGCGCTGAAGCCCGGCGCGACGCAGGTGTCGGCCTCGGCCAGCGCGAAGCGGCGCGGCTGCGGCGCGTCGATCGCGGCCTCGACCGCACCCTCGATCAGGTGGAAGACGCTGGCCGGCGAGCGCGGCGGCAGCCGCAGCGTCTGGCCCGGACGCAGCATCAGCGCGTGGAAGCCGAGAATGTTCTCGGCGTCCTCGCCGGTCTCGGGGTTGACGTAGGTGAGCTGCACCGCCTCCTGCTCCGGGCGGTCCTCGGCCAGCGCCTGCAGCGCCGCGCGCGCCTCGACCCAGGGGTAGCGCAGCACCGGATAGCGCCGGCGGCCGGGGCCGTCGCCCCCGAAGACCGGTGTCGGCACCAGCCCGGCGCGGGTGTGGGCGCGGTCGCCGCGGCCGGGCAGCGGCTTCTGGCGCTCGCCGTTGAGGTGGTAGCTGGCCTCGAGGTAATGCACCAGCGGCAGGTCCAGCACGTCGAGCCAGACCACCGGCGCGTCGCCGTCGTGGCCGTGCTCGTGCCACAGGCCGGTGGGTGTCAGGATCAGGTCGCCGCGCGACATCGGACACTTCTCGCCGTCGACCGTGGTCCAGGCGCCCTCGCCTTCGACCACCATGCGCACCGCGTTGGGCGTGTGGCGGTGCGACGGCGCCCACTCGCCCGGCAGCAGCAGCTGCATGCCCAGGTAGATCGCGCTGCTGGCCTGCATCTTCTCCAGCGTGTGGCCGGGATTGGCCAGCACCAGCACGCGGCGCTCGGCCTTCTCGATGGGGGTCAGGTCGCCGGCGCGCATCAGCAGCGGGCGGATGTCGCCATAGGCCCAGTGCACCGCCTGCGTCGGGCGGGTCGGCACCTTGGGCGGCAGCACCGCGCGCAGGCTGGGCCACAGCGGCACCAGGTTGCGCGCGCGCATCGCCTGCACATCGTCGGCCGGCAGGTCCTCGAGCCGGCCGAGCGGGGCGTCGTCTTGCATCTGCATCTCCTCGGGGGTCTGCGACATTCAGCGGCGGGCGGCGTCGAGGCAGTTGCCGACGTTCCAGCCGTAGAGCCATTCCAGCGCGTCCTGGAAGCGCTCGGGCGAACGGCCGCGCCACAGGTCGTTGCGCACCAGGCGCTCGACGCCCTTGGCGTGATAGAGGCGCCCCATCTCGCGGCTGGAGAGCACGATGCGCGCGGTGCGCGCGACGCGGGCGCGCTGGTAGAGGTCGAGCGCGTGCGGCCAGTCGGTGCCCGGGCCGTCGCCGCATTCGCGCAGCGCCTCGCCCAGCGTCACCGCATCCTCCATCGCCATGCAGGCGCCCTGCGCCAGGTACTGCGTCGTCGGGTGCGCCGCGTCGCCCAGCAGCGTGACGCGGCCGAAGCTCCACTGCGCGATCGGCTCGCGGTCGGCGGTGGCCCAGCGCTTCCAGGACTTCGGCAGGTCGATGAGCTGGCGTGCCTTCGGGCGGATGCCGTGAAAGTAGCTCTGCACCTCCTCCTTGCTGCCCTCGCGCACGCCCCACTGCTCGGTCTCGCGGCTGTGGAAGGTGACGACGACGTTGTACTGCTCGCCGCCGCGCAGCGGGTAGTGCACCAGATGGCAGTTCGGCCCGACCCAGATGCTGGCGGCGTTCCAGCGCAGTTCCTCGGGAAAGTCGGCCCGGTCGACCACCGCGCGGTAGACGACATGGCCGGTCACCCGCGCCGCGTCGCCGACGAACTGCTGGCGCACCACCGACTTGACGCCATCGGCGCCGATCAGCGCCACGCCACGCCAGCGGCGGCCGTCCTGCGCGATCACGCTCACGCCGGTCTCGTCCTGCTCGACCCGCTCGACCCGGGTCGAGGTGTGGACGTCGACCCGGCCGCTGGCCTGCGCCCCCTCCAGCAGCGAGCGGTGCACGTCGGCGCGGTGGATGACCGCATAGGGATTGCCGAAGCGCGCGCGGAAGGCCTCGTCGGTGGGAATGCGGCCGACCAGCGTCTCGTCGATCGCGTCGTGCATCACCATGCAGTCGGTGTAGACCGCCCGCGCCCGCGCCTGCGGGCCGACGCCCAGCGCATCGAAGGCGGCAAAGGCGTTGGGGCCGAGCTGGATGCCGGCGCCGATCTCGCCGATCTCGGCCGCCTGCTCCAGCACCGTGACCCGGAAGCCGCGCCGCGTCAGCGCCAGCGCCGCCGCCAGCCCGCCGATGCCGCCGCCGGCCACCAGCACGGTGTCCAGGCCCGCCTGCGTGCCGGAAGAACGAGTTTTAGCCATCGAAGTCTCCTCGTCAGCACGCATATCATCAGCATGCTGACGATCAGTGTAATGCTAGGATCCGCTGCTCCCGTTCGCGTGAAAACCCTCAGCCGATGCCCGATTCCGCCCCGTCATTCCTGTCGCCGCCGCTGACGCTCGACGGCCTGCCGGGCCATGACATCCGGCGGCTGCACCAGATCTCGGTGGCGATCTTCATGCAGGAGACCGAGGCCTTCGGCGTGACGCCGGTGCAGTACGCGGCGCTGCAGGCGGTGGGCCTTCAGCCCGGCATGGACCAGCGCACGCTGGCGCGCACCATCGGCTTCGACACCTCGACCATCGCCGGCGTGATCGACCGGCTGGAGGCGCGCGGACTGATGCAGCGCAACGCCTCGGCGCAGGACCGCCGGGTGCGGCTGCTGACGCTGACTGCGGCCGGCGGCGCGCTGCTGGCCGCGCTGGTGCCGGCGATGCTGCAGGCGCAGCAGCGCATCCTCTCGCCGCTGCCCGAGGCCGAGCGGGGCGAATTCATGCGCATGCTGGCGGTGCTGATCGCCGGCCACCGCGCGGTCGAGGACACGCCCGGCGCGGGCTGACCCCGCGCGCGGCGCTCAGGCCGCCGCCGGCAGCGGCCGCTCGACGACGACGAAGTGCTTGCGCACCGTCTCGATCACCTCGAACGCGCCCTCGAAGCCGCCCGGAATCACCGCGCCCTGCCCGGCCTGCACCTCGGTGGCGGTGCCGCGCGCGGCGTCATGCAGCCGCAGCCGGCCCTCGAGCACGAAGAAATACTCGTCCTTGTGCGGCGGGAAGACGATGCGCCAGTGCCCCGGCTCGCAGGTCCAGACGCCGGCGCTCAGGTCGCCCTGCGGCGCCTCGAAGGCGGTCCAGGTCTCGCGGCGCGGGCAGCCTGACAGACGCCGGTCGGCGCGCGGGTGATCCACCGCGGGCGCGGTGGCCGGATGGTTGTCGATCAGGACGATGGCGGGCGGGAAAGCAGGGGCAGAAGCAGGGGCAGTCATGGGCGGCGAGTATGCCGCCGGCCTCACACCCGCTCGATCACCATCGCGATGCCCTGCCCCACGCCGATGCACATCGTGCACAGCGCGTAGCGGCCCTGGATGCGGTGCAGCTGGTTCATCGCGGTGGTCACCAGCCGCGCGCCGCTGGCACCCAGCGGATGGCCCAGCGCGATGGCGCCGCCGTTCGGATTGACCCGTGCGTCGTCGTCGGCCAGGCCCAGGTCGCGCAGCACCGCCAGGCCCTGCGCCGCGAAGGCCTCGTTCAGCTCGATCACGTCCATCTGCGCCAGGCTCAGCCCGGTGAGCGCCAGCACCTTGCGCACCGCCGGCGCCGGGCCGAAGCCCATGATGCGCGGCGCCAGCCCCGCGGTGGCCATGCCGACCACCCGCGCGCGCGGCGTCAGGCCGTGGCGGGCGGCCGCCGCCTCGCTGGCCAGCAGCAGCGCGCAGGCCCCGTCGTTCACGCCCGAGGCATTGCCCGCGGTCACCGTGCCCTCCGGCCGCACCACGCCCTTGAGCCGCGCCAGCGCCTCCAGGCTGGTGTCGCGCGGATGCTCGTCCTTCGCGACGACGACCGGATCGCCCTTCTTCTGCGCGATCGTGACCGGACAGATCTCCGCGTCGAAGAAGCCGGCCTGCTGCGCCCGCACCGCGTTCTGCTGCGAACGCAGCGCCATGCGGTCCTGCGCCTCGCGCTCGATGCCGAACTGCTCGGCGACGTTCTCGGCCGTCTCCGGCATCGAGTCCACGCCGTACTGCGCCTTCATCAGCCGGTTGACGAAACGCCAGCCGATGGTGGTGTCGTAGACCGCGTTGCTGCGGCTGAAGGCCGATTCTGCTTTGGGCATGACGAAGGGCGCGCGGCTCATGCTCTCGACGCCGCCGGCGATCATCAGCCCGGCCTCGCCGGCGCGGATCGCGCGCGCGGCCGAGCCCACCGCGTCCAGCCCCGAGCCGCACAGCCGGTTGATCGTCGCGCCCGGCACCGCCACCGGCAGCCCGGCCAGCAGCGCCGACATGCGCGCGACATTGCGGTTGTCCTCGCCGGCCTGGTTGGCGCAGCCGTAGAGCACGTCGGTGACCGCGGCCCAGTCGACGGCGGGGTGGCGCGCCATCAGCGCCCGGATCGGGATCGCGCCCAGGTCGTCGGTGCGCACGCTCGACAGGGCGCCGCCGTAGCGGCCGAAGGGGGTGCGGATGGCGTCGCAGAGGTAGGCGTGGGTCATGGCGGAGCGCAGCCGGGGGCCGCTCAGGATCGGTTGAGGTCGAACAGGCTGGTCGCCTCGAGGTCGAGCACCTCGCGGCCGGCCTGGTTGAAGAGCTGCCAGCGCCAGCGCAGCAGGCCCAGGTGCGGCTGGCTGGACGAGCGGCGCACCTGCAGCACGGTCGCGCGCACGCTCAGCGCGTCGCCCGGGCGCACCGGATGCGGCCACTTCACATAGGCCAGCCCCGGCGAGGCGTACGACTCGGAGCCGGCCAGCACCGCATCGGCGATCAGCCGCATCGCGATGCCGCAGGTCTGCCAGCCGCTGGCGATCAGGCCCTGGAAGGGGCCGGATTCGGCCGCTTCCGGATCGGTATGGAACCACTGCGGATCCCAGTCGCGCGCGAAGCGCAGCAGCTCGTCCTGGGTCAGCACATGGGGCCCGGCCTCGATGACCTGACCGACATGGAACTCGGCGAACTTCATGCAGCATCTCCCGTCTGTCGTGCCCAGACCCGCCGGCGCAGCCACGGGCTGACGCGGTAGCGCTCGCCGCGGTGGTGCGCGTCGAGCGCGTCCAGCAGCGCCGCCACCTCGGACGCACGCCAGGCGACCAGCCACTCGAAAGGCCCGGCCGGATAGTTGACGCCGAGCTTCATCGCCGCGTCCGCGCCCTCGGGCGTGCACACGCCCTGCAGCACCGCGTCGGCGGCCTCGTTGATCAGCATCGCCAGCGTGCGCGCCACCACCAGGCCCGGCACATCGGCCAGCGGCAGCGGCGCAAAGCCCAGCGCGGCCAGCCAGGCCGGCGCCTGCGCGCGCCAGGCGGGCGAGGCGCCCTCGGCCAGCGCCCAGGCCAGCGCGGTGCCCGGCGCCACCGGCAACCGCACCGGCCGGTCGAACAGCGCGACATCGCGGCAGCCGGTCTCGGCCGCCACCTGCGAGGCCGAGCGGCCGTCGGTCAGCATCAGCCGCGCGCCGTCGATCTCCAGCCCGGTCCAGCCGCTGTCGGTCACCCGCGCCGGGCCCCAGCCCTGGTCGGCCAGCGCGGCGGTGGCGGCCTGCGCCAGCGCGTCGGCGATCGGGCCCTGGCCATGCACCGCGACCGCGCCGGCGGTTTCGGGCGCGCCGTGCACCGCCACCGGCAGCGCCGCCGTCGTCCGGATAGACGTAGAAGCCGCGGCCCGACTTGCGCCCGAGCAGGCCGCCGTCGACCAGCTCGCGCTGCACCAGCGAGGGCATGAAGCGCTTGTCGAAGAAGTTGGCCTCATAGACCGACTGCGTCACCGAGAAGTTGGTGTCGTGGCCGATCAGGTCCATCAGCTCGCACGGGCCCATGCGGAAGCCCGCCGCGCGCAGGCAGGCGTCGAGCACCGCCGGCGTGGCCGCCTGCTCCAGCAGCAGCGCCAGCGTCTCGGCGTAATAGGGCCGCGCGATGCGGTTGACGATGAAGCCGGGCGTGGACTTCGCGTGCACCGGCGTCTTGCCCCAGGCCGTCGACAGATCGAAGATCGCCTCGGCCACCGCCGGCGCGGTCTGCAGGCCGCTGACCACCTCGACCAGCTTCATCAGCGGCACCGGGTTGAAGAAGTGCATGCCGACCAGCCGCTCCGGGTGCGCCAGCCCGTTGGCGATCGCGGTCACCGAGATCGACGAGGTGTTGGTCGCCAGCACGCAGTCCGGCGCGACCAGGCCTTCCAGCTCGCGGAACAGCGCGCGCTTCACGTCGAGCTTCTCGACGATGGCCTCGACCACCAGCCGTGCGCCCGCCGCCTCGGCCAGCGCGCCGACCGGCGTGATGCGCGCAAGCGTCTGCGTGAGCGCCTCGGCGCTCAGCCGGCCCTTGGCGACCAGCGTGTCCAGGCTCCTGGCCAGCCGGGCCTTGGCCTCGGCCGCGGCGCCTTCGCGCGCATCGTGCAGCCACACCGGATGGCCGGCCTGCGCAGCCACCTGCGCGATGCCGGCGCCCATGATGCCGGCACCGACCACCAGCAGCGGCGCGCCCTGCAGCGAGGGCGGGAAGGAAGAATCGCTTGCAGCACTCATTGCGGCATCCAGTTCGGCGGGCGCTTGCCCAGGAAGGCGGCGAAGCCCTCGCGCGCCTCGTCGGTGCCGCGCACCCGGGCGATGGTCTGCGCGGTGAGCTCGCGCACCTCGGGCGTGATCGGGCCGACCTCGAGCTGCGCGAAGAGCTGCTTGATCTCGCGCTGCGCACCAGGCCCGCAGGCCAGCAGCTCGTCGACCGCGCGGTCCACCGCCACGTCCAGCGCATCCAGCGCCACCACCTGCTGCACCAGGCCGATGGCCAGCGCCTCGGCCGCGCCGATGCGGGTGGTCGTCAGCGCCAGCCGCCGGGCGTGACGCTTGCCGACCGCATTGGTCACATAGGGACCGATGACCGCGGGCAGGATGCCGAACCGGGCCTCGCTGACCGCGAAGCTGGCGTTGTCGGCGGCGATCGCGAGGTCGCAGGCGCAGGCCAGGCCGACGCCGCCCCCCAGCGCCGCGCCCTGCACCCGCGCCACGGTCGGCTTCGGACAGGCCTCGATGCGCGCCAGCATGCCGGCAAAGCGCCGTGCATCGGCCAGGTTCCATTCGAGCGAGGCGAGGCTGGCGCGCTGCATCCACTGCAGGTCGGCGCCGGCGCTGAAATGCCGGCCCTCGCCGGCCAGCACGATGACGCGCACGCCCTCGTCCTCGGCCAGCTGCGCGAAGGCCGCGTCCAGCTCGGCGATCATCTGCTCGTCGAAGGCATTGAAGACCGCCGGGCGCGACATCGTGACCTGCGCGACGCCGGGGCGCGGTCGGCTCAGGGTCAGGGTCGGCAGGGGCGGCGCAGTCGTGTCGGGCATCGGGGCATCCTGGGCAGAGGCCGGATCGGTCTCGTGGGCCTTATTGTTAGACCGACCGGTCGGCTAATGAATACGGGATTTGCCGGAGGTCAACGCCGGCTCGGCATACCCGCTCAGTAGGTCTCGAGGTGCAGCCGGCCTTCGCGCTTGAGCGCGGTGCCGACCGTGTCCCAGTCCAGCCCGGCCTGGGTGGCGATGTCGCGCAGCGCCAGCACCACGCCCTCCTCCATCGCCTTCAGGCCGCAGACGAAGAAGCAGGCGTCCGGGTCGGCCAGCAGCGCGGCCAGATCGGCGGCGCGCTCGCGCATCGCGTCCTGCACATAGCGGCGCGGCTGGCCGGCGACGCGGCTGAAGGCCAGCTCGATGTCGATGAAGTCGCGCGGCAGGTTCTGCAGCGGGCCGAAGTACGGCAGCTCCTCGGGCGTGCGCGCGCCGAAGAACAGCATCAGCCGGCCGCTCTCGAACTTGCCGCCGGCGCGCAGGCGCCGGCGCCATTCGGTCATCGCGCGCATCGGCGCCGAGCCGGTGCCGGTGCAGATCATGACGATGTGCGACTTCGGATGGTTCGGCATCAGGAAGCTGGCGCCGAAGGGCCCGATCACCTGCACCTTGTCGCCGACCTGCAGATCGCACATGTAGTTGCTGGCCACGCCACGCACCGGGCGGCCCTGATGGTCCTCCAGCACGCGCTTGATGGTCAGCGACAGGTTGTTGTAGCCGGGCCGCTCGCCGTTGCGCGGGCTGGCGATCGAGTACTGGCGCGCATGGTGCGGCTTGCCGTGGGCATCGACGCCGGGCGGGACGATGCCGATCGACTGGCCTTCCAGCACCGGAAAGGGCATCGCGCCGAAGTCCAGCACGATGTGGTGGGTGTCGTAGTCGCGGCCGACCGCGGTGACGCGCACATTGCCGGTGACGGTCGCGGTGATCGTCTTCTGGGGCGCCTTCGGGCCGTAGAGCTGGGTGTAGGCATGCGCGGCCGACCACGGCGGCACGGTGGCGCCCCACTGCGCGCTGCCGAAGGCTGGCGTGCCGTCGACCGCGGCCGGCAGCGCAGGCGCCACCGGCTCGACCTCGGGCGCCGCGCCGGCCGCCACGCCGGCCTCGGCGAGCTGCTCGGGCGTCAGCTCGGCCGGCAGCTCGTCCCACAGCAGCTGCTCGGCCGGCGTGTAGGCGCGGGCCCGCGGCATCAGCCGCCAGTTGTCGATCGAGCCGGTCGGACAGGGCGGCACGCAGGCCATGCAGAGATTGCACTTGCCCGCATCGACGACATAGTTGCGGTCGTCGTGCGTGATCGCACCCACCGGGCAGGTCGCTTCGCAGGTGTTGCAGCGAATGCAGATCTCCGGATCGATCAGGTGCTGCCGGATGACAGTCAGGTCAGCGATGTCGGCCATGTCCACGGCGGATCTCCAGCTCGGTTGTCCAGCTCAGTTGAAGCGCACGTACTCGAAATCGACCGGCTGGCGGTTGATGCCGATGACCGGCGGCGCGATCCAGTTGGCGAACTTGCCCGGCTCGACGACGCGGCCCATCAGGCTGGCGACGAAGGCGCGGTCGGCGCCGGAGGGCAGCCACTCGTCGACCCGGGCCTTCCATTCGGCCTCGGACACCACGCGGCCGTCCGGAGACACCTTGGCGCCCGACAGGCTGCCGATGTTGCGATGGAAGGCCTTGTGCGGCGTCTTCAGCCGGAACGGGATGCCGGCCTTCTCGATCACCTTGTTCCAGCGCTCGACGCCGGCCACCGAATCCTTGATGTAGTCGTCGCGCAGCACTTCGTTCAGCGCGTTGAGCATCGGGACTTCCTTCTCGACGAGCTGGCCGCCCTGCACGTTCAGCACGCGGTAGGTCTGGCCGCGGAGCTGGTGGTCGTCCGTGCGCTTGCCTTCCTCGTAGCGGCCCTTCAGGCCGGTCGAGTAGAAGGTCGCGGCATTGCTCGACTCGTCGGCGCCGAACAGGTCGATCGTCACCGAGAAGTGGAAGTTCAGGTAGCGCTGGAGGGTCGGCAGGTCGATGACGCCGGCCTCGCGCAGCCTCGATGGGTCGTCGGTCTTCAGCTCGTTCATCACCTGGCAGGTGCGGTTGATGACGCGGCTGACACCCGACTCGCCCACGAACATGTGGTGCGCCTCCTCCGTCAGCATGAACTTCGTCGTGCGCGCCAACGGATCGAAGCTCGACTCGGCCAGCGCGCAGAGCTGGAACTTGCCGTCGCGGTCGGTGAAGTAGGTGAACATGAAGAAGCTCAGCCAGTCCGGCGTGGGCTCGTTGAAGGCTTCGAGGATGCGCGGATTGTCGGTCTGGCCCGAGCGGCGCTCCAGCAGCGCCTCGCCTTCCTCGCGGCCGTCGCGGCCGAAGTACTTGTGCAGCAGGTAGACCATCGCCCAGAGGTGGCGGCCCTCCTCGACGTTCACCTGGAAGAGGTTGCGCAGGTCGTACTGGCTGGGTGCGGTCAGGCCCAGGTGGCGCTGCTGCTCGACCGAGGCCGGCTCGGTGTCGCCCTGGGTCACGATGATGCGGCGCAGGTTGGCGCGGTATTCGCCGGGCACGTCCTGCCAGGCCTCCTCGCCCTTGTGGTCGCCGAAGTGGATCTTGCGCCCCTCCTCGGCCGGGTTCAGGAAGATGCCCCAGCGGTAGTCGGGCATCTTGACATGGCCGAACTGCGCCCAGCCCTGCGGATCGACGCTGACCGCGGTGCGCAGGTAGACGTCGAAGTTCTGCGAGCCGTCCGGGCCCATGTCGTCCCACCAGCCCAGGAAGTTGGGCTGCCACTGCTCGAGCGCGCGCTTGAGCGTGCGGTCCTCGGCAAGGTTGACGTTGTTGGGGATCTTCTCGCTGTAGTTGATGCCAGACATGTCGGTGCTCCGGGGGTGGGGGTTCGGATTCAGACGCGGTTCCAGTCGAAGGCGGCCTTGTCGCCCTTGCCGTAGACCTTCAGCGCGCCCTTCTCGCCGACGGCGTTCGGGCGCTGGAAGATCCAGTTCTGCCAGGCGGTGAGCCGGCCGAAGACGCGGGTGACCATGTTCTCGACGCCGTTGAAGCGCAGGTTGGCCTCCATGCCGGTCAGCGCATCGGGGCTCATGGCCACCCGCTCCTCGATGGCGATGCGGGTCTCGTCGGCCCAGTCGATGTCGTCCGGGCTGGAGGTCACCAGGCCGAGCGCGAAGGCGGCATCGGCATCGAGCGGCTGGCCGATCGCGGCGCGCACCGCGTCCATCGACGCGGCCTCGCCGTAGAAGCGGCGCGCCAGGCGGCTCTGGTCGGTGGCCATCGGGTAGAGGCCGAAGTTGACCTCGCCGACGGTGATCTTCGGCGCGGCGGTCTCGTCGTCCGGCAGCGCCAGGTGGTAGCTGCGGTCGCAGGCCAGCGCCAGCTCCAGGAAGGTGCCGGCGAAGCACGAACCCGCCTCGATCAGCGCGAACAGGCTGCGCGAGGACACATCCAGCCGGCTGAGCGTGCGGCGCAGCAGGCCGGTCGTCTCGCGCACCAGCCAGTGGTCCTGATGCGCCAGCAGCGTGGCGTCCATCGCCTGCACCGCCGCCGCATCGCCCTGGGTCTTGATCAGCCAGGTGCCGATCTCCAGCTCGTTGGTGCGCATCGACAGGATGGCGTCCTCCAGCTCGCGGGCCAGCACCAGCGGATACCAGGCCGAACCGGCGGCCTCGATGCCAGCGACATCCGTCGGCTGCGCGCCGCTCGGCGCCTTCACCGTCCAGGTGGCGACACGGCGGGCGCGGTCGATCTCGACGGTGACGTGGCTGTAGCGCAGCGCGTCGGCCTCGAGGGTGCGGTCCAGCGGGGTCAGCTCCACGCCCTTGGCATCGGCCGGGCGATCGCTCTGCGCGGCGAGCTGCAGCGCACGCTCCTGCACCCTGGCGGCGAACTGCGCCGGCTTGGCGATGTCGTCCACCAGGCGCCAGTCCTTGGCCTTCTGGCCGCGCACGCCCTCGGTGGTGGTGCAGAAGATGTCGGCCAGATCGTGGCGCACGCGGCGCTTGTCGGTCACGCGGGTCAGGCCGCCGGTGCCCGGCAGCACGCCCAGCAGCGGCACCTCCGGCAGCGACACCGCCGACGAGCGGTCGTCGACCAGGATGATCTCGTCGCAGGCCAGCGCAAGTTCATAGCCGCCGCCGGCGCAGGCGCCGTTCACCGCGGCCAGGAACTTCAGGCCCGAGTGCTTCGACGAGTCCTCGAAGCCGTTGCGGGTCTCGTTGGTGAACTTGCAGAAGTTGACCTTCCAGGCGTGGCTGGAGACGCCGAGCATGAAGATGTTCGCCCCGGAGCAGAACACCTTCTCCTTCGCGCTGGTGACGATCACCGTGCGCACCTCCGGGTGCTCGAAGCGGATGCGCTGCACCGCGTCGTTGAGCTCGATGTCGACGCCCAGGTCGTAGCTGTTGAGCTTGAGCTTGTAGCCGGGACGCAGGCCGGCGTTCTCGTCGAAGTCGGCCGACAGCGTCGCGACCGCGCCCTCGAACGACAGCTTCCAGTGACGGTAGCGCGACGGGTGGGTCTGGTAGTCGACGGCAGCGGGGGCGGCGGCAACAGCGGTCTGGGTCATCGGAGTCTCCTGGCGGGACGCACGATCGTGCATTCGGTGAGCGGATGAAATGCATCATAATGCCTGTCTTGAGGCGGCGCAAATGCAATCCGGTTCATGCGCCGGAGATGACGCCAGAAATCAGGGAAAGTCCGGGGTGCGGAGGGATGCGCCCCCACCCCACCCGCTCGTCACCCCCGCGCAGGCGGGGGCCCACATGTCAAGCCACAGGCTGACCCAGAACCTGCCTCAACCGCGCCTGCAGCAGCGCGAAGGTCGCCTCCAGATCCTGGGCGCTGGTGTCGAGCGTGAGGTCGGCCTTCTCGTAGAAGGCGGAGCGGCCGGCGAGGATGCGGCGCAGGTCGTCCATCGCCTCGCGGCTGGCCGCCATCGGGCGCAGGTCGCCCTGGGCGGCGACGCGGTTCATGTGGTCTTCGGGCGTGGCCTGCAGCCACACGGTGGTGCAGTGGTTCAGCAGCAGGTTGAAGTTGGCCGCGTCCGACACCAGCCCGCCCGGCGTGGCGATGACCGCCTCCGGATAGATCTGGATCGCCTCTTCCAGCGCGCGGCGCTCGTAGCGGCGGTAGGCGTTGGTGCCGTAGAGGTTGTGGATCTCGCTGATGCTGCAGCCGGCGAAGGCCTCGATCTGGCGGCTCAGCTCGATGAAGGGGCAGCCCAGCGCATCGGCCAGCATCTGGCCGAGCGTGGACTTGCCCGCGCCGCGCAGGCCGATCAGCGCGATGCAGCGGCTGCGCTGCGTCGGTGCGGCTGCCGCGCCGTCGAACAGACGCACCAGCGCCTCGCGCGCGCGGCGCAGATCGGCCTCGCTGCGGTGCTCGAGCAGCTCGCGCAGCATCAGCCATTCCGGCGAGGCGGTGGTCATGTCGCCGATCAGCTCGGCCAGCGAGCACTGCAAGGCGCCCGCCACCTGCTGCAGCACCAGGATCGAGGCGTTGCCGATGCCGTACTCGAGGTTGGCCAGATGACGCTCGGACACCTCCGACATCTGCGCCACCGCCTTGCGCGTCAGCCCGCGCCGGGCGCGCAGCTCGCGCACCCGCTCGCCCAGCGCGACCAGGAAGGGGTTCTTGGCCTCGCCGGCCTCGTCGGCGGCAAGGGCGGGGCCGGCATCGGAGCGGCCGGAATCGGGGCTGCGGGAGGTCTGCATCGCGCCTAGGGGAAACACCATGTATGCACTATATTGCTTGACACGGATCAGAGCGATAACTATCGTTTTCCAGAACGCACAATAGTGCATCCCTCTGAAGCCGCCAATCCATCATGTCACAAGCCTCCTTCCGGGCCGCCTTGAGCGAACTGGCAGCCGAGCTGGCCGGTCGGCCGCTCGACGACACGCTCGATGCCTGGCTGAACCTGCACCATGGTGCAGATTCCCCCACCTTCAACCGGCTGGCCGAGGCCATCCACACCGGCGTGGCCGAGGGCTGGCTGTGCCAGCGCGAGGGCGGCGGCATCCGCTACGGCCGCATCTTCAAGGCTGCCGACGACCTGGCCGGCTGCTCGGTCGACGTGGTCGACATGAGCGACATCGCCGGCCCGCACCACCGCCATCCGCACGGCGAGATCGACCTGATCGTGCCGGTCGATGCCGGCGCCACCTTCGACGGCCGCGGTGCGGGCTGGTGCGTCTACGGCCCCGGCTCGGCGCACCGGCCGACCGTCGCGGGCGGGCGCGCCTTCGTGCTCTACCTGCTGCCGCAGGGCGCGATCGAGTTCACCGGAGCCGCCGCATGAGCGCCGCCATGAACGTCTCCCCCGCCGAGCTGCTGCCCAACCACCTCGGCGGCCAGCGGCATGTCGGCACCGGTGCCGGCACGACGCTGTTCGATCCGGTGCTCGGCGACGCGCTGGTGCGGGTCGACGCGACCGGCCTCGACCTGTCCGGCGGCTTCGAGCGGGTGCGCACCCACGGTGGCGCCGCGCTGCGTGCGCTGAGCTACCGCGAGCGCGCCGGTCTGCTCAAGGCCGTCGCCCAGGTGCTGCAGGCCGGCCGCGACGCCTACTTCGCCCTCTCCACCGCCAATTCGGGCACGGTGAAGAACGACTCCGCGGTCGACATCGACGGCGCGATCTACACGATCGGCGTCTACGCGAAGCTGGGCGAGGCGCTCGGCGACGCACGCGTGCTGGCCGACGGCGAGTTCGTCGCGCTGGCCAAGGGCGGCGCCTTCGGCAGCCGCCATGTGCAGGTGCCGACCCGCGGGCTGGCGCTGTGCATCAACGCCTTCAACTTCCCGTCGTGGGGCCTGTGGGAGAAGGCCGCGCCCGCGCTGCTCTCGGGCGTGCCGGTGGTGGTCAAGCCGGCCACCGCGACCGCGTGGCTGACGCAGCGCATGGTGCAGGACGTGATCGACGCCGGCGTGCTGCCGGCCGGCGCGCTCAACGTGGTGTGCGGCAGCTCGGCCGGGCTGCTGGATGCGCTGCAGCCCTTCGACGGGCTGAGCTTCACCGGCTCGGCCGACACCGCCGCGCTGCTGCGCCGCCACCCGGCGGTGGCCGAGCGCTCGGTGCGGGTCAACATCGAGGCCGACAGCGTCAACTCGGCCCTGCTGATGCCGGGCGCCACGCCGGGCAGCGCCGCCTTCGATCTGCTGGTCAAGGAAGTCGCCCGCGAGATGACGCAGAAGTCGGGCCAGAAATGCACCGCGATCCGCCGCGTGCTGGTGCCCGAGGCGCTCTACGGCGCGGCGGCCGAGGCGATCGGCGCGCGGCTGGCCCGGGTCACGGTGGGCAACCCGAGGAACGAGTCGGTGCGCATGGGCGCGCTGGTCAGCCGGGCGCAGTTCGACGCGGTGCAGGCCGGCATCGCGCAGCTCCAGGGCGTGGCCGAGACGCTGCACGACGGCCGCGGCGCCGCGCTGGTCGATGCCGATCCGGCGGTGGCCGCCTGCGTGGCGCCGGTGCTGCTGGGTTCGCGCGACCCGGACAGGCACGCGCTGCTGCACACCACCGAGGTCTTCGGTCCGGTGGCCACGCTGATGCCCTACCGCGACCTCGACCATGCCCGCGCGCTGGTCGCCCGCGGCGAGGGCTCGCTGGCCTGCTCGCTGTACGGCGAGGACGACGACGCGGCCGCCGACGCGCTGGCCGCCACCGCGCTCGACCTGGCGGCCGTGCACGGCCGCGTGCATGTCGTGACGCCGGCGGTGGCCGCGCTGCACACCGGCCACGGCAACGTCATGCCGCAGTCGCTGCACGGCGGCCCGGGCCGCGCCGGCGGCGGCGAGGAGCTGGGCGGCCTGCGCGCGCTGAACTTCCATCACCGGCGCGCCGCCGTGCAGGCCGCGCCGACCGTGCTGTCGCGGCTGACCCCGCCGACGCCGTCTGCCGCCTGATCCAGGAGACCCGCCATGAGCGACCCCACCGACCTGCCCGTCGCCGCGCCCGGCGCGGACTTCAACTTCGCCCAGCACCTGCTCGCGCTCAATGCCGGCCGGCCGGACAAGGCGGCCTTCGTCGACGATCTCGGCACCCTCACCTTCCGCGCGCTCGACGAGCGGGTGCGCCGCCTGGCCAGCGGCCTGCGCGGGCTGGGCATCAAGCGGGAAGAGCGCGTGCTGCTGCTGATGCAGGACGTGAACGACTGGCCGGTGAGCTTTCTCGGCGCGATGCATGCCGGCATCGTGCCGGTGGCGGTCAACACGCTGCTGACCGCCGACGACTACGCCTACATGCTCGAGCACTCGCGGGCTCAGGCGGTGCTGGTGTCGGGCGCGCTGCTGCCGACGCTCAACGCCGCGCTGGTCAAGTCGGACCACGAGGTGGGCAAGGTGATCGTGTCGCGGCCGGTGGCGCCGCTGCATCCGTCCGAGGTCGAGCTCGAGGCCTTCCTGGCCGCGCACGCGCCGGCGCAGAAGGCGGCGGCCACCGGGCCGGACGCGCCCGGCTTCTGGCTCTATTCCTCCGGCTCGACCGGCCGACCCAAGGGCACGGTGCACTCGCACGGCAACCCCTACTGGACCGCCGAACTCTACGGCCGCGCGGTGCTGGGCCTGCGCGAGGACGATGTGTGCTTCTCCGCCGCCAAGCTCTTCTTCGCCTACGGGCTGGGCAACGGCCTGAGCTTCCCGCTCAGCGTGGGCGCGACGACGATCCTGATGGCGGATCGGCCGACGCCGGAGGCGGTGTTCCAGCGCTGGCTCGGCGGCGTGGGCGGGGTGCGCCCGAGCGTCTTCTTCGGCGCGCCGACAGGCTATGCCGGCATGCTCGCGCATCCGAAGCTGCCGGCGCGCGAGGCGGTGGCGCTGCGCCTGGCCTCGTCGGCGGGCGAGGCCCTGCCGGCCGAGCTGGGCGAGCGCTTCAAGGCCCGCTTCGGCGTCGACATCGTCGACGGCATCGGCTCGACCGAGATGCTGCACATCTTCCTGAGCAACCGCCCCGGCGACGTGCGCTACGGCACCACCGGACGGCCGGTGCCGGGCTACCGGGTCGAGCTGCGCGGCGACGACGGCCGCGAGGTGCTTGAGGGCGAGCCCGGCGACCTCTACATCCAGGGCCCGAGCGCCGCGATGATGTACTGGGGCAACCGCGAGAAGACCCGCGAGACCTTCCAGGGCGGCTGGACCAAGAGCGGCGACAAGTACGTGCGCAACCCCGACGGCACCTACACCTACGGCGGCCGCTCCGACGACATGCTGAAAGTCAGCGGCATCTACGTCAGCCCCTTCGAGGTCGAGGCCACGCTGGTGCAGCACCCGGCGGTGCTGGAGGCGGCGGTCATCGGCGTGGAGGACGCCGAGGGCCTGACCAAGACCAAGGCCTTCGTGATCCTGAAGGCGCCCGGCGGCGCCACCGAGGCCGAGCTGAAGGCCTTCGTGAAGGACCGGCTCGCGCCCTACAAGTACCCGCGCCAGATCGAGTTCGTCGACGAGCTGCCCAAGACCGCCACCGGCAAGATCCAGCGCTTCCGGCTGCGCGAGCGCGAGCGTGCGCAGGCCCGCACCTCGACCTGAGACCGGACGCTGCACCATGGACGCCACCGGATTCGTCACGCTCGAGCCCGCCGGCCGGCCGGTGCAGATCGAGTGGGCGCGCATCGACGCGCCGGCGGGCGCGTCGGCACGCGCGCCGCTGGTCTTCCTGCACGAGGGCCTGGGCTCGCTGTCGCTGTGGCGCGACTTTCCGGCGCGACTGTGCGCCGCGCTGGGCCGCGCCGGCTGGGTGTACTCGCGCCCGGGCTACGGCCGCTCGACGCCGCGCCCGCCCGAGGAACGCTGGCAGCCCGACTTCATGCACCGCCAGGCGCGCGAGCTGCTGCCGGCGCTGCTCGACGCGCTGGGCGTGGCCGGGCCCTGCGTGCTGTTCGGCCACAGCGACGGCGGCTCGATCGCGCTGCTGCACGCGGCCGCGCACCCGGAGCGGGTCGCCGCGCTGGTGGTGGCCGCGCCGCACCTCTTCGTCGAGGACCTGACGATCGACAGCATCCGCCAGGCCCGCGTCGCCTACGAGACCACCGACCTGCGCGCCCGGCTGGCCCGCCACCACGCCGACCCCGACTCGGCCTTCTTCGGCTGGAACGACATCTGGCTCGACCCGGCCTTCCGCGACTGGAACCTCGAGGCCGAGGTCGCCCGCATCACCTGCCCGGTGCTGGCGGTGCAGGGCGAGGACGACGAGTACGGAACGATGGCGCAGATCGAGCGCATCGCCGCGCTGCGCCCGTCGCGCCGCACCGAGCTGCTGAAGCTGGCGGCCTGCGGCCACAGCCCGCACCGCGACCAGCCGCAGGCCCTGATCGAGGCCACCCGCGATTTCCTGCAGCGTCACGACGGCTCGCCCCCCCGAATGACGCCCTGAACGACGCCCTGAAGCCTGACCCGACCACAACGAGGAGACACGCCATGCGCATCCGCCCTTCCCTCCTGGCCCGCACCCTGCTCGGCAGCGCGCTGCTGGCGGCCGTCGCCGCTCCAGCCAGCGCGCAGGACAAGATCAAGGTCGGCTTCATGCTGCCCTACACCGGCACCTTCGCGGCGCTGGGCACCGCCATCGAGAACGGCTTTCGCCAGTACATCGACGAGCAGGGCGGCAAGCTCGCCGGCAAGACCGTCGAGTTCGTGAAGGTCGATGACGAGTCCGACCCGGCCAAGGCCTCGGACAACGCCAACAAGCTGGTCAAGCGCGACAACGTCGACGTGATGATCGGCACGGTGCACTCGGGCGTGGCGATGGCGATGGCCAAGGTCGCCAAGGACAACAACACGCTGCTGATCGTGCCCAACGCCGGCGCGGACGCGATCACCGGCCCGCTGTGCGCGCCCAACATCTTCCGCTCGTCGTTCTCGAACTGGCAGCCCGGCTTCGCGATGGGCAAGGTCGCCGCCGACAGGAAGATCAAGACCGCGGTGACGCTGACCTGGAAGTACGCCGCCGGAGACGAGTCGGTGCGCGGCTTCAAGGAGGGCTTCGAGGCCGGCGGCGGCAAGGTGGTCAAGGAGCTGAACCTGCCCTTCCCCAATGTCGAGTTCCAGGCGCTGCTGACCGAGGTGGCCGCGCTCAAGCCGGACGCGGTGTACGTGTTCTTCGCCGGCGGCGGCGCGGTGAAGTTCGTCAAGGACTGGGCGGCGGCCGGGCTGGGCAGCAGCATCCGGCTGATCGGCGCGGGCTTTCTGACCGACGGCACGCTCGAGGCGCAGGGCGCGGCCGCGCAGGGCCTGCTGACGACGCTGCACTACGCCGACGACCTGACGAATCCGAAGGACAAGGCCTTCCGTCTGCAGTACGCCAAGGCCTACAAGCTGCAGCCCGATGTCTACGCGGTGCAGGGCTACGACGCGGCGCAGATGCTGGCGGCCGGCGTCAACGCGGTCAAGGGCGACATGAAGCAGCGCGACGCGCTGGTCAAGGCCATCGAGAGCGCGAAGATCGACAGCCCGCGCGGCGCCTTCACGCTGAGCCGGGCGCACAACCCGGTGCAGGACATCTACCTGCGCGAGGTCAGCGGCAAGGTGAACAGGAACGTGGGCATCGCGGTCAAGGGTCTGGCTGACCCGGCGCGCGGCTGCCGGCTCTGACCCATGGACCTCACCACCTTCCTCATCCAGTGCCTCAACAGCGTGCAGTACGGCCTGCTGCTGTTCCTGGTGGCCTCGGGCCTGACGCTGATCTTCGGGATCATGGGCGTGATCAACCTCGCCCACGGCAGCTTCTACATGATCGGCGCCTACCTGGCGTTCAGCTTGAGTTCGCTGCTGGGCAGCCTGCCGCTGGCGCTGGCCGTCGGCACCGTGCTGGCAGTGGCCTTCGGCTACCTGCTGGAGTGGGTGTTCTTCAGCTACCTCTACGACCGCGAGCACCTGCAGCAGGTGCTGATGACCTACGGGCTGATCCTGGTCTTCGAGGAACTGCGCAGCATCCTGGTCGGCGACGACGTGCACGGCGTGGCGATCCCGGAGCTGCTGGCGGGCTCGATCGCCATCGGCAACGGCATGACCTACCCGGTCTACCGGCTGTTCGTCTCGGGCGTGTGCCTGGCTCTGGCGCTCGGCATGTACCTGCTGATCAGCAAGACGCGGCTGGGGATGATGGTGCGCGCCGGGGCGACCAACCGCGAGATGGTGCAGTCGCTGGGCATCAACATCACGCTGCTGTACCGGGTGGTGTTCGCGGTGGGCGTGGCACTCGCCGTGTTCGCCGGGATGATCGCCGCGCCGATGTCCTCGGTCTATCCGGGCATGGGCGGGCAGGTGCTGATCATCTGCTTCGTGGTGGTCGTGATCGGCGGCATCGGCTCGATCAAGGGCGCGCTGATCGCCGCGCTGCTGATCGGCTTCGTCGACACCTTCGGCAAGGTGCTGTGGCAGGAGGGGGCCGGGGCGCTGGTCTATGTGCTGATGGCGGCCATCCTGCTGTGGCGCCCGGCCGGTCTGTTCAAGGCGGGGTGACAAGGCGATGACTTCCAACAAATCTCTTTCCACCGTCGCCTGGGCGCTGGCCTTCGCGCTGCTGGCGGTGTTCCCGCTGCTGCCCGAGCCGATCGGCGGCAAGTTCCACACCGAGCTGCTCGCCAAGGTGATGATCATGGCGATCTTCGCGGCCAGCCTGCAGCTGCTGGTGGGCTACACCGGGCTGGTGAGCCTGGGGCATGCGGCCTTCTTCGGCTTCGGCGCCTATGCGGTGGCGATGCTGGCGCCGATGTCGGAGGCCGGCAACGGCTGGCTGATGCTGCTGGCGGCCACGGCCGGGGCAGCGCTGCTGGCGCTGGTCATCGGCGCGCTGGTGATGCGCACGCAGGGCATCTACTTCATCATGGTGACGCTGGCCTTCGGGCAGCTCGTCTACTTCGTCTTCCACGACACCAAGATCGCCGGCGGCAGCGACGGCGCCTACGTCTACTTCAAGCCGGACTTCGCGATCGCGGGCTGGCAGTGGATCGATCTGGAGAAGGCCGACAGCTTCTACTGGTTCGTGCTGGGCGCGCTGGTGCTGGCCTTGGGGAGTCTGGCGCTGCTGCTGCGCTCGCGCTTCGGGCACGCGCTGGTCGGCATCAAGCACAACGAGCAGCGCATGCGGGCGGCCGGGTATTCGACGCTGCTCTACAAGCTCGCCGCCTTCGTCGTGGCGGGCAAGCTGGCCGGACTGGCGGGGTTTCTCTACGCGGCGCAATACGGCTTCGTGACGCCCGAGATCCTGTCCTGGCACTACAGCGGCAACGCGCTGGTGATGATCATCCTCGGCGGGCTGGGCAGCCTGGGCGGGGCGGTGACGGGGGCGTTCGCGTTCGTGCTGCTGTCGGAAGTGTTCTCGGCGCTGACCAAGCACTGGCAGCTGCTGTTCGGCGGCTTCATCATCGTCGCGGTGGCCTTGCTGCCGCAGGGGCTGGCCGGGCTGTGGGCGCGGCTGCAACAGCGCAAGGAGGCCGCATGAGCGCCAGCACCCACACCAGCGCCGCATTGTTCGAAGCCCGTGGCCTCACCCGCCGCTTCGGCGCCCTGGTGGCCGTCAGCGACGTGTCGGTGGCGCTGCACGAGGGCGAGATCCACGCCGTCATCGGCACCAACGGCGCGGGCAAGTCCACGCTGATCAACCTGCTGTCGGGCGAGCTGCCGCCGTCGAGCGGCGCGGTCGTGCTCGGCGGCGCGGACGTGACGCGCTGGCCGCAACCGAAGCTCGCCCACGCCGGCATTGGCCGCAGCTACCAGCGCAACAACATCTTCCTGCCGCTGACGGTGTTCGAGAACTGCCGGCTGGCCGCGCAGTCCCGCGTGCAGCGGCCGTGGGCGTGGTGGGAATCGGCAAGAGGCTGCCGCACCAGCACCGAGCGGGCCCGGGCGTCGATCGAGCGCGCCGGCCTCGCGGCGGTGGCCGAGCGCACGGCGGCGAGCCTGTCGCACGGCCAGAAGCGCCAGCTGGAGATCGCGATGTGTCTGGCGACCGAGCCGCGTGTGCTGCTGCTCGACGAGCCGCTGGCGGGCATGGGGCCGGAGGAGTCGCACCGAATGCTCGACCTGCTGCGCGAACTCAAGCGCGGTCACGCGATCCTGCTGGTCGAGCACGACATGGACGCCGTCTTCGCGGTCGCCGACCGCATCACCGTGATGGTCAACGGCGCGGTCATCGCCACCGGCACGCCCGACGCGGTGCGCACCAACCGCGACGTGCAGGCCGCCTACCTGGGAGGCCACTGATGTCGGCACCACTGATCATCGACGCCCAGGGCATTCAAGCCTGGTACGGCAGCAGCCACATCCTGCACGGCATCGACTTCAAGCTCGCCAAGGGCGAGACGGTCGGCCTGCTCGGGCGCAACGGCATGGGCAAGTCCACGCTGATCCGCACGCTGCTGGGCCATGTGCGCCAGCGCGAGGGACGCATCCACGTCGCCGGCAAGGATCTCTCCAAGGGCCTGCCGCACCAGGTCGCGCAGCTCGGCGTGGCCTATGTGCCGGAAGGCCGGGGCATCTTCCCGACGCTGACCGTGCGCGAGAACCTCGTGATGGCCGCCCGCGCCGGCACCGCCGGCCAGAAGGACTGGACCTACGAGCGGGTGATGGAGACCTTCCCGCGCCTGTCCGAGCGGCTGACGAACCTGGGCAGCCAGTTGTCGGGGGGCGAGCAGCAGATGCTCTCGATCGGCCGGGCGCTGATGACCAACCCCGACGCGATCATCCTCGACGAGGCGACCGAGGGCCTGGCGCCGCTGATCGTCGCCGAGATCTGGCGCGTCATCGCCAGCATCCGCCGCAGCGGCATCGCCACGCTGATCGTGGACCGCGACTACCGCAAGGTCTGCGCCGAGTCCGACCGGCTGGTGGTGATGCAGAAGGGCCGGCTGGTGCTCGAAGGCCCGTCGGAGGCGCTGCAGGGCAGCGCGGAGCTGGCGGGCTACCTGGGCGTGTAAGGAGACAAGACGATGGACCTGACCCTGTTCGGCGATGCCGCAGCGCTCGCCCCGCCGCGTGTCGTGCGCGAGGACCTGCCCGACGGCGGCTTCATCCTGCGCTCGCCCGAGCCGCTGCAGCCCTTCGTGCGCTGCATCGGCGAGTGGCTGGAGCACTGGGCCGACACGACGCCCGACGCGGTGTTCCTCGCCGAACGCGATGCCACCGGCGGCTGGCGCCAGCTCACCTACCGCCAGACCCGCGACGCGGTCGGCCGGCTCGCGCAGGCGCAGCTCGACCTGAACCTGCCCGCCGACAAGCCGGTCGTGATCCTGTCGGACAACAGCGTGGACCACGCGCTGCTGATCCTGGCGACGATGCACCTCGGCCGCGTGGCCTGCACCGTGTCGAGCGCCTACTGCCGGCTGACCAAGGACTTCGAGAAGATCCACGCCATCCTCGACGCACTCGACCCCGGGCTGGTCTATGCGGTCGACCCCGGCGTCTACGGCCCGCCCGTGCGTGCCTGGGGACGCGCGGTGCCGGTGGTGTTCAGCCAGAACGCGGCGGCCTTCGAGGGCGCACGCTCCTTCGCCGAACTGCTCGACCGCGAAGAGTCGCCGGCCGTGATGAACGCCTTCGCCGCGATCCGCCCGCACTGGCCGGCCAAGTACCTGCTGACCTCCGGCTCGACCGGCGTGCCCAAGGTGGTCGTCAACAGCCACCGCATGCTCTGCGCCAACCAGAAGCAGATCGCGCAGGCCTGGCCCTTCCTCACGCGCCACCAGCTGCGCCTGCTCGACTGGCTGCCGTGGAGCCACACCTTTGGCGGCAACCACAACTTCCACATGGTGCTCGCCCACGGCGGCAGCCTCTGGGTCGACGAGGGCCGCCCGGTGCCGGGCCTGATCGAGAAGACGGTGGCCAATCTGCGCGACGTGCGGCCGAACTTCCACTTCAACGTGCCGCGCGGCTTCGACATGCTGCTGCCCTACCTCGAAGCGGACGAGGCACTGGCCCGCGACGTGATCGAGAACCTCGAAGGCGTGTTCTACGCGGGCGCCGCGCTGCCGCAGAGCCTGTGGGCGCGGCTCGAAGCGGTGGTCGCCAAGGTGCGCAACCGGCCGCTGTGGTTCACCTCGTCCTGGGGTGCCACCGAGACCGCACCCGCCGTCACCAGCGTGCACTGGCGCATCGACCGCGCCGGCTGCATCGGTCTGCCCTTGCCCGGGATCGAGCTGAAGCTGCTGCCCAACGGCGGCAAGCTGGAGATCCGCGTGCGCGGACCGAACATCTTCTCCGAGTACCGCCACGCCCCCGAGGTCACCGCCCAGGCCTTCGACGCCGACGGCTTCTACTGCATCGGCGACGCCGCGAAGCTGCTCGACGAGACCCGCCCCGAGCGGGGCATTCTCTTCGACGGCCGCGTGGCCGAGGACTTCAAGCTGATGAGCGGCACCTGGGTCAGCGTCGGCACGCTGCGGGTGCGTGCGGTCAGCGCGCTGGCGCCGCATGTGGCCGATGTCGTCGTCACCGGCCATGGCCGCGAAGAGATCGGCCTGCTGGTCTTCCCGACGCCGCAGGCCCGCGCGCTGCCGCGCGCCGAGCTCGAGGCCCATCTGCGTGCCGGCCTGCACGCGCTGCAGGCCGAGGGCGGCGGCTCCTCGCAGACGCCGACGCGCGCGCTGATCCTCGACGAGCCGCCCAGCGTCGATGCCGGCGAGATCACCGACAAGGGCTACATCAACCAGCGCGCGGTGCTGGCGCGGCGCGCCGAGGCGGTCGAGCGCCTGGAGCGCGGCGGGGCGGACGTGCTGCGCCCGCAGCCCCGTGACTGAGTGGTACCACACGGATCCAGGACTGTGACAGCATGCGGGGAGGCCAATCCGGCCGCCTCCGTGCTGTCTCGATGTCCCATGCCCTGACCTGGCTGATGAGCGCCTACCTCGGCATCGGGGTGGTGCTGCTGCATGTCGGCCCGCTGCACCGGCTCATCGTCGATGCGATGCAGGAGGCCCGGATGCGCCGGGCAATGCAGCCGCCGCACGAGCCGCCGCTGCCGCCCCCGCTGCTGTCGGCGCTGCTGCTCGGGGCGGCCACGCTGCTGCTGTGGCCCTGCCTGTGGCCGACGGCGGTGTGTCGCCGCTCGCTGCTGGAGCGCCACTGTCCGGGCCTGTGCGCCGGACGATCAGTGCCCGGCCCCTGAGCTCGGCACGATTCAGCGAGCCGGCGTCGGCACCGGCTCGCGGCTGGCCAGCCAGGTGCCGAGCACGCCGCAGCCGGTGATGATCGCGATGCCGAGCAGCGTCAGCGCATCGGGCGCATGGCCGAACCCGATCCAGCCCACCAGCGTGGCGAAGACGATCTGGAAATACAGGAAGGGTGTCAGCGTCGCCGCACGGACGCGCATGTAGCCCAGGATCAGCAGGAAATGCCCGGAGGAGCTCAGCGCGCCCAGCAGCGCCAGCAGCGCCCAGGTGGTGGGCGAGAGCTGCTGCCAGCTCCACGGCAGCGCCGCGCTGGTCAGCAGCGCGCCGGTCAGGCCGGTGTAGAAATGGGTGGTCGCCGGATCCTCGGTGCGCGCCAGCCGGCTGGTGATGATCTGGAACAGCGCATTCGACACCACCAGCCCCAGCGGCAGCAGCGCCGCCCAGCCCAGATCCTGCGCCTCGCCCTTCGGGCGGATGACGATCAGCGCGCCGGCCATGCCGCCGGCCAGCAGCAGCCAGCGCCAGGCCGAGATGCGCTCGCCCAGCGTCAGCGCCGCCAGCAGCGTGATCAGCAGTGGCGTGAGCATGACGATGGCGGTGAACTCGCCCACCGGCATCACCTGCAGACTGAAGAAGGCCAGCACGCTCAGCGACAGCAGGCACAGCCCGCGCAGCAGCTGCAGGCCCGGCCGCTCGGTGCGCAGCAGTGCGCGGCCGCGGCGCGGCAGCACCGTCACCGCGGTCACCCCGACCTGGAACAGATAGCGCGCCCAGACCACCACCCCGACCGGCGCCAGCGCGCTGGCGATCTTGACGCCGGTGTCGAAGCAGGCGAACAGCGCCACCGCGGCAATGACAAGCAGGACGC
Organism: Sphaerotilus sp. FB-3; assembly: GCF_023706025.1. Taxonomy (NCBI): domain Bacteria; kingdom Pseudomonadati; phylum Pseudomonadota; class Betaproteobacteria; order Burkholderiales; family Sphaerotilaceae; genus Sphaerotilus; species Sphaerotilus sp. FB-3. Next base: position 26,062 of record NZ_BQWE01000014.1, on the reverse strand, counting down.
CCTGAAGCGGGCGGGTGTCGGAAGAAGGCATCGGCGGGCAACACACGCCAGGATCGGCGTGCGCAGAAGAGGAGGTGAAAGCACCGGTGGGCGCGGTGCCACGCACTCTAGCGGCTTCTGGAGGCTTCTGGAAAACCCTGAACTCCGTGAAATGGGGGAGAAGGGCTCAGATTGCCGCGCCAGGGTCGTCCGGCTGACATTCGCGGAACACCCGTGCCTGACAGCGCGCGCAGACCGCCGGATCGAGCCGGCGGAAGATGCCGGCGATCGCCTGCTGCTTGTCCGGGAAGACGTGGTCGGCCCCCAGCCGGTCCAGGAAGCCGGTGCGGCGCCAGATCGCCATCACCTGCGGGCGCGGGCGGTGGAAATGCAGGTCGCCGCCGGCGGCGCGGCGCTCGCGCAGCTCGGTCTCCCAGAGCTCGACGCCGGCCAGGTCGAGAAAGTTCATGCTCTTGCTCATCACCAGCAGGTGCTTCTGGCCGGGATGGTTCTGGCGCAGCGCGTGCAGGTGCTCGGCGACATGGGTGGCGGCGCCGAAGTAGATCTCGCCCTCCATGCGCAGCAGCTTCAGCTGCGGGCACTCGGGCAGCGCGCCGGGCGTGTCGTCGCGCACGATGAAGCGGCGGTCGGCGCGGCGGCTGTCGAAGCCCATCGTGCGCATCGCCGGGCGCGAGGTCTGGTAGAGATAGGCCACCAGCGACAGCCCGGTGCCGATCAGGATCGCGATCTCCAGCCGCAGCAGCAGCGTGGCCGCCAGCGTGGTGGCGGCGATCGCCAGGTCGGTGCGGTCCAGGCGCGCCAGGCGGCGCCAGCGCGGCAGGTCCAGCAGCGTCCAGGCCACCAGCATCAGCAGCCCGGCGATCGCCGGCAGCGGAATGTGCGCCAGCAGCGGCGCCGACACCGCCACCAGCAGCAGCAGCCACAGTGCCGAGGCCACGCCGGCCAGCGGCGTGCGCGCGCCCGCCTCCAGATTGGGCACCGAGCGGTTCAGCGAGCCGCAGCTGAGATAGCAGGAGAAGAAGCCGCCGGCCAGGTTCGACAGGCCCTGGCCGAGGAACTCGCGGTTGGTGTCGATGCGCTGGCCCGAGCGCGCCGCCATCGCCTTGGCGATCGACACCGACTGGCCCAGCGCGATGATCGACAGCGCCAGCGCCTTGTCCACCAGCTCGGGCAGGCGTGACCATTCGACCTGCGGAACATGGAAGGCGGGCCACGGCGAGGGCAGCGGGCCGAGAATGCGCACCTCGCGCCAGCCCGGCAGCAGCACCGGCAGCAAGGCGCCCAGCACCGAGGCCGCGCCCAGCCCGATCAGCATGAAAGGCCAGCGCGGCCGCAGCCGGCGCAGCGCCGCAGCCACCCCGAGCGCGCTCAGCCCGGTCAGCAGCGCGGCCGGGCTGAGCTGCGGCAGATGCTGCGCGCTCTGCACCAGCACGCCGCCAGGCCCCAGGCCACGCGGCACCCCGGCATCGAGCAGATCACGCAGCGCGTGGATGCCGATCAGGCAGGCCGCGCCGCTGGTGAAGCCCAGCAGCGCCGCCGGCGAGATGAAGTCGGCCAGCAGCCCCAGCCGCAGCGCGCCGACCGCGGTCTGGATCACCCCGACCATGATCGTCACCATCAGCGCCAGCTCGATGTAGCCGGGCGAGCCGGCCGCCACCAGCGGCGCCAGCATCGCCGCCAGCGCCAGCGAGTTGGCATTGGTCGGACCCGACACCACATGCCAGCTCGAGCCGGCCAGCGCCGCCACCACGGTGGGCACCAGCGCGCTGTACAGGCCGTACTGCGGCGGCAGCCCCGCCAGCGACGCAAAGGCGATGCCCTGCGGCAGCACCAGCAGCGCGCCCAGCAGCCCGGCCTGCGCATCGGCCTTGAGCGTCGCCGGCGAGACGATGCGCACCCAGGCGCCGAACAGGCGCTCGGCCAGCGCGCGGGCCGGCGTGGCCGGCGACAGGGAGGGAGCGTTCGGATCGGTCATGGCGTCAGGCACAGGCAGGGGGGTATCCTGCCACAGCCGCTGCACCGCGCCGGTGCGCCCCGCGCCGCTGCGCGCGCCCTGTCGCGGCGCCTCGAGGTTCAGTCCTCGAAGGCCAGCCCGACGTAGTTCTCGGCCAGTGCGGTCATGCCGGCGGTGGAGTGGACCAGCCAGTCCAGCTCGGCGGTCTGCATGCGGTGGCCGACCTCGCCGGTGTCGCCGGGGCCGGCCGGGAACTTGTGCAGCAGGCTGGTCATGTGCCAGGAGAAGCGCTCGGCCTTCCAGATGCGGCGCAGCGCCTTGCGCGAGTAGTCGTCGATGCCGGCCTCGGTGTGGTCGGCGTAGAACTCGATGAAGGCGCGGCTGAGGTAGCGCACGTCCGCGGCCGCCAGGTTCAGGCCCTTGGCGCCGGTCGGCGGCACGATGTGCGCGGCGTCGCCGGCCAGGAACATGCGGCCGAAGCGCATCGGCTCGGCGACGAAGCTGCGCAGCGGCGCGATGCTCTTCTCGATCGACGGGCCGGCCTGCAGCGCAGCCGCGGCGGCCGGGTCGAGGCGGCTCCTCAGCTCGTCCCAGAATCGCTCGTCGCTCCAGTCCTCGACCTTGTCCTGCAGCGAGCACTGCACGTAGTGGCGCACGCGGGTCTTGCTGCGCATCGAGCACAGCGCGAAGCCGCGCTCGTGGTTGGAATAGATCAGCTCGTCCGACACCGGCGGCACGTCGGCCAGGATGCCCAGCCAGCCGAAGGGATAGACGCGCTCGAAGTGGGTGATGCGCTCCTTGGGCACGCTGGCGCGGCACACGCCGTGGAAGCCGTCGCAGCCGGCGATGAAGTCGCAGGCGATCTCGTGGCGCACGCCCTCGAGCTGGAAGCTGACCCGCGGCGCGGTGGTGTCGAAGTCGTGCACCGCCACGTCCGCCGCCTCGTAGACGGTGGGCAGGCCGGCGGCGCGGCGCGCGTCCATCAGGTCGCGGGTGACCTCGGTCTGGCCGTAGACCATCACCGTCTTGCCGCCGGTCAGCGCCTTCATGTCGATGCGGTGGCGCTGGCCGCCGAAGGCCAGCTCGATGCCGTCGTGCACCAGGCCCTCGCGGTGCATGCGCTCGCCCACGCCCGCCTCGTCGAGCAGGTCGACGCAGACCTGCTCCAGCACGCCGGCGCGGATGCGGCCGAGCACATAGTCGGGGCTGCGCTGCTCGAGCACGATGTTGTCGATGCCGGCCTTGTGCAGCAGCTGGCCGAGCAGCAGGCCGGACGGGCCGGCGCCGACGATGACGACCTGGGTGCGGCGGAGAAGGGTCATGGGTGTCTCCTCTGGGGGGGTGGGCTAGAGCAAGGGCTTGAGCTGCTCCTGCGCCTGCAGCAGCATCGGCAGGCAGCGATCGAGCAGATCGGGAATCGACACGCGAGCGGCGTGCACGCTGACATTCATCGAGGCGACCACCTCGCCGCGGCGGTTGCGCAGCGGCACGGCCACGGTACGCAGGCCCGGCTCGAACTCCTGGTCGACCAGCGCATGGCCCTGGGCCCGCACGCGGGCGAGCTCCTCGCGCAGGCGGTCGCGGTCGGTGAGGGTCTGCACGGTGCGCGCGGCCATCGTCTGCCGGGCCAGCCAGGCCTCGCGCTCGGGCTCGGGCAGCCAGGCGGTCAGCACCCGGCCGTTGGCGGTGCAGTAGGCCGGCACGCGCGTGCCCGGCTGCAGCGTCGACGACACCACCCGGCCGGCGGTCACCGCCGCCACCGCGATCACGTCGTCGCCGTCGAGCACGCCGACAGAGCCGGCCTCCTGCATCGCCATCGCGATGCGCTGGAGCTGCGGCTGGATCGCGCGCGGCAGCTTCGCCGAATGCATGTAGGACTGGCCCAGGCGCATCACCTTCGGGCTGAGCGAGAAATGGCGCTCGTCCTGGCGCGCATAGCCCAGGTGCACCAGCGTCAGCAGGCAGCGGCGCACCGCCGCGCGGCTGAGCCCGGTGCGCAGCGCGACCTCGCTGATCGTCAGCCGCGGGCGGTCCTGGTCGAAGGCCTCGATGACGCGCAGGCCCTTTTCCAGACCGCCCAGCAGGTCGCGCTCGGCGATGTCGGCGGTCTCGGGCAGCGGCGGAAGGTGGGGGGTGGAGGTGTTCATCGGGATCTGATGTCGGTCAAGGTTAGGAAGCGCGGCCAGGCGGCCGACGATCGGTGCGACATGCGCACTATGCAGTGATGATCGTGCGGCATTCGCACAGACATGCCCACCGGGCAGGCCCAGGCCCCGACAGCACCACGTCATCCGCAGCCGAGCACAATCGATGCATGAGCGATCCGGCCCTGACCCCCCCGCCGTCCGTTCCCTCGGTCCCGCCGGTCGAGGAGCGCCTCGCCCGGCTGCGCCGGATGAAGCACCTGGCGCTGCTGGCGCTGGTGCTGTGCGCCGGGCTGCTGGCGCTGGCGCACCAGCAGGGCCGCAGCGGCCTCTGGGGCTGGGTGGCGGCCTTCGCCGAGGCGGCGGTGGTCGGCGCGCTGGCCGACTGGTTCGCGGTGGTGGCGCTGTTTCGCCGCCCCCTCGGCCTGCCCTTCCCGCACACCGCGATCCTGCCGCGGCGCAAGCCGCAGCTCGCCGACCAGTTCGCGGTCTTCATGCGCGACCGCTTTCTCGACACGCCGACGCTGCTGGCCCGGCTGGATGCCCTCGATCCGCTGGCGCGGCTGGGCGAATGGCTGGCCCGCGAAGACAACGCACGCCGGCTGGCGACGCATCTGCAGGGCCTGGGCGGCGTGCTGCTGGGCAGCATCGACGATGCACGGGTGCGCGGCCTGCTGCAGGGGGCGGTAACGCAGCGGCTCGAGCGGCTCGACCTGTCGCATGCCGCCGGGGATCTGCTCGACACCCTGACCGCGCAGGGCCGCCATCAGCAGCTCTTCGAGCAGGCGCTGCTGCAGCTGGCCGAGCAGGTCGACAGCGAGCCGGTGCAGCGCACGCTGGCCTCGGTGCTGCTGGAGATCGCCGGACAGGAATATCCGCTGGCGCTGCGCACCATCGGCCTGGTCGCCGACACCGACGAGTTCGGCCGCCGGCTGGCCTCGGCGACCGCACGCGGCCTGACCCGCTGGGTGCACGAGGTCTGCGAGGATCCGCAGCATCCGCGCCGGCTGGCCTTCGATCGCAGCGTCGCCGAGCTGGTCGAGCGGCTGCGCCAGGACCCGGACTTCGCCTCACGCATCAATGCCGCCAAGGACCGCTGGCTGCACGAGCCGGTGCTGCAGGACTATGTGCGCGGCCTGTGGGACGAGCTGCGTGCCTGGCTGCTGGCCGATCTGGCCTCGCCGCAGTCGCGGCTGCAGGAGCAGATGCTGCTGGCGGCGCAGCGCCTGGGCCGGGCGCTGGGCAACGACGCGGTGCTGCGCGCTGCGCTGCAGGCGCATCTGCGCACGGTGGTCGAGCAGAGCGCGCCGGCGCTGCGCGATCTGGCCGCCACCCACATCGCGCGCACGGTGCGCGGCTGGCATGACGAGCAGCTGGTGCAGGAGATCGAGCTGGCGATCGGCCGCGACCTGCAGTTCATCCGGCTCAACGGCACGCTGGTGGGCGGGCTGATCGGACTGGTGCTGCACGCCCTCGGCGGTTGACGGCCGGACACGACGCTTCATCTGTTGGAGCGATGCACGCAGGCAAGCCTTGAGTGAAACAATCGTCACAGATCGGAAACGTCATTCAGAAACGCCGTGACTTCATTCACGCAGGGAGAAAGAGATGACCGCTCGAGGCGCGCTGGAACTGCTGCTGAACGAACTGGGCCGACTGCCAGGCACCCGCCTGATGCCGGTCTCGACCCGCGCGCCAGCCCCGCGTGTGCCGGCGTCCATCAGCGCCGAGGACGCCCGCTGGACCTGGTACGACACCCAGCCGGGCGAGTTCTCCGGCCTCGAGATCACCGAGTACAGCGTGCCGGCCGCCCTGTGCCAGGCCGTCTTCCAGCCCCGGGACCGCGCCTTCCCGCCCGCCGGCAGCCGTTGAAGGCCGGAGGAATCTGCCCGTGAGCTGCAATGACCTCGGCGCCCTGCTTGCTGTCCGTGACGAGGAACACGATCTTGTTACGCTCGGGGGCATGAGCGCCGATGCCCCGAGTCCCGCACCGAATTCCGTTCCGAATTCCGTTCCGAGCCCCGCCCCGGCGCCGATGCGCCTGACCAGCGCGCATCGCCGGCGCCTGCGCGAGGTCTGGCGCTCGGCCGGCTGGCCGGCGCAGGACATTCTCGAGGCCGAGCTGCTGGCCGCCGGACTGCTCGAGCGTCATCACGACAGCGCCGGGCGCTGCACCATCCGGGTGACCGATGCCGGCATCCAGGCGCTGGCCGACTCCGCCGCGCGCAACCGCGCCGCCCGCAGTGCGCACGAGGCCCTGGTCGAGCAGGTCGCGCTGGCCATGATCCGCGAAGGCCGCATCGCCTGGCGCGGCCTGACGCTGCGTGCCCGCGTGCCGGGCGAATCCGGCGGCGGCACGCCCGTGCCGATGGAGCTGTCGGCCCATGACGCCTCGGTCGACCCCGGCCCGGTCGATGACCGGACCTGGCAGCTGGCGATGCCCGATGTCTTCTCGGTGCGGCACAGCTCGGTGGCGGCCTATCTGCAGCCGCTGGTGCACGAGATCAAGGTCAGCCGGGCCGACCTGCTGGCCGACCTGCGCCAGCCGACCAAGCGGGCGGCCTACCTCGACATGGCCGGCGGCCTGTACTACGTGCTCGCCGAAGGCATCGCCCGAGCCGAGGAGATTCCGGCCGAATGCGGCGTCATCGAGATGCGCGGCGGTCTGCTGCACACGCTGCGCCCGGCACCGATGCGCCCGCTGTCGCAGGAGTCTGGCCTGCCCTTCGCGGTCTGGATGGCGCTGGCTCGGGCGGTGCCGGTGCCGCGCCCGGAAAGCCTGCAGCTGCGCCTGGGCGACAGCCTGGAAAACACCGGTCCGCTGACGGATGACAGCGCGTGAGGCGGCCGCGGCCCGCGGGACTCAGGCCGGCAGCAGCGTGCTGAGGCTGCTGCTCAGCGTCGACCACCACAGCACCCGGGGCTGACGGGCCAGCGTGCCCAGCCGCGTCGGTGCGGCCGGCCGGCCGTAGTGCAGCAGGCTGCGCACCGGCACCTGGCGGCTGCGGGCCACCCACAGCACACCCTGGCGAGGTTGATCGGGCTGAAGCTCCAGCGTGACCGCGCTGCCTGCACGGCGCAGCTGCTCGACGCTGCGATCCAGCGTCTGCGGGTCGTGGCAGGCCAGCATGACCTGCGTGGCACGACCGGCCACCCGGTCGACCAGCCGCTCGAAGGCCTCGGTCGACTGGCGGCGCGCCGCACCGGTGTCGGCCCAGCGCTCATGCACCAGCCGCAGCCGCACGCCGGCCTCGCAGGCGCGGTCGGCATCGTGCAGGCTGGACTCTCGATCGGCCGACAGCGACAGACCCAGGCGGTCGTGATGCACGCGCAGCATCGCCAGCTGGTCGATCAGCCGGCCGGTCGCCTCGGGCGCCACCAGATCCAGCGTGACCGGCATCGCCCGCGAGCGGGCCGCCGCCAGCAGCCGCATCATCTGCACCGCGTCCTGACCCAGCGCGGCCGGCTGCACCAGCAGCGCGGCCTCCGCAGGCAGTTCGGACAGCCGGGCCATGCTGCCGATCAGACGCGCGACCACCTCGGCGGGCGACTCGTCCGCCTCCGGCCGGTAGCTGACGCAGGCGCCCATGCGCCAGCGCGCCAGCCGCACCGCCGCCGCCAGCACTTCATCGAAACGGATCGCGCCTCTGGACGGCGCACGACATTGCACAGCAACCCGGCTCGCGCCTGCCATTTCTGCCATCCCCTGTTTCACGGCTGTGTCCATCAGAGTCCCCACCCCACAAAGCGCGACAAGTGTCACGAATTCAATCAGATTTCGAAGGCAATACGAAGGCAAAAGTCGTGCCGATCAATTTTCATTGAGGTACCGCAAGGGCCTGGGATGCTCGTGACGACGGCGCCCACGGGGAAAACACCACGCCGGAGCGCGCCGCATTGCCGGACTTGCCCGGAAAGTGCACCGTCACGGGTCACCCCAGATGCACCACCGGGGTGAGCCGACGTACGCTGAAGGCCTGTTCAACACCGTCTTGGGGATCGGAGAAGCACGTGCCCTTGCCCGCACCGTTGCGCAGCCTCCAGGCCGATCTGCCGGCCTGCCCGCGTGTGCTGCTGGAACTGCAGACCCTGATGCGCGATGACGAGCGCGCCTTGCCGGAGATCGCCGCGCTGATCGAGTCCGACATGGCGCTGGCCGCCGCGGTCGTGCGCACCGTCAACTCGGCGATGTACGGCCTGCTGCGGCGGGTCGAGACGGTCGGCGAGGCGCTGCGCTATCTCGGCACCCGGGAGGTGGTGGCGATCAGCTATGCCAGCGCGCTGCGTGCGGCCTTCCCGCCCTCGCCGCGCATGAACGCGCTGTGGCGCACCGCCGGGCTGAGCGGCCTGCTGATGGGCCGCAGCGCTGCGGCGCTGGGCGTCGATCCGCTGCAGGCGCACACCGCGGGCCTGTTCGCATGCAGCGGCCAGGCGCTGATGCTGGCGCATCTGGGCCCGGCCTACGAGGCGATGCTCGAGGCCTTCGGCACCGACGCCGCCGCGCTGGACGTGGCCGAGACCAGCGCCTGGGGCATCGGACATGCCGCCTACGGCAGCGTGCTGTGTGCCAGCTGGGGGCTGGCCGGGCCGGTCGTCAGCTTCGTGCGCGAACGGGTGCGAGCCCCAGCGCAGCGCCCGCCGCTGGAGCCGATGCTGCGCCGGCTGCTCGCGCTGGGCGCCGCCACCGAGGCGCTGCTGCACGAGGACGGCGGCCCGGGCGCGCCGGCGGCGCTGTCAGCGCTCTCCGGGCTGCCCGCCAGCACCGACCTGCCCGAGCAGGCGCTGCGCGACGCGGTGGCACCGCACTGGCATCAGCTGGGCGAGCTGCGGGCACGCGGCTTGCAGATCATCGACTGACACCCGAGGAACCCCCATGGCCCGCGACCCCTCCCCCTCCCCGGCCGGCCACATCCGGCTCACCTCCCATCCCGGCCAGGGTGCGGCCGGGGCCCCGCCGATCCGCTGGGGCGAAGCCGATCCGCACGCACGCGGCCCGGTCGTCGGTACGACCGTCTCGCGCCACCAGCGCAATGTCGTCGGCACGCACAGCGGCAGCTACGGCGTCTACCGCGCGCTGGCGGTGGCGGCCGGCAACCTCGAGCGCGGCCACCGCGCCGACCTGACCAACACCGCGCCGACCGACCGCATCGGCCCTTATCCGCAGTGGTCCGAGCCCGAGCGCATCGTCTCGATCGATCCGTGGGGCGCGCTGGTCGCCGAGGTCTTCGCCGAGCAGATCGCCTCAGGCATGGACATCCGCCCGACCATCGCCGTCACCAAGGCGCACATCCACCTGCCCGAGGTGCGCCAGGCCATGGCCTTCCAGCGCCTGAAGCCCGACGGCCGCATCCTGCTGGAGGACGGCTCGGCGGCGGTGACCAAGATCGCGGTGGAGCCGGTCTGGTGGCTGCCCGGCGTGGCCCGGCGCTTCGGCGTCAGCGAGGCCGAGCTGCGCCGCGCGCTCTTCGAGGAGACCGGCGGCATGTACCCGGAGCTGGTCACCCGCAGCGACATCGAGGTCTTCCTGCCGCCGATCGGCGGGCAGACGCTCTATGTCTTCGGCGACGTGCGCGACCTGGCCGATCCGTCGGTGACGCTGACCGCGCGCATCCACGACGAATGCAACGGCTCGGACGTGTTCGGCTCGGACATCTGCACCTGTCGCCCCTACCTCACGCACGCGATCGAGGAGTGCATCGAGGGCGCGCAGAGCGTCGCGCACGGCGGGCGCGGCGGCGTGGGCCTGATCGCCTACAGCCGCAAGGAGGGCCGCGCGCTGGGCGAGGTCACCAAGTTCCTCGTCTACAACGCGCGCAAGCGCCAGGTGGGCGGCGACTCGGCCGACAAGTACTTCCTGCGCACCGAGTGCGTGGCGGGCGTGCAGGACATGCGCTTCCAGGAGCTGATGCCCGACGTGCTGCACTGGCTGGGCATCCGCCGCATCCACCGGCTGGTGTCGATGAGCAACGACAAGTTCGACGCCATCACCGGCAGCGGCATCGAGGTGGTCGAGCGCATCAAGATCCCGGACGAGCTGGTGCCGGCCGACGCGATGGTCGAGATCCAGGCCAAGATCGCCGCCGGCTACTTCACCACCGGCGAGGTGCCGGACGAGGCGGATCTGGCCGCCGTGAAGGGGCGCGGCCTTGAGTGAACATCACCGCCTCGACCCGCTGGTCGTGCTGAACGACCCGGCCACCGTACGCCGGCGCTGCCATGCGATCACTGCGGCGGTGGAGAGCGGCCACTCGGCGCATTTCCGCCTCGACCGCGGCGCGCTGCCGGCCATCGCGCGGCGCATCGCCGCCCTGACGCGCCGGCGATTCCCCGACCTGCAGATCCCGTATCACAGCCGCTGGCGCCATTTCGAGGCCGGCGGCGTCGACCGCAAGGACGAGATCGACGCGCTGCTGCGCCCGCTTGGCAGTGCCGGCCTGGCGCGTGCGCGCATCGATCTCGCGCTGATCAGCGTGCTGCTCGATGCCGGCGCCGGCCCCGACTGGCATTACGACGAGGCCGAGACCGGCCAGCGCCTGGCGCGCTCGGAAGGGCTGGCGGTGGCGACGCTGCGCGCCTTCGCGGCCGGCGCCTTCTCGTCGCGGCCGGACGAGCCCTGCCGGGTCGACGCCCGCGCGCTCGGCCGGATGGAGGCCGCGCCGCTGGCCGCCGTCTTCCAGGTCCGGCCGGACAATCCGCTCGTCGGCCTGGAGGGGCGCGCGGCGCTGCTGCGCCGGCTCGGCGCGGTGATGGCGGCGCAGCCCGAGCGCTTCGGCGACGACGGCCGCCCCGGCGGCCTGTTCGACCGGCTGGCCGCGCGCGCGCGCCAGCGCTCGAGCACCGCACCGGCGCTGCAGGCCGCCGAGCTGCTGGTCGAGCTGCTGGCGTCGCTCGCGCCGATCTGGCCCTCGGGCCAGAGTCTGGACGGGCGGCCGATCGGCGATGTCTGGCCGCACCCGCAGGCCAGTGCGCCGGACGCGCCGGCCGCCGGCCGGGTGCCCTTCCACAAGCTGTCGCAGTGGCTGACCTATTCGCTGCTGGAGCCCTTCGAGTGGGCCGGCATCGCGGTGGAAGGGCTGGACGCGCTCACCGGCCTGCCCGAATACCGCAACGGCGGCCTGCTGATCGACGGCGGCGCGCTGGTGCCGCTGGCGGCCGACTTCGCCGCCCGGCCTAGAACGGTCGACGATCCATGGGTGATCGAGTGGCGGGCGCTGACGGTGGCGCTGCTCGACGACCTGGCGCCGCTGGTGCGCGCCGAGCTGGGCGTTGATGCGCAGCAGCTGCCGCTGGCGTGCATGCTCGAGGGCGGCAGCTGGGCCGCCGGCCGCGAGATCGCCGCCGAGCGCCGGCCGGGCGGCGCACCGCCGCTGCGCATCGCCAGCGACGGCACCGTCTTCTGATCCCAACCTGATCCGCAACCCGCGAGGAGAGACCCCATGAGCACGATGAACACCCCCGGCGCCGGCCAGGTCCACGTCGTCGATCACCCGCTGGTGCAGCACAAGCTGACGCTGATGCGCCAGAAGGACCGCTCGACCAACAGCTTCCGCCGCCTGCTCGGCGAGATCAGCATGCTGATGGCCTACGAGGTCACCCGCGACATGCCGACGCAGATGATCGAGATCGAGACGCCGCTCGAGACGATGCTCAGCCCGGTCATCGAGGGCCGCAAGACCGTCTTCGTCGTCATCATGCGCGCCGGCAGCGGCTTTCTCGACGGCATGCTGCAGGTGGTGCCGGGCGCGCGCGTCGGCCACATCGGCCTGTACCGCGACCCCAAGACGCTGGTCGCGGTCGAGTACTACTTCAAGATGCCCGGCGACATGCACGAGCGCGATGCCATCGTGCTCGATCCGATGCTGGCCACCGGCAATTCGGCCGCGGCCGCGGTCGAGCGGCTGAAGGAGACCCGCCCGCGCTCGATCCGCTTCGTCAGCCTGCTGGCGGCGCCCGAGGGCCTGAAGCATTTCCACGAGGCCCATCCGGACGTGCCGGTCTACACCGCGGCGATCGATCGCCAGCTCAACGACCACGGCTACATCGTTCCCGGCCTGGGCGACGCCGGCGACCGGATGTTCGGCACCAAGTAAGCCGGGCCGATGTCGGGTCCGGGTACGGCTGTGGTTCAATTCCTCTCATCCGGAAGCGGCACGAATGGGCGTGCCGGCGGCCGGATTCTGCCGGATCCAGAGCGGATCGCGGCCCGCAGGCCTCCGCGCTGCCGCAGGAGAAGAGGCCCGGGGCGCGTGCCAGCCGCCACAAGGGCAGACCGGATGACACGAGATGGGGAATGCATGAACGAACCGGAGCGCCAGGACCCTCAGCACAGCAGCACGCTGGCTCGCCAGCTTCTCGACGGCTGCGCCGCCTCCGATGCGCAGCTGCTGAGCACGGTGCGGCAGGCGATCGACCTGGCCGGCGCCCGCCCCGCCGATGCGGCAAGCGCCTGGCGCCTGGGCTGGCTGCAGGCGCTGCAGCGGGTGCTGGACGGCGAGCCGGACGCCGCGCGCCAGCATCTGGCCCGGCTGCGCAGCAGCCCGCCGCCCCGGCAGGCGCCCGGCCAGGACACCACGGACCCCGCACCCGAGAACACCGAGCTGCCGCTGCTGTGGGTGGCCGTGCTGATCGCGCAGGCCCGGCAGGATGCGGCGGCGCTGGAAGCCGCCGCGCTGCGTCTGGCCGACGAGGCGGCCCGGATCGGTCATCGGCCACTGGCGGATCTGGGCGAACGCTGCCTGGCCCGCTGTCTGGACACCGAGCAGATGGCGCGCCGGCGTCAGGGTCTGGAGGCCCGCGACAGCGCCAGCCTGCCGTCCTCGGCGCGGCTGTCGCGCTATCTGACGCAGCTGCAGGCCAGCGTGCAGCCTGCGCTGGTGCCCGAGCACGCCGAGCACCTGCCCGCGCTGCCAGACCGGCAGGCCTTCATGCAGCAGGCGCACCGCCTGCTGCCGCTGCCGGCGGATCAGGACTGCGCGGTGCTGCTGCTGTCGGCCAGCGACATCGATCCGCCCGCCCAGGCCCGGCACGAACGGGTGCTCGCCGCCTTCGGCCAGCTGATCGGACTGACGCTGCGGGCCGGCGATCTGGCGGCCCGCTGGTCGGACGAGCAGATCGCGGTGCTGCTGCCGCAGGCATCGGCCGATGATGCCGCGCGCATCTGCCAGCGCATCGCGCAGGCGGTGCAGGAGCGCGACTGGTCGGCCCTGAGCGGCGATCGCCTGCTGCAGATCGACATCAGCCATGCCCAGGCCGGACCGGGCGACACGCCGCAGACACTGATGCAGCGCTGCGAGGCCGAGATGGCCGCCGGCCGCCGCCGCCGCCGCCGCATCGCGGCCTGACACCCGATTGCCCCTCTGCCGCGGAGACGTCCCGATGACCGAAGCCCGAGACCTGCTGATCCGCGATGCCACGCTGCCCGACGGCCGCACCGGCCAGGACCTGCTGATCCTGGCCGGGCGCATCGCCGCGGTCGGCCCGGCGCTGGCCGCGCCGCCGGGCCTGCCCACGCTCGACGCCCGGGGCTGGCTGCTCAGCGCGCCCTTCGTCGACGCGCATTTCCACATGGACGCGACGCTCTCCTACGGCCTGCCGCGGGTCAACGCCAGCGGCACGCTGCTGGAGGGCATCGCGCTGTGGGGCGAGCTCAAGCCGCAGCTCACGCAGGAAGCGCTGGTCGAGCGCGCGCTGCAGTACTGCGACTGGGCGGTGGCCAAGGGGCTGCTGGCGATCCGCAGCCATGTCGACATCTGTGACGACCGACTGCTGGCGGTGGAGGCGCTGCTGGAGGTCAGACGCCGCGTCGCGCCCTGCCTCGACCTGCAGCTGGTCGCCTTCCCGCAGGACGGCGTGCTGCGCCGCCCGGGCGCGCTGGCCAACCTGACGCGCGCGCTCGACCTGGGCGTCGAGGTGGTCGGCGGCATCCCGCACTTCGAGCGGACGATGGCGGACGGCGCCGAGTCGGTGCGCCTGCTGTGCGAGCTGGCCGCCGAACGCGGCCTGCGCGTCGACATGCACTGCGACGAGAGCGACGATCCGCTGTCGCGCCACATCGAGACGCTGGCCCATCACGCACAGCGCCTCGGGCTGCAGGGCCGCGTCACCGGCTCGCACCTGACGTCCATGCACTCGATGGACAACTACTACGTGTCCAAGCTGCTGCCGCTGATCGCCGAGGCCGGCGTGCATGCGGTGGCCAACCCGCTGATCAACATCACGCTGCAGGGCCGCCACGACACCTACCCGAAGCGCCGCGGCATGACGCGCGTGCCCGAGCTGATGGCCGCCGGCGTCAATGTCGCCTTCGGCCACGACTGCGTCATGGACCCGTGGTATTCGCTGGGCTCGGGCGACATGCTGGAGGTGGCGCAGATGGGCCTGCATGTGGCGCAGATGACCTCGCAGGCGCAGATGCGCGCCTGCTTCGACGCGGTGACGACGAATGCCGCGAAGGTGCTCGGGCTCGACGGCCACGGGCTGGACATCGGCTGCCACGGCGATGTCGTGCTGCTGCAGGCGCGCTCGCCGGTCGAGGCGATCCGGCTGCGCGCGACCCGGCTGGCGGTGGTGCGGCGCGGACAGGTGATCGCGCGCCGCGCACCCGCCCAGGCCGTGCTCGACCTGCCCGGGCGCGGACCTGCCACGGTCGACTGGACACTGCAGCGCTGAAGGTCGATCACCCCGCATCACGCTTTTCCAAGGGGGGAGCCGGACCGCTGGCCCGAAAGGCTCGTGGCTAGAATGGTCCTGCCCCGAAACTCAGAACGACAAACCTGCCCCGCTCATGAAACTCATCGGTTCGCTGACCAGCCCGTATGTGCGCAAGGTGCGCATCGTGCTGGCGGAGAAGAAGCTCGACTACAAGCTCGTCATCGAGGATCCGTGGTCGGATCCGGTCGGCCTGACCTCGGCCAACCCGCTCAGCCAGGTCCCCTGCCTGGTGCTCGAGGGCGGTGACGCGCTCTACGACTCGCGGGTCATCGTCGAATATGTGGACACGCTCTCGCCGGTCGGCCGGCTGATTCCGGAAAAGGGCCGCGAGCGCGCCGAGGTCCGCACCTGGGAGGCGCTGGCCGACGGCCTGCTGGATGCCGCGCTGCTGGCACGGCTGGAATCGACCTGGCCCGGCCGCGACGCCAGCCAGCGCTGCCCGGCCTGGATCGAGCGCCAGCTCGGCAAGATCGACGCGGCGCTGCGCACCCTGTCCGCAGGCCTGGGCGAACGCAACTGGTATTCCGGCCTGCATCCGACGCTGGCCGACATCGCGGTCGGCTGCGCGCTGAGCTATCTTGATTTTCGCTTTCCGGCGATCGCCTGGCGCGATGCGCATCCCAATCTGGACCGGCTGATGCAGCGCCTGTCGCAGCGCGCAAGCTTCGCGGCCACGCAGCCGCCGGCAGCCCCGCCGGCCTGATCAGAGCTTCAGCGTCAGCTCCACCACCCAGCCCGGACGGGCCGGGCCGATCGCCAGCGGTGCGCCCAGATCGCTGGCGATGCGCTCCATCATCGCGATGCCGCGGGCGGTGGCCTCGGCGCGGCGCCCCTCGGGCTTGCCGCGGCCATCATCGCTGATGCGCAGGCGCAGGCTGCGCTGCGAACGCTCCTCGAGCAGCCGCAGCTCGAACCCGGCCGCATGCGCGCCCTCGGCATGACGCACCACATTGTCCAGCGCCTCCTGGACCAGCCGCATCAGATGCAGCCGGCTGCGCGCCGGCAGATGCAGCGCCGCGGCGGCCTCGTCGACCTGCCAGCTCAACCGGATGCCCCGCTCGGCCAGCATCGGCTGGAAATGGGCCTGCAGACCGTGCAGGCCGTCACCCAGCGCCGCCGGTTCGGCACGCACGGCCTCGCGCATCAGCCGCAGCGACAGCAGCGCCTGCGCGAGCTGCTGGTCGAGATGCATCAGCCGCGCCGGACCGGGCAGGTCATCGCCGGTGCGCGCCAGCGTGCGCGCGGCCAGCAGCTGCATCCCGAGCCGGTCCTGGACCTCACCGACCAGCCGCTGCATGTCGGTGTCCGCCTCGGGCATCCCCGGCCAGCGCGCCAGCGTGGAGTCGAAAGGCAGCGAGCGGCACGGCAGCGCCTGCTCGTCCGCCCGGCCCTGCTGCCAGCGATGCCACAGCCGGCCGACCAGCGCCAGCGCCAGCATCGTGCCCAGCGCCAGCAGCCAGGCATCACTCGAGAGATCGGGTACAGCAGTCGGATTCACGGTGTCAGACGGGTTCGGAGCGGTTCAGCTTCATCCAGAAGGGGGAGCGAGAGAATTGTCACGACCCAGGGGCCGGACTCGCCACCCCGGGGCTACGGGTCCGGCAGCTGCGGCAGCCACCTGCACGAGGGGCCGGAGCACCACCAAAATCGCAGTTCATGCCGCATTCGCGCTCGCGCTACACTCGCGCCTCACAGCGCCGATTTGGTCCGGCTTGCGGGCGCTCTAGAAATTCCGCTAAAGAGGGGCACTCGACGACCCGGTGTCCGCCTCAGGCAGCGCCGGGTTTTTTTCGTGGTCGGAAACCTCTGGGAGCTCTCCCGATGTCGATGCAGGGACATGTCACCCCGCAGAAGATGCACTTCAGCGAAGCGCTGAAGCTGCGCAGCGGCGCCACGCTGCGCGATTACACGCTGGTCTACGAGACCTATGGCCGGCTCAACGCCGAGCGCAGCAACGCGGTGCTGGTGTGCCATGCGCTCAACGCCAGCCACCATGTCGCCGGCACGCATGCCGACAACCCGAAGAACGTCGGCTGGTGGGACAACCTGATCGGTCCGGGCAAGCCGCTCGACACCGACCGCTTCTTCGTCATCTGCATCAACAACCCCGGCTCGTGCTTCGGCTCGACCGGCCCGATGCATGTCAATCCGGACACCGGCCGCCTCTATGGCAGCGACTTTCCGGTCGTCACCGTCGAGGACTGGGTGAACGCGCAGGCCCGCGTGCTCGACCGGCTGGGCATTCATCAGCTCGCCGCGGTGATGGGCGGCAGCCTCGGCGGCATGCAGGCACTGAGCTGGACGCTGCAATACCCCGAGCGCATGCGCCATGCGCTGGTGATCGCCTCGGCGCCCAACCTGTCGGCGCAGAACATCGCCTTCAACGAGGTCGCCCGGCGCGCGATCGTCACCGACCCGGACTTCCACGGCGGCCATTTCTACGCGCACGGCGTCGTGCCCAAGCGCGGCCTGCGGGTGGCGCGCATGATCGGCCACATCACCTACCTGTCGGACGACTCGATGGAGGCCAAGTTCGGCCGCGAGCTGCGCTCGGCCGAGCTGGCCTACTCGACGCAGGAGATCGAGTTCCAGATCGAGAGCTACCTGCGCTACCAGGGCGACAAGTTCAGCGAGTACTTCGACGCCAACACCTACCTGCTGATCACGCGCGCGCTCGACTACTTCGACCCGGCCCGGGCGTTCGGCGGCGACCTGTCGCGGGCGCTGGCGCGCGCGCAGGCGAAGTTCCTGGTGGTGAGCTTCACGACCGACTGGCGCTTCTCGCCGGCGCGCTCGCGCGAGATCGTCAAGGGCCTGCTCGACAACCGGATCGACGTGAGCTACGCCGAGATCGACGCGCCGCACGGCCACGATGCCTTCCTGCTGGACGACGCGCGCTACCACGGCATCGTGCGCGCCTGCTACGACAACATCGCCCGGGAGATCGGCGCATGAGCAACCGCCAGGCCCTCGAACTGATCGCCGATCTGGTGCCCCAGGGCAGCCGTGTGCTCGACCTCGGCTGCGGCGACGGCGCCCTCCTGGCGCTGCTGCGCGACCGGCGCGGCTGCCGCGGCTACGGCGTCGAGCTCGACGACGCCAAGGTGCTGGCGGGCGTGCAGCGCGGCGTCAACGTGCTGCAACGCAACCTGGAAGAAGGCCTGAGCCTCTTCGAGGACAACAGCTTCGACGTGGTGCTGCAGCTCGACACGCTGCAGAACCTGCGCAACACCGAGGACATGCTGCGCGAGACCGCGCGCGTCGGGCGCATCGGCATCGTCAGCTTCCCGAACTTCGCGCACTGGCCGAACCGGCTGCGCGTGCTGCAGGGCCGCATGCCGGTGACCAAGGTGCTGCCCTACCAGTGGTACGACACGCCCAACATCCGCGTCGGCACCTTCGCCGACTTCGAGATCCTGGCGCGCAAGAACGGTCTGCACATCCTCGACGCCTTCGGCCTGCACGAGGGTGAAGTGGTACGGCACTGGCCCAATCTGCTGGCCAGCACCGCGGTCTTCAAGTTCGAGCACCGCTGAGGCTCACCTGGTCGCGGCCGCGCCGCTTGGCCTGGTACAGCGCCAGATCGGCACGGTGCAGCCAGTCGGCGGCCGATTCGCTGCCGTCCCACTGCGCCACGCCGAAGCTGGCGGTGACCGTGCCGGCGATCGCCATCGGCTCGCGGCGCAGCGCCTGCCGGGCCAGCTCGGCCTGAGCCAGCGCTCCGGCCAGATCGGTCGCGGGCAGCAGCAGCGCAAACTCCTCGCCACCCAGCCGGCCCAGCAGGTCTGCACCGCGCATCTGCCGGCGCAGGCGGGCAGCCACCTCGCGCAGCACCCCGTCGCCTGCGGCATGACCATGCCGGTCGTTGATGCGCTTGAAGTGATCGATGTCGATCATCACCAGCGACAGCAGCGCCTGCTGATGCTGCTGGGCCTGCGCCAGTCGATCCATGAAGCCGCGCCGGTTCACCGCGCCGGTCAGGCTGTCATGCAGCGCCAGCCGGCGCAGCGCCTGGCTGTGCTCACGCGCAGGTCGGCGTACCAGCCGGTGCAGGGCCCGGTTCAGCAGCAGGAAGATCAGCAGCAGCGCCAGCACCCGCGGCGGCAGGTGCTGGCGCCAGTCCTCCCGGTCCATCCAGGTCAGCAGGCCCAGACCGGCGCTGGCGACCACCGCGGCCAGAGCCACGGCAAGATCGATGCGCGCGCGCAGGTTCATCAGACATCCGTGTAGCCAGTTGCTTACACATTGTTTCATATAAAGCTGTAAATCCGGATGATTCCGCCCCGGATCAACCCGCACTCCGGCTCGGCTTTCACCAATCTGACGAATTCAAGCCTGTAGAGTGCGGAATTCGATCTTTGTCGTGGCATCGCGCCACCCGTCCGCCGAGGAGTTCCCATGCAGCCACTCGATGATCAGGACCGGCAGCTTCAGGACAAGCGTTCCCCCACCCACCGCCGCGCGCCTCTGTGGCGTTGCTGGATCACCGGCGGCCTGACGGTGGTGGCCCTGACCGTCACCAGTCTGGGCTCGCACCACAGCGGCAGCCTGGCGCGGCTCAGCCGGTTCTCGCCCACCGAGACGATCGCCCGGCTCGCCGCCCATGCGCAGGCCTATGGCCTGAGCGTCTTTGCCCGCATTCCGCTGCACGACCGCGAGGGCCGCGGCGAGTGGCTGGTGCTCGGCCTGGCCGAGGACGAGACCGCGATCGTGCAGAGCGACGATCCGGAGCAGATCGTCAGCCTGCCGCTGACGATGCGCATCACCGCCGAGGCCGGCGGCGGCTCGCGCATCCAGTTCCATGCCACCGACGAGCTGCCGCGACTGCCCGACGGCACGCTGCCCCCACAGCTCATCGAGGGTCTGGACGCGCTGCCGGCGCTGCTTGACGACGCGCTGGGCTGAGCTGGCTACACTGACCGCCGGACGGCCGCCTCCGGCCGGACACGAGGTCCGCATGAATGCCCCCGACACCCTGATCCGTCCCGACCCGACCGCGCTGGCGCAGCATGTCGCCGCCACCTGGGACCGCGACATCGTCCGCGAGCTGACCGACTACATCGCGATTCCGGCCAAGAGCCCGATGTTCGACGCCGACTGGGCCGCGCACGGGCATCTCGACACCGTGGTGCGCCGCGCCGCCGACTGGGTGAATGCGCGGCGCGTGCCCGGTCTGACGCTGGAGATCGTGCAGCTGCACGACGCCGCCGGCCGGCGGCGCACGCCGGTGCTGTTCTTCGAGGTCGCCGCGACCCGCCACGAGGTGGCGGTCGGCACCGCGCAGCAGCCCAGCGTGCTGATGTACGGCCACCTCGACAAGCAGCCCGAGTTCACCGGCTGGCGCGCCGATCTCGGCCCCTGGACCCCGAAGCGCATCGACGAGCGCCTCTACGGCCGCGGCGGCGCCGACGACGGCTACGCGGTCTATGCCGCGATCGCCGCGATCGAGGCGCTGAAGGACCAGGGCGTGCCGCACCCGCGCATCGTCGGCCTGATCGAGACCGGCGAGGAAAGCGGCTCCGACGACCTGCCCTTCTACGTCGACGCGCTGCGCGAGCGACTCGGCGCGGTGAGCCTGGTGGTCTGCCTGGACTCGGGCGCCGGCAACTACGAGCAGCTCTGGCTGACCACCTCGCTGCGCGGGCTGGTCAGCGGTGCGCTGAAGGTGGAGGTGCTGGAGGAAGGCGTGCATTCGGGCGACGCCAGCGGCGTGGTGCCGTCGAGCTTTCGCATCCTGCGCCACCTGCTCGACCGGCTGGAGGACAGCGCCACCGGCCGGCTGCTGCCCGGCGCCTTCCATGTCGAGATCCCGGCGGCGCGGCTGGCGCAGGCGCGCGCCACCGCCGCGGTGCTGGGCGACGAGGTCTGGAAGCGCCAGCCCTGGGCCTGCGGCGCCGAGGGCCAGCCGGTGCTGCCGATGACCGACGATCCGGTCGAGGCGCTGCTGGGCCGCACCTGGCGGCCGACGCTGAGCGTGACCGGCGCCGAGGGCCTGCCGCCGCTGTCGAGCGCCGGCAACGTGCTGCGCCCCTTCACCGCCTTCAAGCTCAGCCTGCGCCTGCCGCCGACGGTCGACGCCAACGCCGCGGCCGAACACCTGAAGGCGCTGCTGGAGGCCGACGCGCCCTACCGCGCCCGCGTGACCTTCCAGCCCGACGGCCGTGCCGGCGCCTGGGGCGCCAGCGGCTGGGACGCGCCCGAGCTGGCGCCGTGGCTGGAGCGCGCGATGGACCGCGCCTCGCACGACCAGTTCGGCGCACCGCTGGGCTACATCGGCCAGGGCGGCACCATCCCGCTGATGAACCTGCTGCAGAAGAGCTTCCCGCGGGCGCAGATGATGGTCTGCGGCGTGCTCGGCCCGAAGAGCAACGCGCACGGCCCGAACGAGTTCATCGACCTGGCCTACGCGCGCCGGCTGACCGCCGCGGTCGCGCAGGTCATTGCCGCCCACCCCTGAGCCTTGCGGCCCTTGTGCAGGCTGCCTGGTGCGGCCTGCCGTTCCTGCCATGCCCTTCCGACTGCCTCGCCTTCTTCCGTCACGCGCCCTGGGCGCGCTGCTGCTGCCGCTGGCCCTGTCCGGCTGCGGCACGCTGCTGCCACCGGCCTGGATCATCGGCCAGCAGCGCACGATGATCACCGACCATCAGCACTTCGACAACGCACCGATTCCGGCCTCGCGCCAGCCGGTGCCGCTGCCGACCGCGCCCGAGGCGCTGAAGCTGCCCGCCGCGCCCGACGGCGGCGATCTCGGCCCCTGGCTGGAGCAGCAGGGCACGGTCGCGCTGATCGTGCTGCGCGACGGTCGCATCGTGCACGAGCAGTATTTCGCCGGCCGCCAGCGTGACACGCTGCTGACCTCGTTCTCGGTGGCCAAGTCGGTGGTGGCGCTGCTGCTGGGCCAGGCGATCCGCGACGGCCACATCCGTGGCATCGACGATCCGGTCACCCGCTACCTGCCCGAGCTGGAGCGCCAGGATCCGCGTTTCGCCCAGGTGAGGCTGCGCGACCTGCTGGCGATGCGCAGCGGCATCGCGTTCCAGGAAAAGTACAGCTCGCCGTGGTCGGATGTGGCGGTCTTCTACCTGACGCAGGACCTGGGCCGCGCGGTGGCCGGCCTGAAGATCGCCGAGCCGCCGGACCAGCGCTACCGCTACAGCAGCGGCGACACCCAGCTGCTGGGCATGGCGATCGAGCGCGCGACCGGCCAGCGGCTGCACCAGCGGGTCGCGCAGGACCTGTGGGCGCCGATGGGTGCCGGCATGGATGCCAGCTGGAGCGTCGACAGCGCGGTGCTCGGCCAGGCGCGTGCCTTCTGCTGCCTGAACGCCCGTGCGCTCGACTTCGCCCGCATCGGCCAGCTGATGCTGGACCGCGGCCGTGTCGGCGCACGCCAGGTGGTGCCGGCAGAATGGATCGACACACTGCTGACGGTGCAGACCCATCCCGGCGACGATGCGGCCGCACAGCGCAACATCGAGCTGCCGGGCCGGCCGGAAGCGGCTTTCTACACCGGCCAGTGGCGCCGCCTGCCGCAGGGCCCGCTGGAGATGCGCCCCGATCCGGCTTCCGGGCGCGACCCGGCCACCCTGGTGCCGGGCACCGACTTCTACGCGCAGGGCCAGCACGGCCAGTACATCTTCGTGGCGCCGCGCCAGCGCACCGTCGTCGTGCGGCTGGGCACCGATCGCCGGCCCGGCACCTGGTGGCCGGGCGTGCTGGGCCGCATCGCGCGCAGCGGCCTGGACGGCACCGAGCCGGGGGTCGAGGCGCTCAGCGCGCGCTGAGCCAGCCGTCGACGATCGCCGCGCTGGCACGCGAGGCGACCTCGTCGATGAAGCGCATGAAGTCGACATGCGCGCTGTCGTCGGCGCGGTCCGAGATGCTGCGCAGCACCGCAAACGGCAGGCCGAGGTCATGGCAGGCCTGCGCCAGCGCCGCGCCCTCCATCTCGACCGCCAGCGCATCCGGCAGCGCCTGACGCAGTGCCGCACATTCGGCCGCGGCGCCGACGAAGCGGTCGCCGCTGACGATCAGGCCGCGATGCAGGGCCGGACGGCTCACGCCGAGCGCCTCGGCCGTCGGGCCGAAGGGCTGCGGCAAGGCCAGCACCGCCTCGCAGGCCCTGGCCAGCGCCTGGGTCAGCGCCGCATCGGCCGGAAAGCGCGAGCGCCCGGTCAGCGGCACCTCGAAGCGCGGGAACAGCGGCGAGGCATCCATGTCGTGCTGCAGCAGCGTGTCGGCCAGCACCAGATCGCCCACCTTCACGCCGTCGCCCAGGCCGCCGGCCACGCCAGTGAAGACCAGCGCGCCGACGCCGAAGCGCTCGGCCAGCAGCGTCGCGGTGGTCGCCGCCGCGACCTTGCCGATGCCGCACAGCACCAGCACCACCGGCACGCCGTGCAGCTGACCGACCAGGAAGTCGCGCCCGGCATGGCGCTGGCGCTCGAAGTCGGCCTCGTGGCCGCGCGCCAGCAGCGCGGCGAGTTCCTGGTGCAGGGCACTGACGATCGCCAGCGGCCGGATCGGGGTCGGGCAAGACATCTCGGAAGGGGACGGGCAGGACGGCGTGCTCATGATCGGCGCGAGCATACGCCAGCCGGCGCGCGTCAGTCGCCGAGATCTTCCAGGCCCAGGGCGCGCCGCACGGTGCGCGCCGTGGCCAGCCCTCGCAGGCGTTCGACCTCGGCGACGAAGTCGGTGGCGACCTGCTCCAGGTCGTCGAGATCCTGCGCCTTTTCGATGCGCAGCGTGTAGCGGTAGCCCCGGAACAGGCCGAGCGTCTGGCGCGCCAGCGCGTTCAGGCTGTCATAGAGATCGGTGTAAGCCAGCGTGGAGTGCAGCCGGGGCCGCGTGCTCAGAGGAATGAAGGCGCTCTGCGGATCCGCCTGCTGCGGCACGATGACCGGCGCAGGCGCGGGAGCGGACGCAGGCGGCACCGTGCCAGACGCGGGGGAGACGAACCGCGGCACCTGCAGCGGGATCGGCAGCGCCAGCCGGGCCAGTTCGTCGGCGCGAAAGACCGGACCGAAATCGCTGGGCAGCGGCGCCGGACGGGTCTCGGCAGGTCCGGCCTCCGGCACCGGCTCGATCAGGCCGGCCTGCTCGAGCACGCCCACCTCGGCCCAGCCGACGCCGTGCACCATCTGCAGCCACTGCCGGACCGGCTTCGACGCGTCGAGGAGCAGCAGCAGATTGCGCGCCGAACGCGGCAGCGGGTAGTGCCGGTCACGCAGCACCTGTCGGCCGCGCACCGACTTGGCGTAGTACTCGGCCATGGTCCCTGCCTGACTGCTGCGGCGACCCTGCATGCGCGCTGCGGCAGTCAGGGCTTGCGGTCGCGCAGCTCGCGCCGCAGCACCTTGCCGACCGGCGTCTTGGGCAGCTCGTCGCGGAACTCGACGACACGCGGGCGCTTGTAGCCGGTCATGTTCTGCTCGCAGTAGGCCCGGACATCGGCCTCGGTCAGCGCCGGATCGCGCCGCACGATGACCACCTTGACCGCCTCGCCAGTGCGGCTGTCGGCCACGCCGACCGCGGCGCATTCCGCCACGCCGGGCATCTGCGTCAGCACATCCTCGATCTCGTTCGGGTAGACGTTGAAGCCCGACACCAGGATCATGTCCTTCTTGCGGTCGACGATGCGGAAGTAGCCGCGCTCGTCGACCATGCCGATGTCGCCGGTGCGGAAGAAGCCGTCGGCGGTCATGACCTTGGCGGTTTCGTCCGGGCGCTGCCAGTAGCCAGCCATGACCTGCGGACCGCGTATCGCGATCTCGCCGGCGGTGCCCGGCGGCACCTCGCGGCCGTCGTCGTCGAGCAGGCACATCTCGGTGCCGGGCAGCGGCAGGCCGATGGTGCCGGTGAAGGCATGGCTGTCGGTCGGGTTGCAGCTGACCGTCGGCGAGGTCTCCGACAGGCCGTAGCCTTCGCAGATGGAGCAGCCGGTCTTCTGCAGCCACAGCTTCGCGGTGGCCTGCTGCACCGCCATGCCGCCCCCGACCGAGATCAGCAGATGGCTCCAGTCGACCGACCCGAAGGCGGGATGGTTGGCCAGCGCATTGAACAGCGTGTTGACCGCCGGAAAGGTATGGAAGCGGATGCCCGAGAGCTCCTTGAGCAGCGCCGGCAGATCACGCGGATTCGGGATCAGCACATTGCAGGCGCCGACCCGCGAGCCCAGCATCATGTTCGTGTTGAAGCCGAAGATGTGATAGAGCGGCAGCGCGCAGATCTGCACCAGCTGCTCGCCGGGGGGCAGACGCTTGAGGGCCGGCTGGTACCAGGCATCGCACTGCAGCACATTGGCGACCAGATTGCGGTGCAGCAGCATCGCGCCCTTGGCCACGCCGGTGGTGCCGCCGGTGTACTGCAGCACCGCCAGGTCCTCCGGCCCCACCGCCACCGGCTGCAGGCTGCGCGACCGACCCTGCGCCAGCGCATCCCGGAAGCGCAGGGTGCCCTTCAGCTCGAAGGCGGGCACCAGCTTCTTGACCCGGCGCACCACGAAATCGACGATCGCCGCCTTCGGAAAGCCGAGCAGCTCGCCCAACGAGGTCAGGATGACCTTCTCGACCGGCACCGAGGCACGCACCTGCTGCAGCGTGTGCGCGAAGTTCTCCAGGATCAGCAGCACCTTCGCGCCGGCATCGCGCAGCTGGTGCTCGAGTTCGCGCGGGGTGTAGAGCGGATTGACGTTGACCACCACCATGCCCGCACGCAGGATGCCGGCCACCGCGATCGGATACTGCGGCACGTTGGGCAGCATGACCGCCACCCGGTCGCCCTTCTTCAGCCCCTGCGCCTGCAGCCAGGCCGCAAAGGCGAGCGACATCTCGTCGATGCGGGCATAGCTGAAGGTCTGCCCCATGTAGCGGTAGGCATCGCGGTCGCGAAAGCTCGCGAAGCTTTCGTCCAGCAGCGCGACCAGCGATGCGTAGCGGCTCACCTCGATCTCGGCGGGAACCCCTTCGGGGTAGTGCCTCAACCAGACTTTGTCCATTCAGATGTCTCCAGTGCTGCGGACTATTCTGGTGGAGGCCGCTCAGGCGGACATCAGGGGATTCATTCAGAAGCTGTCGCCCTTGTTACTCATATCAAGGCCTCACGTCACCAGGGCGATTGCATTAGCCATCGCTCGAAGTTTGTGCATGGCTGACTGAACCGGGCGTCAAACCGAAGAGCCCTTGCAGGTAGTCATCGCTCCAGCCCATGCGCTTGCGCTTGGTCTTCTGGCTGCCCTTGCTGGCGTCGAGCT
>NZ_BQWE01000013.1:0-13511 GCF_023706025.1 Sphaerotilus sp. FB-3 | reverse complement strand
GCCGTCTCGTACTCGACGTGGGCGGTGTTGATCGTGATGCCGCGAGCCTTCTCTTCCGGAGCGGCGTCGATCTGGTCATAGGCCTTGGCCTGACCGCCGAACTTCTTCGACAGAACGGTCGTGATGGCTGCCGTCAGGGTGGTCTTGCCATGGTCGACGTGACCGATGGTGCCGACGTTGACGTGCGGCTTGGTCCGCTCGAACTTTTCCTTTGCCATGTCTGATCTCCAGATCAAAGAACATTGCCGGTGCGTGGTTTTACGTCTCTCGGAGCCCTGAGAGGCCGCCTCCACCGGCAAGGGCGGGCAGGTTCTCCGGAGACAAAAAAGAAGCCGCCACCCCAGAGGGTGGCAGCAGTAGCGCGCAGGATTCTAGCGCGCTTCAGATCACTTGGCGCGAGCGGTGATGATCTGTTCGGCGACGTTGCGCGGAGCTTCGCTGTAGTGCTTGAACTCCATCGTGTAGGTCGCGCGGCCTTGCGTGGCCGAACGCAGCGTGGTCGAGTAGCCGAACATTTCCGACAGCGGGACTTCGGCCTTGATGATCTTGCCGCCGCCGACCATGTCGTCCATGCCCTGCACCATGCCGCGACGGCTGGACAGATCGCCCATCACCGAGCCAGCGTAGTCTTCCGGGGTCTCGACTTCCACGGCCATCATCGGCTCCAGGATCACCGGCGAGGCCTTGCGGCAGCCGTCCTTGAAGCCGATCGAGGCGGCCATCTTGAACGCGTTTTCGTTCGAGTCCACGTCATGGTACGAACCGAAGGTCAGGGTGACCTTCACGTCGACCACGGGGAAGCCGGCCAGCACGCCGTTCGGCAGCGTGTCGATCAGGCCCTTTTCCACCGCCGGGATGAACTCGCGCGGCACCACGCCGCCCTTGATCGCGTCGACGAAGGTGAAGCCGGTGCCCGGCTCCTGCGGCTCGATCGACAGCACGACGTGACCGTACTGGCCCTTGCCGCCCGACTGGCGCACGAACTTGCCTTCGACGTTCTCGACCTTCGAGCGGATGGTCTCGCGGTACGCGACCTGCGGCTTGCCGACGTTGGCTTCCACGCCGAACTCGCGCTTCATGCGGTCGACGATGATTTCCAGGTGCAGCTCGCCCATGCCCGAGATGATGGTCTGACCCGATTCCTCGTCGGTGCGCACGCGGAACGACGGATCTTCCGCAGCCAGGCGGCCCAGCGCGATGCCCATCTTCTCCTGGTCGGCCTTGGTCTTCGGCTCCACGGCCTGCGAGATCACCGGCTCGGGGAAGACCATCTTTTCCAGCGTGATGATCGCTTCCTGGTCGCACAGGGTCTCGCCGGTGGTCACGTCCTTCAGACCCACGCAGGCGGCGATGTCACCGGCCAGGATTTCCTTGATTTCCTCGCGCTGGTTGGCGTGCATCTGCAGGATGCGGCCGATGCGTTCCTTCTTGCCCTTGATCGGGTTGTAGACGGAGGCGCCCGAGGCCAGAACGCCCGAGTACACGCGCACGAAGGTCAGCTGGCCGACGAACGGGTCGGTCATCAGCTTGAACGCCAGCGCGGAGAACTTCTCCTTGTCGTCGGCCTGACGGGTGACCGGCTGGTCGTCCTCGTCGGTGCCCGAGACCGGGGGAATGTCCACCGGCGACGGCAGGAAGTCGATGACCGCGTCGAGCATGCGCTGCACGCCCTTGTTCTTGAACGCGGTGCCGCACAGCATCGGCTGGATCTCGGTGGCGATGGTGCGGGTGCGGATCGCCAGCTTGATCTCTTCCTCGGTCAGCTCGCCCGACTCGAGGTACTTGTTCATCAGGTCTTCCGACGCTTCGGCGGCGGACTCGACCATCTTCTCGCGCCACTCGTTGGCGACCTCGACGAGGTCTTCCGGAATGTCGGTGTATTCGAACTTCATGCCCTGGGACGCTTCATCCCAGAAGATGGCCTTCATCTTGATCAGGTCGACGACGCCCTTGAAGTTCTCTTCGGCGCCGATGGGGATCACGATGGGAACCGGGTTCGCGCGCAGGCGGGTCTTCATCTGGTCGACGACCTTGAAGAAGTTCGCGCCGGTGCGGTCCATCTTGTTGACGAAGGCCAGACGGGGCACCTTGTACTTGTTGGCCTGGCGCCAGACGGTCTCGGACTGGGGCTGAACGCCGCCGACCGCGCAGTACACCATGCAGGCGCCGTCCAGGACGCGCATCGAGCGCTCGACTTCGATGGTGAAGTCGACGTGTCCGGGGGTGTCGATGATGTTGAAGCGGTGTTCCGGATAGTTCCGGTCCATGCCCTTCCAGAAGCAGGTCGTCGCGGCCGACGTGATGGTGATGCCGCGCTCCTGCTCCTGCTCCATCCAGTCCATCGTGGCCGCGCCGTCGTGGACTTCACCGATCTTGTGGTTCACGCCGGTGTAGTACAGGATGCGCTCGGTCGTGGTGGTCTTGCCGGCGTCGATGTGCGCGGAAATGCCGATGTTGCGGTACCGCTCAATGGGGGTCTGACGAGCCATGTGTCACTCCAGATAGGCAGAAAGCCCCAGACGGCCAGAAGAGGCCGGACGGGGCAGTCAGGGGTCAGTGTCGGGCGGGCCCGATCAGAAACGGAAGTGCGAGAACGCCTTGTTGGCTTCAGCCATGCGGTGCACTTCGTCGCGCTTCTTCATCGCGCCGCCACGGCCTTCGCAGGCCTCGAGCAGCTCGTTGGCCAGACGCTGGGCCATCGACTTCTCGCTGCGCTTGCGGGCCGAGTCCTTCAGCCAGCGCATGGCCAGGGCCATGCGGCGGACGGGGCGAACTTCCACGGGAACTTGGTAGTTCGCACCACCGACGCGGCGGCTCTTGACTTCGACGACCGGCTTGACGTTGTTCAGGGCGGTCAGGAAGATTTCCAGCGGGTCCTTGCCCGCCTTCTTCTCGACCTGCTCGAGGGCACCGTAGATGATGCGCTCGGCGACGGCCTTCTTGCCCGATTCCATGATGACGTTCATGAACTTGGACAGATCGACCGATCCGAACTTCGGATCCGGCAGGATCTCGCGCTTGGGTACTTCGCGACGACGAGGCATTTCAATTCCTTTCAGGGCTTCAGCTGGCTGACCTTGCGGTCGCCGGGGATGTCACTTGCAGCCTGGACATCCGCTTACTCGACAGTCATCCGCGCTCCTTGGCGTCGGCATGCTGCCGCGGGGCCCGCCGACACGCCAGCCTGAGGGCGGGCGGTGACGAGTCGATGACGAGTCAGTGAACGATCCGCGAACCGATCACTTCTTCGGGCGCTTCGCACCGTACTTGGAGCGGGACTGCTTGCGATCCTTGACGCCTTGCAGGTCCAGCGAGCCGCGGACGATGTGGTAGCGAACACCCGGCAGATCCTTGACACGGCCGCCGCGCACGAGCACGACGCTGTGTTCCTGCAGGTTGTGGCCTTCACCGCCGATGTACGAGATGACCTCGAAACCGTTGGTCAGGCGCACCTTGGCGACCTTCCGCAGCGCCGAGTTCGGCTTCTTCGGGGTCGTGGTGTAGACGCGGGTGCAGACACCGCGGCGCTGCGGGCAGTTCTGCATCGCAGGCGACTTGGACTTGGTGACCTCGACCTCACGGCCTTGGCGCACCAGCTGGTTGATGGTAGGCATGGGTAACTTGTTCCCGTTTGAAGTTACGACATTCCCGAAAACTTCTTCCGCTGCCGTGCCGCAAGGCGTTTGCCCATGGCAGAGCGCTCGGAAATTTCCGAAAAGCTTTCGATTGTACTCGTCTTGTGGCAGATGCGGCAATGCAGACCGATCCGGCGGGTCATCGCGCAGAATCGGCAGCAGGAGGAGAGCCCCACGATGACCGTCATCACCTGCATCGAGGACCTGCGCCGGCTGGCGCAGCGCCGCGTGCCGCGCATGTTCTACGACTACGCCGACTCCGGCTCCTGGACCGAGTCGACCTACCGCGCCAACGAGGACGACTTCCGCCGCCTGAAGCTGCGCCAGCGCGTCGCGGTGAACATGGACGGGCGCAGCACCGCCACGACGATGATCGGCCAGCCGGTGGCGATGCCGGTGGCGATCGCGCCGACCGGGCTGACCGGCATGCAGCATGCCGACGGCGAGATCCTGGCCGCGCGCGCGGCCGAGAAGTTCGGCGTGCCCTTCACGCTGTCGACGATGAGCATCTGCTCGATCGAGGATGTGGCCGCCGCGACCACCAAGCCCTTCTGGTTCCAGCTCTACGTGATGCGCGACCGCGCCTTCGTCGAGCGGCTGATCGACCGCGCGAAGGCGGCCGGCTGCAGCGCGCTGGTGCTGACGCTGGACCTGCAGATCCTTGGCCAGCGCCACAAGGACCTGAAGAACGGCCTGTCGGCGCCGCCGAAGCTGACGCTGCCCAATCTGCTCGACATGATGACCAAGCCGCGCTGGTGTCTCGGCATGCTGGGCACGCCGCGGCGCGGCTTCGGCAACATCATCGGCCATGTCGAGGGTGTCGACGACATGGGCTCGCTGGGGCAGTGGACCGCGCAGCAGTTCGATCCGCGCCTGAGCTGGGCCGATGTCGAGTGGATCAAGAAGCGCTGGGGCGGGCCGCTGATCCTCAAGGGCGTGATGGAGCCCGAGGACGCGCGGCTGGCGGCCGGCTCCGGCGCCGACGCGCTGGTGGTGTCCAACCACGGCGGGCGCCAGCTCGACGGCGCGCCCAGCTCGATCGAGGCGCTGCCGGCGATCGCCGAGGCGGTCGGCCGCGACATCGAGGTCTGGATGGACGGCGGCATCCGCTGCGGCCAGGACGTGCTCAAGGCGCGGGCGCTGGGCGCGCGCGGCACGATGATCGGCCGCGCCTTTCTCTACGGCCTGGGCGCGATGGGCGAGGCCGGCGTCACGAAGGCGCTGGAGATCCTGCACAAGGAGCTCGACCTGACGATGGCCTTCTGCGGCCACACCGCGATCGACACGGTCGATGCGCGCATCCTGGTTCGCTAGGATGACGGCTGTCGCCTGAAACCGCCTGGCGCCGTCCGAGGAGAACCGTCCGTGCCTTTCGCCCCGTCGATCGAGGACCTGCGCCAGCTGGCGCAGCGCCGCCTGCCGCGCATGTTCTACGACTACATCGACGCCGGCTCGTGGACCGAGCGCACCTACCGCGCCAACACCGAGCGGCTGGCGGCGATCGGTCTGCGCCAGCGCGTCGCCGTCGACCTGGAGGGCCGGCAGATCCGCTCGACGATGCTGGGCCGGCCGGTGGCGATGCCGGTGGCGCTCGGCCCGGCCGGGCTGGCGGGCATCTTCCATCCGGACGGCGAGATCCACGCCGCGCGCGCGGCCGAGAAGTTCGGCGTGCCCTTCGCGCTGTCGACGATGAGCATCTGCTCGATCGAGGACGTGGCCGCGGCGACGCAGTCGCCGTTCTGGTTCCAGCTCTACCTGCTGCGCGACCGCGGCTTCTCGGCCAGCCTGATCGAGCGCGCGAAGGCCGCGCGCTGCTCGGCGCTGATCCTGACGGTCGATGCGCCGCTGCTGGGGCGGCGCTACAAGGACGTGCGCAACGGCCTGTCGACGCCGCCGCAGTTCTGGCGCCCGCGCGTGGCGCTGGACCTGATGCGCCATCCGGCCTGGTGCCTGGGCATGCTGCGCACCCGCCGGCGCACCTTCGGCAACATCGTCGGCCATGCGCCCGGCATCAAGGACCTGTCGACGCTGACGAACTGGAAGAACCTCGAGGTCGATCCGGCGCTGTCCTGGCAGGACGTCGAGTGGGTGATGCGTCAGTGGGGCGGGCCGCTGATCCTCAAGGGCCTGATGGATCCGCAGGACATCGCGCAGGCGGCGCGGCAGGGGGTGGCGGCGGTGGTGGTGTCCAACCACGGCGGGCGCCAGCTCGACGGCGCGCCCGCCACGGTCGAGGTGCTGCCGCGTGCGGTCGAGGCGGCGCGCTCGGTCAGCGCCGCCGGGCAGACCGGCCCGGAAGTCTGGGTCGACAGTGGCATCCGCTCCGGCCAGGACGTGCTGAAGATGCTGGCGCTGGGCGCACAGGCCACGCTGGTCGGGCGGCCGTGGCTCTACGGCCTGGCCGCGCAGGGCCGCACCGGCGTCGACCGCTGCCTGCAGATCCTCGCCGAGGACCTGGAGCTGACGATGGCGCTGTGTGGCTGCACCTCGGTCGATCGCATCAGCCCGGCGTTGCTGATGCCGGGTACGCACCCGGTCTGACGCTCGGCGAGGGTGTCGGCAGTGCCGTCGATGCCGGCGCCGGCAGCGGCCCGGGCGGCAAGGGCTGCGACAGGGGCGGCACCGCGCTGTCCAGCGCCGGCATGCGCGCGTAGAAGCTGGCGTTGAGCTGGGTGTGCTCGAGCAGATGGCGCCGGAAGCTGCGGTACAGCGTCTGATCGACCAGGCCGGGATCCTGCCAGAACGCGGCCAGCGGCCCGGCATGGACCAGACCCGGAATGCCATAGACCGAGTCGCCCAGCGCCATCACCGGCGTGCCGTGGTGCAGCGCCTGCAGGCCGACGGTGCTGTTGATGGTGACCACCCCGAGCGCATGGTCGAGCAGCGTCGGCAGATGCTGGTCGTGCAGGCAGTGCACCCGGCCGTCCAGTCCGAGCCGGTGGCTCAAGGCATCGATCAGCCCGCGGTAGTCGACATAGGCCCGGTCCATCGGATGGTGCTTGATCGCCAGGTGCAGGTCGGGCGCGGCCTGGGTGGCGAAGGAGACCATCACCTCCTCGATGAAGTCTTCCATGCCGGCGAAGCGCGAGTGATGGCGGATCTGGCTGTCGTCATGCACCTGCAGCGGCACCAGGAACCAGCGCTGTGACAGCGGCGTGCTGCACAGCCGCTGCTGCAGGCCGCGCTCGCGCCAGGCGTGCAGCGGCTTGCGCAGGCCGCCGGTGAACCAGCGCCAGCCCTCGCCGACCGGATCGAGCGAGCGGTGATGGACCCGGTTCGGATAGCGCCAGTGGCGCAGCAGCGCCGCCAGGTAGTAGCGCATCGCCAGCCCCGCGGTGCGCCCGATGCGCTGGTCGGTCGGCCGTGCGGCCGGCAGCGGCGGCAGCTCGGCCTCCGGCTGGTGCTGGGCGTAGAAGCTGGCCGCACGCGGCAGCCGCGACAGGGCGTTGACGCCCCGGCGCTCGATCGTCACATGGTCGGGGCGCAGATAGCCTTCCTCGAGCACGAAGACCTCGATGCCCAGCTCGCGCGCGACCTGCCGGGCGATGCAGTGCACCGGCCGCATCTGCCCGAACAGCACGATCGCGTCGATGTGGCGGGCGCGCACCAGCGTGCGCAGCCAGCCGTCGAGCGACTCGATCCGGCCCGTGAAGCGCAGTGCGTCGGGATGGCGCCAGAACAGCTCGTCGCCGCCGTTGAAATGCACCTTGGTGACACTCTGGCCCTGCTGCTGCAGCACCTGCGCCAGCCGGTCGAAGAACCAGCCGATCGGGCCCTGCAGCATCAGCGTGCGGCGGTGCCGGGCCAGGGCACGCAGGGCGGTCGGCCAGACCGCCGGAGCGGTGGCGTCGGCCTCGGGGGCGGGCGGTGGCGTGGGGGCGGGCATCGGCGGGATCAGGCTCGGCAGTCTCTGCCGAGATTTCAGCGCAGACCTCGCGGTGGGAAAGGCGGGATAAGTGCGCCGCCCGGCGGCCAATCCCGTTCATGCCACCCCGGGCATGAGGGCGTGACGCTCAGCGCCCGAGCAGCCGTGCCAGCGTGCCCAGCAGCTTCAGCCGCAGCTGGCGGCGCAGGCGCTGCAGCCGCTCGCCGCGGGTGGTCGGCGTGTCGCGCCACTCGATCAGCTCGCGCAGCGCCCGCTCCGGCGTGGTGAAGGCGCCCGAGCGGCGGCTGACATAGGTCGGATAGAGGATCAGCGCCGCGGCGACCAGCTCGTCGAGCTGCAGCCGGCGCTGGCGCCGACGCAGCGCGGGCGAGTCGGGCGGCGCGCGGTCGTCGGTCAGGCCCCAGCCGGCGTAGAAGGGCAGGCCCCAGGTGATGACCTCGCGCCCGCGCAGCAGCGCCTCGAAGCCGGCCAGCGAGGTCATCACATGCACCGCGTCGACCTGGTCGAGCAGGCGGTGCATCGGCGCGTGGGTCACCACCTCGTCGCAGTCGCGGCCCGGCACCACCCGGTCGCGCTCGCCGCGGCGCAGGCCGGCGAGCACGTCCGGATGCGGCTTGTAGACCAGCCAGGCCCCGGGTTCGGCGCGGCGCGCCGCCGCCAGCAGCGCGGCGTTGTCGCGCACCTGCGCGCAGCCCCAGCGGATCGAGGCGTCGGTCTCGACCTGGCCGGGAACCAGCACCACCCGGCGCGCGCCCTCGGGCCGGCGCCAGTCGCCCTGGCCGACGTTGTATTTCGTCAGTCCCGCCTGGATCAGCGCCTGGCGCAGGATGGCGGCGCGCCGGCGCAGCGGCTCGTCGAAGGCGTGGTGCTGCAGCAGCTGCTCGAGCCGGCTCGGGCGGCTGGCATCGAAGTGCAGCCCGAGGTCATCGACGATCCACGACAGCGGCCGCACCAGCTCGGCGCCCAGGCCGACCGAGCGCACGAAGCCGTCCTCCAGCCGCAGCACCGGCGTGCCCGGCTGCAGGCCCGGCAGATCGCGCCGGCCCCAGACCGCCACCGCCCGCGCCGGGTCGAGCTGCTGCGGCTGGCGCACCGGCTCGACCCGGCTTCCCTGCAGGAAGGCCTGCACGATCGGCCGCTTCCAGCGCGAGAAGCCCAGCGCCTGCACCTGCGCCGGCCAGCGGGCGCGCATCTGCCGCTGCAGCGCCAGGTGCTCGATCAGCCGCTCGGGCTCGCAGCGCCGGCCGGTCTCGGGGTCGAGATGGCGCGGATGCTCGATCAGCGCGGCATGGACCAGATCGGCCAGCGTGCGCGGCTGGCCGCGCCGGCGCGCCGGCGCCGGCAGGTGGTCCTCGGTCAGGCCCCAGCCGGCGTAGAAGGGCAGGCCGAAGCAGCGCACCGGGCGGCCGTGCAGCAGCGCCTCGAAGCCCATCTGCGAGCTGACGACATAGACCGCGCGGCAGACCTCGAGCAGCGCCGGCGGATGCACATCGCCGGCGATCAGCGTGACCCGCGCCGAGGTGGCCGCGCTCAGCGCCTCGAAATGGCCGCGCCGCCGCCCGGCGATCACGTCCGGATGCACCTTCAGCCAGACCGGCGCGTGCGGATGCTCGTCGAGCGCGGCCTCGAGCAGGCGCGGGAAGCTGGTCGCGTCGGCGCCGCTGCCGGCGATCGAGGCGTCGCCGGCGGTCTGGTCGATCACCAGCACCGGCGCGCGGGCCGCCTCGTGGCGCAGTGCCCCGGGCAGGCCGTCGCGTACGGGGTTGTACTTCGACACCCGCGCCTCGACCCACTGCTGCTGCAGCGCCAGCGCCCGCGCGATCGCCGCGCCGTCGCGCGGCTGCAGGATCTGCCGCTCCAGCCGCGAAGGCCGGTGCGGGTCGTAGTGGATGCCGCCGAGATCGTCGACCACGATGGACAGCGGCGGGCAGCGGCTGCCCAGCTCGACCGAGCGCAGGAAGCCGTCCTCGACGCGGATCAGCGGCAGGCCGTGGCGCGCGGCGAAGGTCTCGGCCACCTCGGCGCTGGGGCGGTGGCCCCAGGCCATGACCGCGGCGACGTCGGCGGGTGCGCGCCGGTCGACCAGGCGCCATTCCGGCAGCATCGCCGCCAGCGTGGGCACGCGGCGCAGGCCGGGCGTCAGGCGTGCCAGGCCGGGCCGCGGGTCGTGGGCGCCCTGCGCAGGCCGCAGGCGATCGGCGAAGGTCACGGACCGCTGGTCTCGAGCGCGGAATCGGGCACGGTCAGGGGGGCGGGAGCCGGTGCGCTCCAGCCGGGCTCCTGACTGAGCAGCTGCACCACGCCGCAGACCTGCTGGCGAGCGTCGAGCGCGACCAGTGCCTGAACGCGCAGCTCGCGCATCCAGCTCTCCGCCTCGGCCAGCCGCGTGTCGGCGTCGACGGTGCGCGGGCGGGCGCTCATGATGTCGGCGGCGGTCAGATTCATCGGGTTGGCGTGGCGCTCGAAGGCGCGGCGGATGTCGCCGTCGGTGATGATGCCCGCCAGCGCGGCCGGCGTGCCCACCAGCACCAGGCCCAGCCGGCCGCGGGTGATCGCCTGCACCACCTCGCGGAAGCTGGCGCTCTCGGCGCAGAAGGGCAGGCGCTCGCGCTGCATCACGTCGGACACGCGGGTGAGCAGGCGCCGGCCCAGGCTGCCGCCGGGGTGGAAGCGCGCGAAGTCCTCGGGCCGGAAGCCCTTGAGCACCGACAGCGTGACCGCCAGCGCGTCGCCCATCACCAGCGTCGCGGTGGTGGAGCTGGTCGGCGCCAGGTTGTTCGAGCAGGCCTCGCACTCGACGCCGATGTCGAGCACCACGTCGGCTGCGCGCCCGATCGCCGAGTCGGCCCGGCCGGTCATCGCCACCAGCGCATTGCCCTGCTGCTGCAGGAAGGGCAGCAGCCGCACCAGCTCGTCGGTCTCGCCGCTGTTGGAGATCAGCAGCACGACATCCTCCGGCAGGATCATGCCGAGGTCGCCGTGAAAGGCCTCGCCGGGATGCACGAAGAAGGCCGCGGTGCCGGTCGAGGCCATCGTCGCGGCGATCTTGCGCCCGATGTGGCCGGACTTGCCCATGCCGCAGACGATGACGCGGCGCGGGCAGCGCAGGATCAGCTCGACCGCACGCTCGAACTCGGGCCCGAGCCGGGCGGACATGGCCGAGAGCGCGTCGATTTCCATCGCGATGACGCGGCGGGCTTGTGTGAGGGCAGGCAGGTGCGGCATGGTCAAGATGGTGTTGCGAGTGAGTGAGGCAGCGATGGAAGCGACT
Organism: Sphaerotilus sp. FB-3; assembly: GCF_023706025.1. Lineage (NCBI taxonomy): Bacteria > Pseudomonadati > Pseudomonadota > Betaproteobacteria > Burkholderiales > Sphaerotilaceae > Sphaerotilus > Sphaerotilus sp. FB-3. The sequence continues at coordinate 2,719 of NZ_BQWE01000013.1, read as the reverse complement.
CGATCACCAGTTCGTCGTTCTGGCGGTGCAGGGCATGACGGGGCGGCGTGAAGGCTTGCAGCTGGCCGCGCTCCAGCAGCTGGGCGAGCTGAGTGACGAAATCCGTCACGTTCGAGAAGTCGAGACCGGTTCTCTGGCGGTCCAGTCGCCATTGCCACCATTGCAGTGCTGAAAGTTGCTCGATCAGCGGGGTGTCGAAGCGCGTTCGGACGACCCTGGCAGGCGTGCCCGCGACGATCGTGTAGGGGGCGACATCCCGATTCACAAACGCTCCCCCCGCGATGACGGCTCCGTCGCCGACCGTGACGCCCTGGCGGACGATCGCGTTGCGGCCGATCCAGACGTCATGGCCGATGTGGGTGGTGCGCGAATTACCCCGGAAGCGCACTTCGGTGCTGGTGAAGGCCGACCAGTCAGGGTACTCGTCGAAATACCGCACCCCATCGAAGCCGACAGGATGAGAGCTGACCCAGTCCAGCGGGTGCTCGGCTGGCCCCAGGGCCACATTGGCAGCGATCGAGCAGAAACGTCCGATGCGCGCATTCCGAAGCTCTGAGCCGCTACCGACATAGGTGAACGCACCCAGTTCGCAGGATCCGATCAGCACGGCGGAGCTTAGTCGGATGGGCGTTTCTGCCGTCAGCCTTGATCCGATCTGCAGACCGCTCTGGCATTCGAGTCCCCGCGCACGCAGTTCCCGGACTGTGCGTGGATCCTTGGCTTGCAGCTTCAGGCGCATCGCAGGATGGCTGGCCGTGTCGGCCGCGTCGGGGCTGCTCATTTGACGAGGCGGATCCAGGTGCGCGCGAGGGGGTTGCTGGAGTCGGCGAAGAAGCTCTCCCGGTCACGCAGGTACTTGTTCAGCTTTCTCTCCGATGTGATGTGCTGGATCAGGTGTGCTTCCATGCGTCGCAGCCACATCGACATCTCCGGCCTGGGCTCCTCGTTTCCCGTGCTGGCGGGGGCTGAGGTCTGGGGCGCAACGATGGCGGCATGCGCGCCTGCTTTTGTCTTGGTCCGCGGTGCTGCTGCCGCAGCCCGCGGCCGGCTGAGCACGGCAGCGCCGGCTTTCCAGACGGAGGCCGATGGTGCAGCTGTGGGCTCCGGGGCAACGATGTATTGCCTGTCGACGCCGCCCATCGCGTCCTCGAAGCTGTGGCCGGAGAACAGCCCAGCGTCAGCGGCATGAGGCGTACTGATGAACGAGGCCAGCGTGCGCTCTGCCAGTGCCGGATCGATCCAGATCTGTGAGCGCAGTGTGCCGAAGTGGGTGCGCAGATCATGGGCAAACTGGATCGCACCGCGGTGAATCTCCTCGATCAGGATCCTGCGCGTGCCCAGTCCGTCCTCTTCCCGGAAGACCGGGAGCATGCCTCGGGCACTCTGTTGCATTCGGACCAGGCTGGGTTCGACATGGCAGACCATGAATTCGAGCAGATGCCTGTTTGACACCACACAACCGGGCTGAGCGGCTGACAGGAAGTCTCCTGCGTAGGCGCGCAGCAGGTGTCCGCGCTCCAGCCAGGTCTGGGCGTCCTGCAGCGTGGCGTAGTAGTAGCCGTCCAGCGGACGGCCCAGCAACTGACCCAGCGCGCCCTGCATGTTGGCTTTCCAGCCGAGATCGACGACGGCCGGGCGAGGCTGGATGGCGATCGAGGTGCTCTGCAGGTAGCTCAGATAGGCTTCTCGTTCCTCGCTGGCCACCTGCAGGATGCGGGTGTCAAGCCGCAGGCAGAGCTGCGTGAACCGGGCCTTGCAATCTGCTTCTGCGCTCAGGGTGGCTTCCAGACCGTCGTAGCCGAACTCTTGCATCACCTGCGCCAGGTCGGGATCCTGGACAGACAGTCCGAACCGGCTGCTCAACAGCTTGCCGAGCGTGGTGCCGCCTCGGTAGGGCTGGCCAGCGAGCGCGATGATGTCTGCGCGCTGCCGAAGGTTGGCCACCCGGGTGGCGCGACGTGAGGCGTACAGATAGCTCGAGGGCGGGGCCTGACCGTCATCGAGGTGCAGCGCGTCGTAGACCTGGCGCAGCAACCAGCCCTCGCGTGAGAGGAAATGCAGGTGGCTGATGCCGTCGCGCTGCGCCTGACAGCCTAGCCAGAGCATGAAGCCGGCGATGACCGGGCCCAGTGCCGCGTAGCCCATCTGATACGCGCTGCCCTGGAAATGCGAGGTCTTTTCCAGCTCGCCTGAAGGGCGCTCGAAAAGCGTCATCGCGGTCAGGCCTGCGATGGCTGAACGGGCCTTTTCTCCGGCCCCCTGTCTGGCCGGGTAGATGCTGGCGTAGAGGCTGTTGCCGCGCATCCTGTCCAGTGCCCGGGAGATACGGAAGGTCTTGATGCCACGCAGCGCCGGCTGCTCGACGTCAGCGACCTTGTTGTCTCCGACGTGGAGAAGCTCGCCCGGCGCCAGCCCCAGTTGCTGAAGGACGATGTCGAACAGGCCGCCTTCCTTCTTGCGCACCCGGTGAGTGCTCGACACAAAGAGCGTTTTCCAGCCTTCGTAGCCTGCCTTGGCCAGCATGGCTTCAAGCACGCTTTGGGGCAGATACATGTCGGAGATCAGATGGATCGCCCGCCCGCTGGCGCGCGCGATGTCCCAGAGGCGCCGGCCCGTCTCGCGGGCCTCGATGCATTTGTCGTGGTTCAATGAAATCGGACAGCTCAATGAGGGCTTGTAGCCCCCGAGACCGGGATGAGCATGACAAACAAGACACCAC
>NZ_BQWE01000012.1:0-79636 GCF_023706025.1 Sphaerotilus sp. FB-3 | reverse complement strand
GTGGTGTCTTGTTTGTCATGCTCATCCCGGTCTCGGGGGCTACAAGCCCTCATTGAGCTGTCCGATTTCATTGAACCACGACACTGGCCACGCTGGCACCATCCACACACGCTCGGCTCAAGTCGAGCTGGCCCACGCTTCGCAACTCGGCCAGCAAGGCCAGGTGCAGTCGGTGCCACACCCCCGCAGCTTGCCAATCGCGCAGTCGTCGCCAGCACGTCATGCCACTGCCGTAGCCCAGTTCCTGCGGCAAGTCCTCCCATGCAATGCCCGTGCGCAAGACGAACAAAATGCCGCTCAAGGCCCGCTGGTCATCCACCCGGGGCCGCCCACCCTTGGCCGAGCGCGGCGGTGGCTGCGGCACCAGGGGCTTCAACTTCTTCCACAGCGTGGCGCTGACTTCCTTGTTTCCCATCGGCCATCAACGATTTCCAGGCACTTGGCGCTGACAGCGTTTTGTTAGCCGCTCTAAGTCCGACCTCGAAGGCGTTTGAAAACACTATGCGCATCCACGAAGCCGCGCTGCTGCACGACTTCGCCGAGATGCTGTTGTGGGTGCATGCCCCCGCGCTGGCGCTGCAGATCGCCCAGGCGCAAGCGAAGGACCCGACGCTGCGTTCCGCCCTGGCGCAGAAGGATGTGCTGGGCATCGAGCTGGCCGACCTGCAGCAGGCCCTGCTCAAGGCCTGGGGCCTGAGCGAGCTGCTGGCCCGCACCATGGACGACCACCATGCCGACACGCCCCAGGTGCGCACCGTGCAACTGGCCGCGCGCGTGGCCCGGCACAGCGCCCGCGGCTGGGACAACCCCGCCCTGCCCGACGACGTGGCCGACGTGGCCCAACTGCTGAACCTGGGGCCGGCCCCGGCGCAGCGCCTGCTGCTGGAAATCGACCAGCGCTGAAGGCACGCACGGCGGGCCCGTGCGCCCCGGGCCGGGCCGTGTGGCCCGGCGCCACAGCGATTCAGCGCTTGAGTTCCAGGATCACTTCCACGCGCCGGTTCGGCAGCAGGCACTCCCGCAGCTCGGTCACGTTGGTGAAGCGTGCTTCGCAGCCCAGCACCTGTTCGGTGTCGGCACGCGATTCGGTGCGGATCATGCGGGCGGGCACGCCGCGCTGCAGCAGCAGGCCACGCACCGTCTGCACCCGCTTTTCGGCCAGGCGCACGTTGTAGTCCTTCTGGCCGGTGCTGTTCAAACGATCGGCATGGCCCACCAGCACCATGCCCTTCACCAGCCCGGGCTCGGCATTCATGCGCTGCACCAGGGCATCGATCTCGTCCACGCCGCGGCGGATTTCCTTGGCCGTGTGGCGGTCGAAGTTGAACAGCACGCGCGCCTTGGGCGGCGCAGCCGGCGCGGGGGCCGCAGCCGACGGTGGCGGTGGCGGGGTCACGGCCACCACGGCAGGGGCCGGGGCGGGGGCCGGGTCGGCCGGCTGCGGCGGCATGCAGGCCGCGGCCAGGCGCTCGCCCTCGGCGAACAGGTCTTCGGCGATCTGCACATAGGGCATGGCATGGCGCCAGCCCTGCTGCTTGTGCTCGTTGCCGGAATGCACCAGTTCCACCTCGGCGCAGCCGATCTTCGCCGCCGCGCATTGGAAGCCGGGGTGGCGCTTCAGGGCCTCGCTGCGCGCCCACAGGTCGTCGCGCAGGCGGTCGGCGCCGTTCACCAGGGGCGTGTCCATGGGCAACGGGCTCGCGCCGCGCTCCATGCCGAGGATGAGCTTCTCGCTTTCACGCAGGGCCTCTTGCGGGAAGGTGCTGCGGTCGTTCCGGGTGTACTCGTGGAAGCTCACGTCCAGCCAGCACTGGGCCTTGGCCAGGTGGTAGTCGCGCACCGGGCGGCCTTGGTCGTTCAGCGCCTTGATGCGCTTTTGCGTGGCCTCATAGGTGGCCATGTCGGCCTGGATGGCGCGGTCGCTGATGCGCTGGGCCTGCGGCTGGAGCTGCGCAGTCTGCGCGTTGGCGGCCAGGGTCGCCAGCAACAGCAGGGTGGGAGCGAAGGCGAGGGGGGTGTTCTTCATGTCGGTGCCTGAATTGCTTTCCATCAGCGCGGCAGGGCGCGGTTGACTTCACGGTCCTTGCCTGACAAAAGGGTCTCGTCGAACTTGAAGCGCAGGCGCACATACACGCCGGAGCGGGTGTACTCATAGCCAGTGAGGTCGCGGTCGCCGTGGAAGCCGGCGGCATTGAAGCCGGCCGAAAGCCACAGGTTCTGCGCCAGCAGGTAGCCCGCCTCCAGCCCGAAGGCGTGCTGGCGCGCCCCACCCTGGCCCAGCTGCACGGCCGCGAGCAGGCCGAGGTCCCAGTTCTCGGTGATGTCGTAGACCATGCGCCCGGCCACCAGGCCGGCGCGGAAGCGGCTGGGCACGCCGCCTTCGAACTGGTCGGCCTGCCACTTGGCGGCCACGCGGCCGGTGAACCACCAGGGCCGGCTGGGGTGGAAATCGGCGTGGGCCGAGCCGATCCAGGCGCGCGTGCTCAGCTCGCCCACGGCGGCGTTGCTGGCGTCGCGCTCCAGCTTGTGTTCCAGCTTGGCCAGGGCGTTGAGGCGGTTGTCGTCCACCGGGCGCCAGGCCAGGCCCAGCTGGGCGCGGTTCTGCGCCACGTCGCCACGCGCGGCGTAGCGGGTGACAAGCAGGTAGTTGCGCGCCAGGGCTGTCCAGTCGCGGCTGAGCTTGCGCGCGGCCATGCCCTGCCACAGCACGGTGTCGAACTGTTCGTTCTCGGCCGTGCCGGGCTGGTCGCCCGAGCGGCGCCATTCCAGCTTGGTGCCGGCGCGCCACAGCGGGTGGGCGGTGTAGTCCAGCCCCCCATGCACCGCCTGCACCGGCGCCGTGCTGCCGTGCAGCACCACATGGCGTTCCAGGCCCAGGTTCACGCGCACGCCCGGGGCCCAATCCCACACCTGGCGCGCGCCGCTGGCTAGCACCGCATCGCGCGCGCTCATCGCATCGCGCAGGCGGTATTCGCTGAACACCTGGGTGTCGCGCAAATAGCTGGTGTCGATGCCGAAGGCCAGGTGCTCGGCGCGGGTGCCGGCATCCGTCAGGCCCGCGGCCTGCACCCAGCCGGACTGCCGCTCGAAGCGGCCATAGAGCCGAGTGCGTTCGGCCAGTTGGTAGTCCAACCCGGCGGCGGCGCGGCGGCGCACGTCGCCATCGAGTTCATGCTCCACCTCAGCGCCCAGGCGAACGCGCTCGCTGGCGCGCCAGCCGGCGCCCAGGCGCACGGTGGTGGCTTCCAGCTGCGTGCCGGCGGGCAGGCTGCTGGCGGCCTGGGGCAGCCCGCCCTGGGTGATGAGCGGCAGGCCGGTGGCTGGATCCAGCTGCGCGCTGCCAAACCCCAAGGCGCCGCCGCCGGAGCCGGTGGCCAGGCTGCCTGTCAAGCCATCGGTCATGCCGAAGGGCGAGAAGACAACGCCGTTGCCCTGCGTGCCCACGGTTTCGCGCTGCTGGCGCACCCCCAGTTCCAGGGTGAGGCTGCGGGTGGCGGCCCATTGCACGCCCAGGGCGGCCGCCTGGCGTTCGCCGCCGCCGGGGGTGAGGTCGTCGCTGGCCAGGTAGTCGCCCACCAGCTTCAGGCTCTGGGTGAGCTTGAAGCCGGCCTTGGCATGCGCCTCCTGCCGGCCACCAGCCAGCGGCGCGGCGGGGTTGTTGAACTCGGGCGCGCTGCGGCCCACGAAGGCGCGGGCCTCCAGCCGCTCGCCTTCATGCACCGCTTCCACGCGCCAGGCCTGGCCGCTGAGTTCGCCGCTCTTGCCCGCCAGCCCGGGGCTCACGTTCTGGTTAGCCGCGTTGGTGTTCACCGTGCTCTTGCTGCGCGCCACCTCGGCCACCACGGCGGTGCGTTCGCCCGGCTTCCAGGTGAGGTTGGCGCTGGCCAGGTCATACGGACTCAGGCCATTGCGGTCGTGCACCGCCGAGCCGCCGATTTCCAGGCGGTCAGTCAAGCGGTATTGCGCATCGCCACCGGCCAGCCAGAACGCGTCGCCGCCCTGGCCGACCTCGTAGCTCACACGCAGGCTCATCGGGTTGAGCGAATCATCCACCGCCGGTAGGAAGGTGGCCAGCACGATGCGCCCGCTGAAGGGCTCGAAGCTGTAGTCCACCAGCCGCACCAGCGGCCGCACGGCGAGGATGCGAGAAGGCTGCGCGCGGTCGCGCACCAGCACTTCCACCTTCTCGCTGCCTTCCAGCACCGCGTTATGGCGCAGGCCGTAGGGCCCGCTGCCCTGCGAGGCGAATTCCTGCACCACCTGGCGCAGGCTGTCGTTGATGACGAAGAGGTTGGCCGCCAGCCGCTCCGTCTCGTGGTGCACGCGCGCGCCGGTGGCGGTGCGGTTGTATTGCCCCAAGCTGCGCTGCTTGAGCGAGGCCACCGCCCCCTGGCCCAGCGGCTGGCTGAAGCCATCGCCGGTGGCGAAATCGCCATACAGCACGTAGCTGCGGCCTTTGTCCAGGCGCAGGTACAGGCGCTGGGCGGAACGGGCGTCGAAGCTGCGCAGCGAGGCATCGCCATACACCGGGTACTGCTCGTCGGGGCGGATGTCGCGCAGCAGGCGGGCGCGGGTGTCCTTGTCGCTGTCGTAGGCGGCGGTGAGCAGCACGTCGCCACGCACCGTGCCCTTCAGGTAGAAGGCGGCGCGCGCGGCCACGTTGGCCTTGCCCTGGTTGAATTCGCGCGACCAGGCGGTGATCTCCTGCTCGAAGCCGTCGCCCTGGCGCGCCGGGCTGATGCTCACGCGCCGGTTCAGGCCGACGATGCCTTCCACCAGGCCGGCGGCGATCATGTCGCGCATCTCCGGCACGAAGCGGATGCTACCGGCCGCTTCTTGGCTGCCGGCGGTGACACGCAGGCGCACGTCCTGCGCCTCGGCCGGGGCCAGCAGCAGCAGCTGGGCCACGCCGCCGCGCACGGGCAGTTGAATGCCCGGCGTGGCGCGGTCGGCGTCGCGCGCCATGGGCCCCAGTTCATCGGTGCGCGCCCCGGGCAGGCGGATGCGCCCGCCGCTGTGTTCCACGGTGACGAAGGCCTCGCCGGCCAGGGGCTGGCCATCGGTGCCAAACAGGCGCAGGGTGATGGGCACCTCGCTCTGGCCATCGGCCGGCACGCCATTGCGCGCCACCTCCACCACCAGGCGGGCCACGGCGGCATTGGCGCCGTAGCTGGTGTTGGCTGCAGCCACCACGCCGCCGGCACGCAGCACCTGCGGCGGCGCGGCCTCACCGGCCACTTGAGGGTACAGCGGCTGGCCACCCACCACATCCAGCGCGGTGTAGGCCACGTCGCGCGGGCTGCCGCGCGGCGGCGTGCTGTCGGCCCAGGCCGGGCCGGCCAGCAGGCAGGCGGCGGCCAGCAGGCTCAGGCGCGGCATCTTGGGTTGCGGCTTCATGGTCTGGTTCTGTTCAGCGCGACGCATCGGAACCTCCTGCGCTGGCGGCACTGTCGGGCGCGTCGGCCGAACTTCGCCCGGTGGGCGGTGGTCGGTTCATCGGCATCGAGATCGTGGGAGTGTTCTGCTGCAGCGAAGACTGCCTGGCCGGGCCGGTGCCTTCGCGCGCCTTCGGCGCGAGCTGGTTGGCGCCATCGGTGCCCTGCTGGGGCGAGCTCAGCGTGTTCAGCTGGTGCGCCTTGCTGTCGAAGCGCAGCGCCGGGCCGCCCTTCTTCTCGGTCTCGGGTGCACGCACCTCGCCTTGCGCGCGGCGCGCCTTCACCTGTTCCAGCACGGTGTTGGAGCACGAGCCTTCCACGAAGTCTGCGCGGTGCAGTTCGCCGTTCTTCAGGTCCAGCCACAGGCTGCCCGCGTCGCCCAGATTGCGGTTGGAACTGGTCGTCAGGCGGCTGCCGCGCGGCAGGGTGAGGCTGTCCACCTTGAGCATATGACTCTTCGGCGGCAGGCCGCACATGGAGTACTTGCCTTCCACGTCGCTGATGAGGGTGGTGCCGTCCTGCAGCACCAGGCGCACGCCGGGGATGCCGAGTTCCTCAGCGTCCTGCACGTGGTTGTGGTTGCAGTCCACGAACACCTTGCCGGCGAAGCAGGCCGCGGTGCCGAACACGCCGCCTTGCACACGCACGCGGTGCACAGCCTCGTTGGTGGGCACGCTGCCGGGCACGGGCGTGAAGGCCGCGCCGCCGCCGCTGCCGCTGGCCGCGTAACAGCCCGCGGGCGCGCCGCAGGCGTGCGCCCGGGCACGGTTGATGCCGTCGCCCTGCGCGCTGCCCACATTCACGCGGGCACGGTAGTGCAGCACCAGCTGGCCGCTGGCCGGCATGGCGCCCAGGTTGAAGGCCAGTTGCGGGCCCGGCGCGCCGGCAGGGTCGGCCAGGCGTGCACTGCCCAGCATGGCCGTGCCGGGCACGTAGGTGAAGCCGGCGGGTAGGCGGTCGAGCACGCTCACCATGGCCGGGCGCGCACCCGCCGTGAGCTGCACCGTGAGGGTGTAGCGCACGGTGTCGCCGGTTTCGGCCACGGCCTTGTCGCCGCTCTTGGAAAGCGTCAGCGCCGTGGGTACGGCCGGGTCCAGCGGCAGGTGGTTGTGGATGATGTTGGCACCGCCCGAGCCGCTGACCACGCTCAGGTAATAGGTGGTGGCGCTGCCCACCGCGCCGCTGGGCGCGGCGGCCTGCGGCTGCACGAGGAAGGTGCTGCCCGGTCCGCCCGGGGGCACCAGGGGCCCGGCCGTGGGGGCGATGAGGGTGGACACGAAGCGGTAGCCCGACGGCGGCGCCACGCTCAGCGCAAAGGTGCAACTGGCGGGCGCATTGGTGCCGAAGAGGAACTGGTAGAAGCCATCGGCCCCGGTCGTCATGGCAATGGCCTGGCCGTTCAGCGTGTAGCCGCCCAGGCCGGCGCCGACGATCTGCGTCGCTGGGTCATAGCCCGCGCACACGCCCACCGGGCTGAGCGTGACCACCGCGCCGGGCACCGGCTGGCGGATGACGGCGTCGTACACCACGCCGCTGGGGTCCACCGGCAGGCTTTGCTGCGGCAGTTCCTGCCCCGGGGCCAGCACCACGGTGAGCTGCGGCGCCACGCCGGTTTCCACGCAGGAACTGGCGCTGCCGTTGCTGCGGGCGGTGGCGCTGTCGCAGCCGGCGCCGGAAGAGCCGGGCGCGGCCTCGCCGTTGACGGGATAACCGAAGACCACGTTGGACACCGGGTCGCGGAAGCGGATGGCCAGCTCCACGCCAGGCAGCAGGTTGCCAATGCGGTAGCTGCCATCGGCGGCGGTGACGGCGCTGCCCATGGGCAGGCCGGTGGCCACGTCCAGCACCTCCACCTGCCAGTTGGGCAGGCGGCGGTCGGCGGCATCGAGCACACGGCTGCGGCTGCCGGTGTCCATCCAGGCGGTGCCACTCACGGCGGCGGCCAGTTGCACCGGCGTGGCCAGGCGGCAGGCGTTGTGGCTGGGCGTGGCCGCGCAGGCTGGCAGGTTGCCTGGGGTGCCGGCGAAGGCGCTGCGTTCGGCCGGGGTGGGCGCGCGCAGGGGCGGCTCGCCGCCGCCTTCCACCATCACGGCGTTGATGGCGGGGGACGCAGCCTGGGCCGCCACGGCCACCTGCACGCGGGCCGTGATCTCGCCCGGGTGCGTGGCGCCAGCGGCCAGCACGCTGCTGCTGCGGCAGGTGAAGCTGCTGTCGCCGGCCGCGCCCGTGCACAGCCAATCGGTGCCGCTGGGCGTGGCCGCCAGGGTGATGCCAGCGGGCAGGCGGTCGCTCACCACCACCTCGCCGCTGCTGGGCACCTCGCCGGCGTTGCGCACGCTCAGTACATAGCTGCCCAGGTGGCCGACGGTGAAGCGCTCGCTGCCGCTGCGCTTGCTCACGCGCAGGTCCGGCGAATGGCCGATCTCGGCGAAGTTGTAGGCCGTGCCGCTGCCGCCCACGGGCAGCACGATGCCGCCGATCTGGCTGGGCACGGTGGCCACCGGGGTGGCATTGCCGCCCAGGTTGCCGGCGACGGTCTGGCCGTTCACAGTGCCCGGCGGTTGCGTGGGTTCGCTCACCGCATAGGTGCCGGGGCGCAGGTTGGCGAAGCTGTAGCTGCCATCTGGCGCGGTGGTGGTGGTCTGGCTCACGGGCTGGCCGAGGTCGTCGGCGCCGGTGAGCGTGACGGTGACGCCGGGAATGCCTGCATCGCCCGCGTCCTGCACGCCGTTGTCTTCGGCGTCCAGGAACACGCGGCCGCCGATCTGGCCGGCCGGCACTTCCAGGAAGTCGTAGCCGGTGCCGCTTTCGCCCACGCCCAGGGTGATGGCATTGATGGCGCTGGGCAGGGTGGCAGGCGCGGTGGCGCTGCCGCCGCGGCTGCCCGCCAGCGTGACGCCATTGACCGTGCCCGTGGGCTGGGTGGGTTCGGTCACGACATAGCTGCCCGGCGACAGGCCGGTGAAGCTGTAGTTGCCCGAGGCATCGGTGGTGGTACTGCGGTTCACCGGGTTGCCGCCCAGGTCGGTGCCGGTGAGCGTGAGCGTGACGCCGGCGATGCCGGCCTCCGTGCCATTGCGCGTGCCGCTGGCATCCTGGTCCAGCCACACGGTGCCGCTGATGACGCCGCTGCTGGCGACTTCGCCGAACAGGTTGTTCAGCGAACTGGCGCCCGGCGTGGTGAGCACGATGTTGCTGACCTGGCTCGGCACGGTGGCAGGGTTGGTGGCGTTGCCGCCCGCGCTGCCGGGCGTGGTGATGCCGTTGCTGGTGCCGGGCGGCTGCGTGGGTTCGGTCAGGGTGTAGGTGCCGGGGCGCAGGTCACTGGCCACGAAGCTGCCGTCGGCCGCGGTGGTGAGGGTGCGCGACACCGGGTTGCCCAGGTCGTCGGTGCCGGTGATCTGCACCGTCACGCCGGCCAGCCCCAGGTCACCCGGCAGCTCGCGCGTGCCGTTGTTGGCGGCGTCGATGAAGACCGCGCCGCTCAAGCGCACGGGCAAGACTTCGGCAAAATCATTGGCGACGGAATCGGCACCGGCCGCCAGGGTGATGGCGGAAACGGCGCTGGGCGTGCTGGCCACGGCAGTGGCCGTGCCCACGGTGGCGGCGGCCACGGTGCCGGCAGTGGTGCGGCCATTCAGGGTGGCGGTGCCGCCCACCACGGGTTGCGCCGCCTGTTCGGTGAGCGTGTAGCCGCCGGCTCCAGCGGCCAGCAGGTCGTCAAAGCGGTAGTTGCCCGAAGCATCCGTGGTGGTGCTGCGGTTCACCGGGTTGCCGGAGACATCTGTGCCGGTGAGGGTGAGGGTGACGCCCGCGATGCCGGTGTCCGCACCATTGCGGGCGCCGTTGTTGTCGGTGTCGAGGAACACGCTGCCAGCGACGGAGCCCAGGCGTTCACCGAAGTGGTTGCCGCTGCTGCCGCCTGCGGGCAGGTTGGTGATGGCGATGACGTTGGCGCCCGGGCTGGTGTTGCCGCTGCCGGGGTTTTCCACGCCATTGAGCACGCCCACCGGCTGGGTTTCGCACACCAGGTAGTTGTTGCCCGCACTCACGGCGGTGAACAGCCAGGCGCCGGTGGCGTCGGTGGTCACGGTCTGCAGCACGGTGCCGCTGCCGCAGTCGGCGCCCTGCACCAGGCGCAGGGTCACGCCGGCCAAGGGGGCATCGGTGGGGCTGGCGTCGGGCAGGTTGTTGCGGTTGCGGTCGACGTACACCGTGCCGCCGATGGAGGCCTGCGGCAGTTCGCCGAAGTCGTAGGCCGTGGCCTGCACGCCGGCGGCCAGCACGATGCCCGAGACGGTGTCGTTCACCGCCGCGTTGCCGCCGCTGCTGCCCACATGTTCCAGGCCGTCGTTGAAGTTGCCGGCCGCAGGCGGGATGGCGCCTTCGGTCACTGTGTAGCCGGCGCCATTGCTGGCCAGCAGGTCGTCGAAGCGGTAGTTGCCCGTGGCGTCGGTGGTGGTGGAAAGGTTCACCGGGTTGCCCAGGGCGTCCACGCCGGTCAGCGTGACAGGAACGTTGGCAATGCCGGCTTCGCCCGCATCGCGCACGCCGTTGTTGGTGTTGGCCGGCAGGGCGGGGGATACATCGGCGTACACCGAGCCGGCCAGGCTGGCCAGCAGCAGGCCGAAGTTATTGGCCGTGGAACCCGAAGGCGACAGCGCCGGAATGCTGATGACCCCCGCGCCGGGCGTGCTGTTGCCGCTGCCCGGGTTGGTGCTGCCATGGCCATGGCCGGCCGGCAGGGTTTCGCACACGAGGTAGGCCGGGCCGGCCGTGACGTTGGCGAAGCTGTAGCTGCCATCGGCCGCCGTGGTGGTGGTTTGCAGGGTGGTGCCGCTGCTGCAGTCGGCCCCCTGCACCAGGCGCAGGGTGACGTTGTTCGCACGGGCGTCGGTGGGCGTGGCGTCCATCGTGCCGTTGCGGTTGCGGTCGATGTAGACCGTGCCGCTGATCGTGGCCACCTGCAGTTCACCGAAGTTGAACTGCGTGCCGTCCACGCCGGTGGTCAGGTCGATGTAGCGGATGAGGTCGGAGCCGGGGCTGGGCTGGTCGCGGTAGGGCAAGCAGGTTCCGGCGCAGCTCACGCCGTTCACCAGCCCCAGGTTCACCGGGCCTTGCACCAGGCCGGCCGGCGTGGTGGGCTGCACCTCTTCCACCGCGTACCACACCAGGGGGTCGAGGTTGGTGAAGCTGTAGCTGCCGTCGGCCGCGGTGGTGGTGGTGGCCAGCACGGCCAGGGTGTTGGCGTCGAGCAGGCGCACCGTGGCGCCCTGGATGGGCGCATCCACCCCGGCGTTGCGCACGCCGTTGGCATTGCTGTCGATGTAGACGAAGCCGCTCAGGGAAACGCGGCGGATTTCCGGGAAGTTGTAGTTGATGCCGGGGGTGTTGGCCGGCAGCACCACCAGGCTGTAGACGGAATCGCCGAAGGTGCCGCCGCAGTTGTAGCTGCCGCCCACGCTGCCCATGGGCGGCGTCTCGGGGCAGTTCTGCAGGCCCACGGGCTGGGTCTGGGTGATGGTGTAGCCGGTGCCGTCCGAAGGTGGCAGGTTGTCGAAGAGGTAGGTGCCGTCGCTGGCGGTGGTGGTGCTGCGGCTGATGGGGTTGCCGTAGGCGTCGGTGCCGGTCAGGGTGATGGTCACCCCGGCCACGCGCGGCTCCAGCGCCGCGGACTGCGGCGTGCCGGCGTTGGCGCCGTCGCGCAGGCGGTCTTCAAACACCAGGCCGCTGATGGACGACTTGGTCACGCTCACCACCGAGGTTCCGGTGTTGTTGCCCCCGGGGGTGTTGATGCCGCCCGTCTTGGCCGGGTCGGTGTCCACCGTGGCCGTGTTGGTGGCGGTGCCGCCGGTGGGGTAGCTGGTGAAGCGCACCGGCACGGTGATGGTGGCCGTGCCCGTGGCATCCAACGCCCCGAGTGCGCAGGTGACGGCCTGGCCGGCCAGGCTGCAACTGCCGCTGCCGGCGGGCAAGGTCTTGCTGAAGTTGATGGCGCCGGTGACCTGCACGCCTGCAGGCAGGGTGTCGGTCAGGTCGGTCTGGGCCGAATTGCCCGGGCCGTTGTTCACCACGGTGATCGTCCAGTTGAAGGGCTGGTTCAGGCTCACCGGGCTGGCGCTGGCGGCCTTGGTCACGCGCAGGTCCACGCGCTGGCGCACGGTGGTGGTTTCGGCCTCGGTGTCGTTGGCGTTGAAGCTGTCGGCCTCGTTGGCGCTGACGACGGCGGTGTTGTTGAACACGTCGCCGTTCACTGCCGGCTGGTCCAGCACCTCGAAGCGCAGGAAGATGTCCTTGCTCTGGCCGCTGGCCAGGTCGCCCACCGCGAGGCCCGTGGTGGCATTGCCTGCTGGCACGGAGCAGGTGACGGCCGGAATCGGCGTGCCCACGCCCGAGGTGACGTTGCTCACCGAGCACAGCGCCACGGGGTTGCAGGTGCTGCCGCCCAGGGTGGTGGTGTCGCAGACGAAGCGCACGCGCTTTCCCGCCGGCGGCGCCATGGTGTTGGTCACGTGCACATTGGTGCCGTAGCTCGGCCCGTTGCTGGTGACGCGCACGCGGTAGTTCAGAAAGGTGTTGCCGGCGGTGTAGGGCACCGGGTCCGTCACATCGGTGGTGTTGACGAGCAGGTCGATGCTGGAGGCGGTGATGTTCAGCACCGCACTGCGGCTGTTGTTGCCGTTGTCGCCGCCGGCGGGGTTTTCCACCGTGGTGGTGGTGATGGCCGCCGTGTTGTTGAAGGTGCGGGCCGGGTCGCCGGCCATGAAGTTGGGGCGCACCACCAGGGTGATGGTGCGCGTCTCGCCGTTGGTGAGGCTGCCGATGGTGCAGCTGTAGGCCGGCGCACCGGGGTTGAGCACGCTGCCGGCGCCGACGGTGCAGGTGGAGCCGGGCTTGTTGGAGGCGATGGACACCACCGTCAGGCCGGTGTCGCCCACGCCGAAGGTGAAGGTGTCGCTTACCAGCACGCTGGCAGCCGTGCTCGGGCCGTTGTTGCGGTAGCTGATGACGTAGGTGGCCGTTTCACCGGCGCGCACGCTGGCCGGGCTCACCGTCTTGCCGGTCACTTCCACGTCGGCAATGGGCTCGATGGTCACCGTATCGCTGGCCGAGTTGTTGCCCGGGGTCGGGTCGCCCTCGGCAGTGTTCGTGACGGTGGCGGTGTTGGTGAAGCTGCCGTCGCTCATGGCGCGGTTCACGGTGATGGGCACCGTCACCGTCTCGCCCTGGGCGAGCACGCCGCCGGTCTGGGTGCAGGTGACGGTGGCCGTGGCAATGCTGCAGCTGAAGGTGGCGGTGCTGCCGCCGGAAACGGTGGCGGTAACGGCGTTGATCGTGGTGCGGCCGCTGATGAAGGCGGGCACGGTGTCGGTGATGCGCACGCCGGTGGCGTTCTGCGGCGTGGCCGAGGCGTTCGTCACCACCAGGGTGTAGGTGACGCTGGCTTCGCTGGAAGAGACAACCTTGTCGCCGCCGCTGGGCGTGGTGGTGGTCTTGGTGATGGCCAGATCCGGCTGCACGGTGGTGGACACCGCGCCGGCCGAGGTGCAATCGTTGGAGTTGTTGGCGTCGCCCTCCAACGGCGGTGAGGCCGTGGCCGCGCCGCTGCCCGGCGGCAGGCTGCTGCCGGTGCAGGCCTGGTTGGTGAGCGTGCCACTGCCGGTGGCGGTGGTGGTGAGCACCAAGGCGGGCAGGGAAGCCCCCACGGCCAGGCCGGAGCCGTTGGCGTGGGTGCACTCCACCACGCTGCCGGTGGCGCTGCAGCTCCAGGCTGCCGGGCTGCTGCTGACGAAGGTTTCGCCGCTGAGCACGTCCACCACCTTCAAGGGGCCGGTGGCCACGCGCGGGCCGTTGTTGGTGACGGTGAGGGTGGTCGTCAGGCTGCTGCCCTGGGCCACGGGGTTCGGGGTCTTGGTCTTGGCCAGGCGCAGGTCGGCGCCGTCGGGCAGCACCAGGATGTTCACCGCAGCGTTGTTGTTGCCGGCCACCGGGTCGGTGCTGGCGGCGCTGATGCTGGAGTTGTTGGTGAAGGTGGTGCCGGTGGGCGCCACGCTGGAAGGCGCGGTGGCCACGATGTTGATGTTGTCGGTGGCGTCCACGGGCATGGCCGCGCGCGTGCAGCTCACCACCTGGCCGGCGGCGCTGCAGCTCCAGTTGGTGCCGGTGCCGGAGACATACGTCCAGCCCGCGGGCAGGGTGTCGGTGACGACGACATTGCTGCCGGCGCTGGGGCCGCTGTTGCGCGGCTGGATCTGGAAGGTGGCGTTCTGCCCGGCGATGGCTGGCACGGTGGAGGTGACGATCTTCTGCGCGATGCGCACGTCCGCCCCGGGCAGCACGGTGCTGTTGGCGATGGCGGTGTTGTTGCTGTTGTCGGGGTCGGCCGTGCCGCCGCTGGCCGGGGCCACGGTGGCGGTGTTGGTGATGGTGCCGCCGCTGGCGTTGACGGTGGCCACGAGGGTGACCGACGGAATCGCCGCGCCGGCCACGTGCGGGCCGCTGCGGCTGCAGGTGACAACGCCGGCGCTGTGGCTGCAGCTCCAGCCGCTGCCGCTGGCCGAGACATAGGTGCTGGAAGGCGACAAGGTGTCGGTGATGACGATTCCGGCGGAATCGTTGGGGCCAGGGTTGCTGGCCGTCAGCGTATAGGTGACGTTGGCACCGCCCACCACGGGCTCGGGCGTGGCGATCTTGGCCAGGGCCAGGTTGGCACCGGCAATCACCGTGGTGGTGGCGGTCTGAACGTTGTTGCCGGGGTTGACGTCGTTGTCGGCCAGCAGCGTGAGCGTGGGGTTCAGCGTGGCCGGGCCGGCCACGGTGGCGCGCCACACGAAGGTGAGGGTGCGGGTGTCGGCGCCTGAGCCGGCCACGCTGCCCAGGTTGCACTCCACCAGCGTGGCGCTTTGCGGCGCGCAGTTCTGCGAAAGCGGCCCGGCGGAAACGAACGCGGCGCCGCTGGGCATGCTGAATTGCAGCCGCGTGTTCAGCGCCGCATCGGCGGCGTTGTTGTCCACCGTGACGGTGTAGGTCACCTGCCCGCCGGCGGGCACCGGGTCGGGGTTGTCCACCACCGAGGCAATCTGCGGGTCGGCCGCCAGCGCGGCCACGGGCAGGGCCAGGGCCAGCACGGCCAGGGCACGGCGGGTGAAGGAAGACAGGGCGGTCAGCACGCAGGAGCCGTTCAACAGCTTCTCCTTGGCCCGTGCCGGCGGTCAAGCCGCCAGCCGGGGGGGTGATTCAGGCATGCGCGGCGCCAGTTACCCGGCCCGCGAAGGCGGCTCACCCAGACCAGCAGGTCGTCAGGAAAGGCCGCCTGGCGACTTTACAAAGCACCGACGGCGGGCAGCGGCGGAAATTGACCGGCACCCGCCGGCCAGTTTCCCGCCGCTGCGGTGTTCAGCCCGGCAAGGCGCCGGGCTGGCTGCGTTCCTGCAGGCAGCGCATCACCAGGGCCCACACCTCGGGGTCGCGCAGCAGCTCCACATGCGCCCGGCCCGGCAGGTGCCGCACCTCGGCAGCGCCCGGAAGCACGGCACTGCTGACCGGGAAGACGATGTTGTCGCAGTGGCTGTACAGGCAGCTGAAGTGCTGCGCGAGCCCGGCAGGTTCCGCCGCAGCCAGGCTGCGCAGCCAGCGGCTTTCAAGCCGCATCTGCTTCCCGTTGTAAGTGTGCGCAAACCTTGCCAGCCAGGTGCCGCGGTGCGGGGTGCCCACCGTCACCACGTGGTGGCAGCGCTGCAGGGCCCCGGGCGTGGCGCGCAGCCAGGCGCGGATGGCCAGGCCGCCCATGCTGTGGCCCACCAGCAGCGGCGGCAGGCCGGTGTGTTCTTCCAGCGCCTGCACGGCCGCTTCCAGGGTGGGCACGGTGGCATCGATGCTGCCGAAGTGCGGCTCCAGCGTCACCGCCAAGAAGGGCACGCCATGCAGGCGCAGCTTGGCCATCCAGTCCAGCCACAGGCCGCGGTTGCAGAAGTAGCCATGCACCAGCACCACGCCGCGGCGCTTGGGGCCGGGGGGCAGGAAGTCGGCTTCAGCATCGGTGCGCCAGGGCTGCCACCAGCCGAAGACCTGGGTCGACACCCACCATTCCGCCGCCCAGGCGCGCAGGCGCTGCGCCGGCGTGGCCGGCGGGGCCGGGTCGCCCACGGCGTGACGGGCCTGCAGCACGAACTGCAGGCCCAGCACCGCCGGGTGAAGCAGCGCCAGGCCCAGCCACAGCGGCCACCCGGCGCTGGCCTGGCCACCCAGGTGGGCCAGCCGGCGAGCAGGCAGCGGCAGATCGAGCTCATGCTCGACGTGGGCCGCACGCTGGACCGCTACACCCGCAAGCCCGGCCTGCGCCAGGCCCTGCACCTGATGCGCCGCCCCGCCGCTGCCGCCGGCCTGGGCGAACTGCAGCACTTCCTGGAGACCGGCTTCGACACCTTTGCCGCGATGAAGGGCGCCGAGGACTTCCTGGCCCTGGTGGCGCAGCGCGAAACCGCGCTGGCCCGGCACCTGGACGCGCGGGGGGCACGGCATGACCTCCCCGCACCCCACGCCGGGCGTGAACGCCGCCCAGGCCCTGGCCGAACTGGGCGCCACCGTGCTGCAGCGCGACTGGCTCAGCTCCAACCACATCGTCTTTGCCGGCCATGCCGGCGGCGAGGGTGCCGCCGTGGTGGACACCGGCTTCGACAGCCATGCCCCGCTCACCCTGCAGCTGCTGGCCCACGCTTTGAAGGGCGAACGCCTGGGCCGGGTGCTCAACACCCACATGCATTCCGACCACTGCGGCGGCAACGCCTGGCTGCAGGAAGCGCACCGCTGCGCCACCTTCGTGCCCGAGCCCAGCTTCGAGGCCGTGCGCCAGTGGGACGAAGAAGCACTCACCTTCCAGGAACTGGACCAACGCTGCCGCCGCTTCCACACCGATGCCGCCCTGGTGCCCGGCCAGGCGCTGCGCCTGGGCGAGGCGAACTGCGACATCGTGGCCGCGCCGGGGCACGACCCCGAGGCCGTGATGCTGTTCCAGCCCGAGGCGCGCGTGCTCATTGCCGGGCGCATAGGAAATTCAAACGGTCTCTGGCAAGCCCGGCAAGCCCGAGAGACGCATAGATGGCCGGCCGATACCGGTCTGGATGGCTTGGAACTGACGGCTGCGACGTCGTCTTGTCGTGATCCGGCCAGCCCCTGACGCATCGCTTGGGGCTCGCTGGGCCTCGATATCAGGGTTGACCCTGAATCCGTAGGTATCGAGCCAGCATGCGGCGCAGGGCCATCCTGGCTGCCGCTGGCAACGCAGCCTGAGGGCCCGGGCGAAGTCTTTGTGATGGCCGGCGCGGCTCAGGCAGCGAAGTCTTGCCCTGCCTCGCGCGCCCGCCCCCGAGGCGGTGGCTGCGGGTCCAGCCCCAGGTGAGTCAGGATCTTCTGGATGACCGGCCGCTCGAGGATGGCCGCAATGATCTTCAGCTCGCCCCCGCCGCAGTTCGGGCAGTGCTGCATGTCGATGTCAAAGACGCGCTTGAGCAGCCGCGCCCAGCTGATGCGGTGCGGCCCTGCCTGGATGGTCTCGACCTCGCACTCGGCGGCAGCTGTGGCATCGGTGGCCTGCTCTTGCGCCTCGGGCCCTTGTGGCACCACCAGCTGGCGCAACTCGGCGTTGGGTGCCAGCGTCGGCATCCGGCTCGGCCAGGTAGGTCTGGCCCATGTCCTCGACCAGCACGCCCCGGCGCGTGAGCATCTTCATGAGCCGGGCAATGATGGTGTGCAGCAGTGCACCGAGCTCGTCGTCGGTCGGCGCACCCGCCTCGATGAAACCGGGCACGCCATCGGCGTCGCAGCGGTACACCCCGTCCAGGACCAGGCAGTGGAGGTGGATGTTCAGGTTGGCGGCCGACCCAAAGCGTTGCATCAGCGTGACCGCGCCGCCATGGCCTTCGTCGGCCTGGAGCCCGGCAGCGTCCAGCAGATGTCGCGTGAGCACGCGCTGCACCACCTGCAGCACCGGCGTGACCAGTTCGGGCTGTGCGGCCAGCAGCACGCGCAGCGGGATCGGCAGCGACAGCACCCACTGCCGCACCGGCACATGGGGGATGACGTGGTCCACCAGGTGCGCCGCGGTCTGCGACATCCGCCGCGCACCGCATGACGGGCAGAACCCCCGCCGCTTGCAGCTGAAGGCCAGCAGCTTGTCGTGGCCGCACTCGCCGCAGCGCAGGCGCAAGAAGCCGTGGGCCAGGATGCCGCACTCGAGGAACGCGTCGAACTCGTCCTTGATGAACCTCGGCAACTCGGCGCCTGTGCTGGCCTCGGTGTGCGCGATGAAGCTGGCCGCGTGCTGCTGCACCAGGCGGTACAGCGTGGTCTGCTCGGGACGGTGGCGCTCGTAGTGCAGCGGCGCGACATCCGGCGCCCGCTGGGGTTGCTGCGCCGTGGCTCGCACGTTGGGCTCCCGGTGGGGTGAGCCCGCACGGTCTCAAGCCGTGCTCCGTGCCTCAATCGCCTTGATGGCTGCCCGCCGACGTGTGCCCTCCGTCACGGGGCCTACTACGGGTGACAGCGAGGTTGCCCGACCGGCAGCTTCAGGGCGGCGAGATCGGGACGGCCCATGTCTCTTCAGGGTCGGCATCGCCACATGGCGCTCAAAGAGAGCTGACGTAGCCAAGCACCTGAGCGAAGGCGCCCGCGCGGACCGGGCAAACAAGGTCGAAGGCAGCTTTCTGGGCACTGCGGTCACAGGCCGCTGCAGAAGTCGAGCGGCCGCTTCCGGCGGCCGCCGACATTGGCCGTCGCGAACTGAATGACCGTCCCCAGTCTTCTGCTGGCAGTCGCCCGTTGAAGGTGTCCCCCGATACGCTGGTGCTCGCGCTTGCGACGCAGGAGCCGTCCAGTGCCATCCCGCAGCGTCCTCCGCGATCCCACCACCGGTGGACCCCTGGGTGGACCCCCGAGCCCAGGAAAGACAAACGGGTCAGCCCCTTGTGAGAGCTAACCCGTTGATTTGGTTGGCGCGGCTGGCAGGATTCGAACCCACTACCCCTTGGTTCGTAGGAAGGTACGAAGCAAAAGTGCCCCGAATGAAGCGAACCGACAGACCGCGCTAAGTATTTGACAAACCTAGTGAACTTGGTAATTGCTACCCCTTTGTTCCCCCCAACCTGATACACTCTAGCCCAATAACTTGTTGGGCACACTGTTGGGCACAAATGAATGTGCCCCGCCCCAGCAACAGGCGCAGCAAGGCCCCCAGCGGGCCGCACAAGGGGCGAACAATGACCGACACGACCGAGACCACCACCGACACCGCCGAAGCCTCTACGGGCACGACAGCCAAGCCGAAGGGCACACGCTGGCAACACCTTGAACTTCAAGCCGCCGTGAAGTCCCCGACCGTTACCCGCGTGACCGAAGCCGGGGGCCTCTATGGCGTGGTGAGGCGCACCAAGGACGGCACCGCGTCCGTTCTCTTCCGCTGGCGCTTCCGCCACGCTGGCAAGCTGTGCGACTTCACAGCCGGAACGTGGCCGGGTGACAGCCTGAAGGACATCCGGGACGCCCACGCCTGGGCAATCGAACAGCACAAGGCGGGCAAGAACCCCAGCACCGAGCGGCAACTGTCCAAGGTACAAGCCGCCCACACCCAAGCCGAAGTGAAGCGGGTTCATGAGGAAGAAACCGTGAAGGCCCTTGCCCTCAAGTGGCAGGCCCTGGAACTGAAGAAGCAAGGCGACAAGGGCCGCAAGGACGATGGGGCCGAAGTCATCCGCAGTTTCGAGCGGGACGTGTTCCCCACGCTGGGCAATCGCCCCCTGTCCGTCATCCCCAAGAGTACTTGGGCGGGCCTGTTCGATGGCATCAAGGAACGCGCCCCACGCATGGCGGGCCGCTTGTTCGCTGACCTGAGCCAGTTCCTTGAATGGGCCGTGCGCCGGGACTACATCGAAGTTTCCCCGCTGCACAAGCTGAAGAAGTCCGACATTGCCCCGGCCTACAAAGAGCGTGAGCGCGTGCTGTGGGTGACCAAGACCGACAAGCCCGAGTCCGAACTGTTGGAGCTTCGGGACAAGCTGCCCGCCGCGAAGCTGCAACGCACGACCGAGCTTGCACTGTGGATCATGCTGGGCACCGCTGCCCGTGTCGGGGAAGTGAGCCGCGCCAAGTGGGAACACGTCAACCTCGACAAGAGAACGTGGCGCATCCCCTCGGAGAACGCCAAGAACGGGGAAGAGCACCACGTTCACTTGTCGGACTTCGCCCTGACCCTCTTCAAGGAACTGCACACCCTGACCGGGGGCACGCCCTGGTGTTACCCCGCCGACAACAAGCGGGACGCCGAAGGCAACCCGACCGAACACGTTTGCGTGAAGAGCATTGCCAAGCAAGTGAAGGACAGGCAGCGCACCACGCCCATGAAGGGCCGTAGCAAGGCGACCGCCACGCTTCTTTTGTCCGGGGGCGAGTGGACACCCCACGACCTGCGCCGCACCGCTGCAACGATCATGGGTGACCGTGGCGTGTCGGTGGAAATCATCGAACGGGCCTTGAACCACGTCCCGGACAAGCTGACCCGCACCTATCAGAAGTCCGACCGATGGCCGGAGCTTCAAGACGCATGGAACCGCTTGGGGCAACATCTGGAATGGGCACTGAATGGGAAGAAATCCAACGTGGTGGCACTGCCAACAAAAGCCGCTTGATTACTCTTGACGATTACTAGGGGGTTATAAGAGAATAACCGCACCCGCCCTGCACCATTGGGCGGGTAGTAACTGACCCGTAGGACATCGGGCATTCCGGCAAGCCGTGAATGTGTTGCGCAAATTAGCCGTGCTGGCTTTTTGGCGCACCACACCACGGCTTTTTGCATTCTTGCGCCGGAAAGCCTGTCCTATGCCGATTCAGTTCATCAAGAAAGCCGCCACCAGTGCGGCACACGCCACCCCGGCCCCCGCTGCCCTGGCCTTGCAGCCAGTTGCAGAACTTCCCCCCAAAGCCAAGCCAGCACCCAAGCCCAACAAGGGCCACGCCCGGAAGCTGGCAGTGTCGGGCCTTGACCTGAGCACGCCCCAACGTGTCTTGCTGGGGCACGTTCTCACGCTGCTGAAGACCAGCGATAGCACGCTGAAGCGCCGCATTGCAGCGGGTGACTTCCCGCCCCCGGATGGCATCTTTGGACGCCGCCCCTACTGGCATTCCGCCACCGTGCGCCCGTACTTCACCAGCGCGAAGGAGGGGCAGCAATGACCGTCACGATTCACCACATCCGGGACGGCAAGCGCCCGCACGTCCCCGCCCCACCGACCGAGCCACCCACCAAGCCGAAACACGCCACCCAGCTTTTGGCAAAGGGCAATCGGATTCTGAAGGGTTCCGGCCTTGTCTTGCGCGATTGGGGCACCGAAACCACCCCAGCGGGGCAGCGGTATTACTTGGAAGAGGATTCCGGGGACGATTGGACGCTGATTCCAGACCTGCCCGCCTACGTTGCCGAATTGGAGGGGGCAGGCCATGACAAGGGATGAACTCGCCAAACTGCTGGAATATGACCCCGACACCGGGGCCTTTCGATGGAAGGTCAACCGCCGTGGAACTGCCAAAGCGGGGCAGGAAGCGGGACATATCAACGCAAGCGGGTATCGAATCATTCGCACCCACAAGGGCAGGCACGGGGCACACCGCCTTGCATTCCTGCTCATGACCCAGGGCTGTTCACTTCTCCCGGACGCCCGCATAGCCCAGGATCCGCTCAAGGCACAGGGCATTGCGATAGAGGGCTTGAGCGATGTGGACCTCGCCATTGGCGCGCAGCAGATTGAGGGCGAGATGGCGCAGCGCTGCAAAGACACCGGGATTGCGCCGGATGCGACAGGCGTCCTCGGCCAAGGCGGTATCGAGGACGTGGTGGAGCTGGTTCTCGATGCGCCAGTGGCCGCGGATGGCGAGGGCGAAGTCGTCGGCGCTGGCCCGGGTGGTGCACAGGTAAAGGGCCGGTGCTTCGGCGCGAGGGGCGAAGGCCTTGCGGGCGGGATCGAAGATCTCGGTGGAGCGGGTGACCTCGACGAGGCACTGGAAGTGATCGTGCCAGGGCGCATGACCGCTGCCGGGGTTGAGGAGCCACACGCGCACGCGGCGCTGCTCGATGCGATTGCGCCGGCCCAGCGTGGCGCTGTAGTGCGTGTCGCCGGCGGGGCGCCGCCGGATGTGCTCGCGCATGCGCGCCAGCAGCCCGGGCTGGTTGGCCTTGAGCTGCACCAGCATGTCGCCGCCCGAGGCGACGATCAGCTCGACCGTGTTTTTTGCAAGTGCAGCGCGTCGAGCGTGTACAGGCACCCGCCCAGCCCCAGCTCCTCGATCAGGCGCTGGGCCGCCGCGATCTCGTGATCCTTGCTGCCATCCTCGATCAGCACGTGCCCCAGCACCACCCGCTGCGACACCGCCAGCGCGCTGAGCACCTGCGCCGCTCGCCGATCCTCGAACCGATCCAGGCTGCCGCGCAGCACCTTGCCATCCAGCGCGATCACCGCTCGGCCCGCCTCGTCGGCCATCTGCTCGACCTGCTCGCTCGCCACGCGCCGCAGCGCCGCCTCCACCTCTCGCGCATCGAGCCCTTGCAGGATCTTGCGCAGCCCCGTGTACGCCGGCGCGCGCTTGCAGCGGCTGCCGAACGCCTCGTTGAGCCGCTCCCAGTGCGTCTGCATGAACTGCTCGATCTTGCGGTACGACGTCGCCCCCGACGCTACCGCCAGCACGCTGTACAGCAGCACGTGTGGCAGGTCGTAGCGCCGCCCCTGCGCTCGGCGCGGATCACTGACCTGCGCCAGACTGCGTTTCAGCATCGTCGTCATCCCGCTCTCGCTCCTTCTGCTTCGTTCCGCCCTGTAGTTTGGGGCATCAGCGAATCAGAAGTGAACAGCCCTGGGGTTCATTGGAGTGGGCAGACAAGCAAGTTCAAGCCACCGAAAAGGCAGCGGACAAGCCCGGTATCGGGTGCAAGGTCAAGTGGCAAGGCCGATACATCACTGACCGCCAGCTAGTTGAAAAACTCAAGGAATTGGGAATCAAGAACAAGTCCCAAGAGGCAATAAAGCAATTCCGCAAGAATCACCGGGAAAAGTACCCCGACTTGGACACCCTTCACGATGCAATGCTGAAGAAGTGGGGGGCCTTCGATGCTGGGCAGGCAAAGCCCTTCAAACACCTGCCCGACTTCCTGGGGGACGCCCCCTTGATGGAAGGAATCTACCCCCGCCACCAATGGGAAGGCATTTTGAAGGTACACAAGGCCCTGAGATTGGCCCCGCTGGAAGTGCAAAGGAAAGTGGCCCTAGAACTGGAAGCCGATTACTCCAAGACGCTGGCCCGCATGGGCAAGGAAGCATCCGGCTACAAAGACAGGCTAGAAACTCAGCTTCAGGAAGTGCAAGCCTTTATCCGAAAGGTACGCGACCGAATCCGGGACATGGTGACAAAGCAAGCCGCTTACCTATGCGACTTGAACATATCAGCAAACCCGGACAAGGCGCACCACCTGGAACCCGCTGGATTCCACCACCACGCGAAGGCCGTGCAATCAATTGCAGGAATCCCCCCCAACAAACCGAAGTTCGAAGGGGCACCAAAACCCACGGAAATAAAGGAAAAGGCGATTGCAACCGCTGAAGACGTGGACAAGGCAATGACAGAGCTTGGGCTTTGGTAATCCCCTCATACCCTTTCAATTGCACTTGACTATTGGTAGAATGATACTCATAGCTGAAACCTATTTTCCAACCCGGAGAACGCAACATGACCGCCCAAACCATCCCCCTGAATGTCCTTGCTGACCTTTGCGAGAACGTCCCCGGCTTTGCCGAACGTGTGACCGTGCGCAAGGTGTACCGGGGCGAGAACATCGCCCGCCAATCCACGGCCCGCAAAGGGCTTGTGATTCCCTTTGCCCAAATCCTGGCAGGCCCCAGCGCCCGCGACCTGGGGGACGCTGCCCCGGCCATCCCGAAGGCACCCGCAGCAAGCACGGCCCCCACGGATGCCACCCTGACCCGCACCACGGCCCCGAGCAACTTTTCCAACGTGGGCACCCCCACCACCTTGGGCCGTGCGGGCAACACCCCGAAACAGCCGATCAACTCGCGCCCCGCTTCCACCCTAACGCCTGAGAACTATCAAACGATGGGCGAGCACTTGGCCGAAGCCATTGATGCAGCCATCGCCCAACGGGAGAAGACCCAGCGCGAAGCCCTTGCAATGGAAGCCTTCAACGCGAAGCGAAGCGCCTTCAATCGCTTGAGCGCAACCAAGAGCGACGGCAAGCCGCAAGGTGCGGGCAACGCCTGGGGCCTTCGCAACATCGGGGGCCGCATGGCAGCCGCTGCCCTGGGGCTGACTGCCCGCAAGGGTGAAGGGCAAGCCCTGCCGACTTCCAGCGCATGGCGACCCATGACGGGGGCAGCCCTGAAGGGTTGAACGAAGGCGAAGGATTCCGAACATGGCAAGCCTCACGCCCAAGCAATTGCACGCCGCTTCCCTGATTGCTTCCGGGCAGTCACAGCGGCAGGCAGCAAAGACCGTGGGCGTGTCGCCTCAGACCATGTGCGGATGGGCACGCCTGCCCGCCTTCACCGCCTACGTGCAAGGGCTTCTAAGCACCGTGCATGAGGAAACCGCCCTGAGCCTGACAGCCCACCGACTGCGAGCCGTTGAAGTGCTGGCGCACCTCATGGAATCCGGCCCGCCCGCAACGCGATTGCAGGCCGTGCGCCTTGTGCTGGAAGCCACGGGCACACCGACCCCGCCCGCTGATGATGGACAGCACTTCCACGCCGTTCTAGCCCTACTGCAAGGAATCAAGCCGTGAACCTCGCCCACGCCCCGCACCCGATCCGCAACCCCGCCGAAGACGAAGCCACGCACATTCAACGATGGCGCGACTTCATGCGCCTGGGCAGCGAGCAATGCGACGGATACAGCGACGGCATCCGGGCCGCACTCATCAACATGGTTTGCCGTCTGCTGCCCCATGTGAAGGCCCGCGACTTGCTGACCTTCCCGGATCATCGCTTGTGGGGCCTGGGGCTTGCGGCATATGAAGCCGACCCCGCCGTGTTGGATGCCTTGCCCGACACGATCACGGCAGCACTCACGAGGGGCGAACGCATCGCCCTTGCCTGGGGCCTGAAGAAGCAAGCCCCGACCTTGCCCACGGGGAAAGATGCAATCGAACTCGGGGCCGCGATCTTTGGCCCCCTCATGGGTGAAGTGTTGCGGGACATCGCGTTTCCGCTGGCCCGCCGTGTGGCGACTGCCTGACGCCTCGACCCGCTGCAATTGATTGCACGGCGCGGGCTACTTCAGCCCCTGCACAGCGCCCTTTGCTTCGACACGGAAGGCGGTTTCGCACTGGCGCACGCAGTCGCCGCCCTTGTCGCCCACTTGCTTTTCGCATCCCTGCTTCATCGTGTCGGATGCCATCAAGCCCGCATCCGCAGCTTGTGAGAAGTTCGCCAAAAACACCTTTGCCAAGGCCGTGCCCGCCGCGAAGCACTGTTCAATGTCCGGCTTGTTCGCTGGCTTTGTGACCTGAGCCGGGGCCGCTTGCACTGGTGGCTTCGCCGCCGCCGTGGCCTTGTCCTTCTTGGGCAGCACCATTGCCACCAGACCGATTGCAAAGACGATCAGCAACCACTTGCCAATGCCGCCCTTTGCCTTCTTCTTGGCGGGTTCCGAAGTTCCGCAGTGGGGGCAAGCCTTCGCGTCCGTGCTGACCTGCTTCCCGCACTCCCTGCATGTTGTAAGCGCCATCTTTTGAGATTCCTTTCAATGCCGCATTTTGCAGCATATATACGGAATTCAGAGGGGTGCAGCCCGTGACCCTTGCTCAATTTATTGGGCAAGGCTTTGATAGAACCAGACCAAGCATTCGGGCAGGCACTGCGCAACCTGCGCACAAAACGGAAGTGGACGCAAACGGACTTGGCGTTGCGGGCAGACGTTGACCGCAACTATGTGTCCTTGATCGAGCTTGGCCGCAACAGTCCAAGCGTGCGGATGGTCTTCAGGCTTTGCGATGCCCTGGACATCACACCCTCGGACATGCTCAAGGACGTAGAACGCCGAATGCGAGTGCAGGCGAAGGGCCGCGCCACCACTGCGACGGATTGACCGCCGCCTGTGTCGTGCAACTGATTGCAGGCTTTCCCCTCACGCCTGCCTGCTGCACCGGGTGACGATCACCAAACGCCCTCAATCGACGGGGCACGCAACACAAGTTTCTTGGGCTTGCCGTGACTGTCACCTAGCGCCAGTTCCTTCAAGGCCGATGGGGGACGCCGGAACCAAGCAAGGCAGACATTCGCTAGGTCTATCGAGCCCGCCGATTGGGAGTCAATCAGCGATTCAGCAAGCGCGGAATCATGCTCAAGGTAGAAGTCCCCGACCCGCTGTAGTTCGTTGATATCGGACTTCCGTTCCGCCAATGGCTTCTGAAGCATCCAGCGCGGCAAGTCCAACGGGTGCCCGTCTTCCTTGAAGGCCATGCCCATGATGGGGGCCATGAAGTCAATCAGCCACCCTTGGCACTCGACCCACGCATGAAACGCCTGCCCGTCACTTTCTGGCCCGTCACCCATGCGGCCATACATGGCGACGGTTGAGCTTTTCTCGTCAACCATCATCCCCATGAATCCGGCGCTGATCGTGGCGGGCAGCTTGTAATGCTCCCGAAGGATCAACGTCCCCGCGATGGTGAACAGGATACAGGCCCGATGCGTGCGGGCAACTTCGCTTGCCTCAAGAACGCTGTAGATGACCTGATAGATGCGCTGATAGTCGGGCAGCGCCAGAAGTGGGCGTGTTTTCATGCCAACACCTTACACCGTGCGAAGGCACGCGGGCATGTGCCCAACATCGCGGGGCCTTGTGCCCAACACCTCTAGCGGATGGGACACCCCCAGCGACTGACCGAGCCCCACCGACAGGGACACGGGACGCCCGAGACAAGGACAGGCACCCGACCCGACCCCTACCGTCCCGACCTGTTGGGCACTTTGTTGGGCACATAGGCCAGAAAAGGACAAGGACTTAGCCCCTTGCGAAGCTAAGTCCTTGATTTTGTTGGCGCGGCTGGCAGGATTCGAACCCACGACCCCTTGGTTCGTAGCCAAGTACTCTATCCAACTGAGCTACAGCCGCATTGATCTTGCGATCATCTCGGCGAATTTGTCTTTACTTTATGGTGCGGCTGGCAGGATTCGAACCCACGACCCCTTGGTTCGTAGCCAAGTACTCTATCCAACTGAGCTACAGCCGCCATGCGAATTTCGCTGAGATATGAATTATGGCATGCGCCTGAAAATTTCCGCAAGCACTTCCGACAATTATTTTTTGCCCCCGGATCAGAGGCTGCGTGCCGCCTCGCGATAGCAGCGCTGAGCCAAGGCCTCGTCACCTTCGCTCTCGGCAATCTCGGCCAGCGCGCGCCAGGCCTTCAGCCGCAGCGCCGGTGCCGCATCGGCCGAGGATGCAGCCACCTCCAGCAGGCGATGCGCCCGCCCCCAGAGCTGGCGCTCGGCCATCGCCCGGCCGGCGACATAGGCCAGATGTGCATCGCGCGGCGAGGCGTCGACCGCGGTCTCGAGCAAGGGCAGCCAGTCGGCCGGCAGCCCCGGCAGCACCTCGACAAAGGCATCGAGCACATCGCCACGGTCGCGCTCGTCAAGTTCGGCCAGCCGCTCCCAATGGGGCTTGAGCCAGCCCCGGGCGTCGGAGGGCGCCTCGACCGCAGCAGCACGGCGCGCGGCGCGGGCGGCCACATACGGGTCACGCCGGTCGGCGCCATCGAGCTGCAGCCAGATGCGGCGCAGCTGGTCGGCATCGCGGGCGGTGTCGAGCGCCTCGACCGCCAGCGAGCGCAGCAGCCCCTGGGCGGCCGCCGGCGTGAAGCCCTGATGCTTGGCCAGCAGGCGTGCGGTCTTCAGCGCCTCGAGCGGCTGGCGGGCAAGACGGGTGGCCTGCAGCTTCAGCCGCAGCGCATGGGTGCGGCGGGCCACGCCGGCCGGCAGCTGACCGAGCTGGTCGAGCGCCCGATCGGCATCGCGGTCGTCGACCGCCCACTCGGCGGCCAGCATGCGGGCGCCCTCGCCGATCGCGGAGCCCGAGGGCAGATCCGCCAGCAGCGCCTGCGCACGCGCGAGCTGCTCGTCGCGCCGGCCCTGATCCTGCAGCCGGTGCAGCGCACTGGCCGACAGCAGATGCGCCAGCACCGGCAGATCCGGATCGAGCTTCAGGTCGGGCGCCTGGATGCGGATGTCCAGCGCCTGCTGCGCCGCCTTGTGCGCACGGCCGTAGCGGCCGGCGAAGAGCTGCGCCACCGCCTCGCGCATCGCGCGCTGCACCGCCGCCTCGCGCTGCTGGGTGCGCCACTGGCGCGCCCGCTGCGGCAGATCGATCAGGCCGGAGACCGCCCCCGTCAGCACATGGCCGACAAAACCTGCCGCCAGCAGCAGCAGCACGAAGACATTGATCGACAGATCGACCCGCCACGGCGCCCAGTAGATCGATACCAGCCCGTCATTGGCGCCCAGCGTGCTCGCCGCCAGCACCGCGATGGCGAACATCATCAGCAGCCACACCACCTGACGCATCGTGCGACTCCTTCAGCGTCCGGCCAGCGCGGCCGTGGTGGCGGCCAGCGTGTCGTCCGGCCGCGGGATGCCGACCAGCCGGCTCTGCGAGGAGACCTGGCGCAGCATGTCGGCAGCGATCTGGGTGCGCCGCGCGCTCATGTCGAAATAGGTCACCAGCATGCGCTGACAGGCCTGCAGGTCGGCGACGGCCGCCTCGGGCTGGCGCGACAGCAGCGACAGCCGGGCATTGAGCAGACGCAGCTTCAGGTTCTCGCGCAGGAAGAAGCCCTGGTCAGGCGACAGCAGCATCGCCTCGGGATGATCGATGCGGGTCACCCGCAGCAGGCCGGTGATCTCGGACCAGACCAGCTCGACCGGCCGGCTCCAGTCCTGCAGCCACTGCGGCCAGGCCGCGCTGGCGGCTCCACCCTGCGCGGCCGAGGCCCGGGCGGCGGCCTGCACCGCACGTGCCTGCTGGGCCGCCGCCCGGCCGGTGGTGGCAGCCTGCGAGACCAGCGGCAGCTCGTCGGCCAGCCGCACCGTCTCGTCGAGCTTGATCAGCAGCGAGCCGATGTCGGGCACCGCCACCGAGCGCACCCGGTCCATGTCGCGGGCGATCGCCCGGCGCAGCGGCTCCAGGCGCGGCTGGCTGATGCGCGCCAGCCGCTCGTCGGCGCTGCGCAGCGCCACCATCAGCGGCTCGGCCGAGCCGGTCAGCGTGGACTGCTGGATCGCCAGCCGGATGGCCGAGTCGATGTCGGACACCGCGTTCTCGTCACGCGAGCGCGACAGCGACTGCAGCAGATCGTCGATCTGGCCGCGCTGCAGCGCGACCTCGGAGACACGCGCCTCCATCAGCGCGACCTTGGCGGCCGCGTCGCGCGCGATCTCGTCGGACTGGCGCGCCAGCACCCGGGCCTCGGCGGACTGCTCGCCGCTGTCCTGCTGGCGCTTGACCAGCTCCATCTCGAGCGAATGCACCCGCTGCTGCGTCTGCCAGCTGGTCCAGGCGCCGCCGCCGGCCAGCAGCGCCAGCACCAGGCCGGTCGGCAGGACCCAGCCGGGCAAGGCGGGCGCGGGCGCAGGCAGGCTCGCAGGCAGGCTCGCAGGCGTGGCCACGGGCGGGGGCGCAGACAGCGGCGGCGCGGACGCGGCCGGCGCCACGGACGCCGCTGCGGGCGCGGCAGCAGGAACGGCCGGTGCGGATGCCTCGACCGGCGCCTCGGCGGCGCCAGCCGGCGGAACCGGACTGCTGGAAGAGGAGGATTGATCGTTCACGGGCAATGCGGATCCGGGAGGAGGGACCTCCCTCCGGAAAGATTGTATAGAGCGGACCGCGCCTGCGTGCGACGCATCACGCCTGCGGCTCCTGCGAGGGGTCGAGCGCCTGACGCACCTCAAGCGGATCCGGACGCACCGGCACGACCGCGGCAAAGCCGGCCGCGCGGGCGGTCTCGGCGATGCGCGGATGGGTGGCCAGCGCCGGCACGCGGCGCAGGGCGGCCCTCTCACCGGCCTCCAGCGGCGCCGCCAGCAGGTGCGCGATGCACTGCGAGCTGCTGAACAGCCAGACATGCGCGGCCGGATCGCGCCCGACCGCAGCCAGCGCGGCGCACTCCGCCGCGGTCCAGGCCGGCTCGGCACGCGCGTAGGCGGCCAGGCCGTCGACGCGCGCGCCCGCCTGACGCAGCGTCGCGGCCAGCCAGTCGCGGCCGTCCTCGCCGCGCACGATCAGCACGAGCTGGCCGGACCAGTCCAGCCCGGCCAGCGCATGGCGCCACAGCGATTCGGCATCGAAGCTCGCCGCATCCTCGGGGGGTGCGGCGATCGAGCGCGCCTCGACGCCCTGCGCGCGCAGCGCCGCGATCGTGCCGGGGCCGGTCGCGCCGGCCAGCGTCTGCGCCGGCCAGGCGGCGCCCTCGGGTCGTCCGGCGAAGAAGGCCAGCACCGCGTTCGGGCTGACGAACATCACCAGCCGGTGCCGCGCCAGATCGCTCCAGGCCGCACGCACCGCCGCGTCGAAGCCCTCGCGGCGCACGATGCGCATCAGCGGCAGGGCCTGCGCCGGCGCGCCCAGCGCCTGCAGCCGCGCGACCCAGTCGTCGGCCTGCGGCTGCGGCCGGGTGACGAGCACCGTCGGCAGCGCGGCGGCTGGCGTCATGCGCCGGCCGACAGCGCGGCGGCCGCGTCCAGGCAGACCTGGCCGCCGGCGGCGCGCAACTGGCGCGCCGCTTCCAGGCCCAGCGCCTCGGCGGCTGCGGTGTCGGTCACCTCGGCCGACACGTTCACCACATGAAGCGGATATGCCGCCTCGACCGGATGGCCCAGGCGGGCCTGCAGCACCAGCGTGCCCCCCTGCCAGTGCGCCCAGGCAGCCAGCGGCATGCTGCAGCTGCCGCCCAGCGCCCGCGACACCGCGCGCTCGGCATGCACCGCCAGCCAGGTCGGCGCGTGGGTCAGCGACGCCAGCGCCTCGCGCAGCACGGTCGAATCGGTGCGCACCTCCAGGCCCAGCGCGCCCTGCCCGGCCGCCGGCAGCATCACGTCCGGATCGATCACCGCGCGGATGCGCGCGTCCAGGCCCAGGCGCTTCAGGCCCGCGGCGGCCAGCACGATGCCGTCGTACTGGCCCTCGTCGAGCTTGCGCAGCCGGGTATCGAGGTTGCCGCGCAGCGGCTGCACATCCAGGTCCGGCCGGATCGCCTTGAGCTGCACCACCCGGCGCAGGCTCGAGGTGCCGACCCGCGCGCCCTGCGGCAGCGCCTGCACCGACTCGAAACGGGGCGAGACCCAGGCATCGCGCGGGTCCTCGCGCTCCAGCACGGTGCACAGCGAGAAGCCCTCGGGCATCTCCATCGGCACGTCCTTGAGCGAATGCACCGCCAGGTGGGCGCGGCCCTCCTCCAGCGCGACTTCCAGCTCCTTGACGAACAGGCCCTTGCCGCCGACCTTCGACAGCGCGCGGTCCAGGATCTGGTCACCCTTGGTCGTCATGCCCAGCAGCTCGACGCTCCAGCCGAAGCGCTGGCGCAGCAGGGACTGGACATGCTCGGCCTGCCACAGGGCCAGGCGGCTTTCGCGGGTGGCGATGATGCACGGGGACGACAGTGTGTTCATGCCGCGATTGTCCTTCATCGGCCGACGAAGTCGTGACAGGCCTCACACGGCGCCAACGGACCGGTTCTGGTCCGAAAGCTGCTCTGGATCACCACTTCGGGTGCTAACATGCGCCGCGTAACCCGGTTACCACTCCATCGCCATCGAGGTTTCAATGCCCCGCGCTGCCCGTCCCGAGAAGAACGCCGCTTCCGCCCCCGCTCCTGAAACCCCGGTCGTCGAGACCGGGTCGGCCGCCGATGCGGCCGAGAAGAACCGACCGCTGGTCGAGGACATCCGCCTGCTCGGGCGCATCCTCGGCGACGTCATCCGCGAACAGGAAGGCAAGGCCGCCTACGAGCTGGTCGAGAAGATCCGCCAGCTCTCGGTGGCCTACCGCCTGAAGCAGGATGCCAGCGCCGGCAAGTCGCTCGACCGCCTGCTGAAGAACCTGTCGGTCGAGCAGACCGTCAGCGTGATCCGCGCCTTCAGCTACTTCTCGCACCTGGCCAACATCGCCGAGGATCGCCACCATGTGCGCCGCCGCGAGGTGCACGAGCGTCAGGGCCATCTGCAGGAGGGGTCGCTCGCGATGGCCTTCGAGCGCCTGGCCGAGGCCGACATCCGCGCCGACGACATCGCCGGCACGCTCGCGCGGGCCTACATCTCGCCGGTGCTGACCGCGCACCCGACCGAGGTTCAGCGCAAGTCCATCCTCGACGCCGAGCGCGCCGTGGCCGAGCTGATCAACCAGCGCGACCATCTGCACACCGCGCGAGAGCGCGCCGAGAACGAGGAGCAGCTCGCCGCCCGCGTGACCCAGCTCTGGCAGACACGCATGCTGCGCTACACCAAGCTGACCGTCTCGGACGAGATCGAGAACGCGCTGTCCTACTACCGCTCGACCTTCCTGCGCCAGATCCCGAAGATGTACCGCGAGGTCGAGCACGCGCTGCCGGGCCGCGACATCGCCAACTTCTTCCGCATGGGCAACTGGATCGGCGGCGACCGCGACGGCAACCCCTTCGTGACCGCCGAGACGCTGAAGCTGGCGCTGTCGCGCCAGAGCGAGACGGCGCTGCGCCACTACCTGACCGAGGTGCACCAGCTCGGCGCCGAGCTGTCGATGTCGCTGCTGCTGTGCCCGGTCACGCCCGAGATGCGGCAGCTGGCCGAGCGCTCGCCCGACCAGAACGCGCACCGCCAGGACGAGCCCTACCGCCGTGCGCTGATCGGCATCTACGCGCGCCTGGCCGCGACGCTGCACGAGCTGACCGGCACCGAGGCGCTGCGCCACGCGGTGGCGCCGCAGAACCCCTACGCCTCGGCCGAGGCCTTCCTTGCCGACCTGCGCGTGATCGAGGCCTCGCTGAAGTTCCACCACGCGCAGGCGCTGATCGCGCCGCGCCTGGCGCCGCTGATGCGCGCGGTCGAGGTCTTCGGCTTCCACCTGGCCACGGTCGACCTGCGCCAGAGCTCGGACAAGCACGAGGAGGTGGTGGCCGAGCTGCTGCGCGTGGCGCGCATCGAGGCCGACTATTCAAGCCTGGACGAGGCCGGCCGGCGCACGCTGCTGCTGAAGGTCCTGGACGACGCGCGCCCGCTGCGCGTGATCGGCGCCGACTACTCCGACCACGCCCGCAGCGAGCTGTCCATCTTCGAGACCGCGCGCGAGATGCTGGGCCGCTTCGGCCGCCACGCGCTGCGCCACTACATCATCAGCCACACCGAGGATGTCAGCGACCTGCTCGAGGTGCTGGTGCTGCAGAAGGAAGTCGGCCTGATGCGCGGCACGCTCGACAGCGGCGCGGCGGTCAACGACCTGATCGTGGTGCCGCTGTTCGAGACCATCGGCGACCTGCGCAACGCCGCGCCGATCATGGCGCAGTTCTACGCGCTGCCCGGCATCGCCGGCATGGTCGCGCGCTCGGGCCGCGAGCAGGACATCATGCTGGGCTACTCGGACAGCAACAAGGACGGCGGCTTCTTCACCAGCAACTGGGAGCTGTACGCGGCCGAACTGGCGCTGGTGGATCTGTTCGAGCAGCTCGGCCGCGACCACGGCATCACGCTGCGGCTGTTCCACGGCCGGGGCGGCACGGTCGGCCGCGGCGGCGGCCCGAGCTATCAGGCCATCCTGGCGCAGCCCCCGGGCACGGTGAACGGCCAGATCCGCCTGACCGAGCAGGGCGAAGTGATCGCCTCGAAGTACGCGCACCCCGAGATCGGCCTGCGCAACCTGGAGACCCTGGTGGCCGCGACGCTGGAGGCCACGCTGCTGCACCCGACCAAGAGCGCGCCGAAGGCCTTCCTGGACGCCGCGGCCGAGATCTCGACCGCCAGCATGGCCGCCTACCGCGCGCTGGTCTACGAGACCCCGGGCTTCACCGACTACTTCTTCAGCGCCACGCCGATCCGCGAGATCGCCGAGCTCAACATCGGCTCGCGCCCGGCCTCCCGCAAGGCCACCCGCGCGATCGAGGATCTGCGCGCGATTCCCTGGGGCTTCAGCTGGGGCCAGTGCCGCGTGGCGCTGCCGGGCTGGTGCGGCTTCGGCTCGGCCGTCGCCACCTATCTGGCCGGCGCCAAGGGCGACAAGGCCCAGGCCGAGCGCCTGGCGCTGCTGCAGCGCATGTACCGGGAATGGCCCTTCTTCCGCACCCTGCTGTCCAACCTGGACATGGTGCTGGCCAAGACCGACCTGCGCATCGCCGCGCGCTACCTCGATCTGGTCGAGGACAAGAAGCTCGGCAAGAAGATCTTCGCCGCGATCGAGGCCGAATGGCAGCGCACCCAGGACGCGCTGAACCAGATCACCGGCGACGCCCAGCGCCTGGCCGCCAACCCGACGCTGGCGCGCTCGATCGAGCACCGCTTCCCGTATCTCGACCCGCTCAACCACCTGCAGGTCGAGCTGATGCGCCGCTACCGCCAGCGCCCGGCCGACGCCAAGACCGCCGGCGACCCGACGCTCGAGCGTCTGCAGCGCGGGATTCACATCTCGATCAATGGGGTGGCGGCCGGCCTGCGCAACACCGGCTGATCCGCGTCGTCCTCCCGGTCTCGCGAGTCCCGGTATGCTGACCGGGCCCTCGACATCCGGGAGAGACGCCACCATGAAGCCCCGCATCGACGAGCTGCTGCAGCGCATCCAGTCGCTGCAGGAGGAACTGGAAGAGGAATACCGCCAGCGCCGCGACGAGTTCGAGCGCAGGCGCATCGAGCTGGCCGGCGAGTTCCTGCGCCACCAGCGCCGCTACCGCATCGGCTGGCTGCGCTTCCTGCTGCGCTCACGGCTGCTGACGGTGCTGACCGCACCGGTGATCTACGCCGGCTGGATTCCCTTCCTGCTGATGGACCTGTTCGTCACCGTCTACCAGTCGGT
Source organism: Sphaerotilus sp. FB-3 (assembly GCF_023706025.1). NCBI lineage: Bacteria > Pseudomonadati > Pseudomonadota > Betaproteobacteria > Burkholderiales > Sphaerotilaceae > Sphaerotilus > Sphaerotilus sp. FB-3. Next base: position 45,119 of record NZ_BQWE01000012.1, on the reverse strand, counting down.
GTGCTTTCCGGTCTACCGCATCCCGAAGGTGCGCCGCGCCGACTACATCGTCTTCGACCGCGAGGATCTGCCCTACCTGAACGCGATCGAGAAGTTCAACTGCTTCTACTGCTCGTACGGCAACGGCGTGGCGGCCTACACCCGCGAAGTCGCCGCACGCACCGAGCAGTACTGGTGCCCGATCAAGCATGCGCGGCGCATCCGTGGCGCGCATGACCGCTATCCGCGCTTCTTCGATCACGGCGATGCCGAGGCCTTCCGGCAGGGTCTGAACCGGCTGCGGCGGCAGTACGGCGATGCCGACCGTCCCGCCGAAGGCGAGCAGGACGGCCGCTGAACGCGTCAGCCGGCAGCCGCCATGAAGCCTTCGAGCACATTGACCACATTGACGCCGACCTCGGCGACCGCGTAGCCGCCCTCCATCGTCAGCACCACCGGCAGGCCGGCGCGCGCCAGGCGTTCGCCCAGGCGCAGGTAGTCGTCGGCGCGCAGGTGGAAGCCCGAGATCGGGTCGCCCTCGAAGGTGTCGACGCCCAGCGCCACCACCAGCGCCTCGGCGCGGTGGGCGGCCACCGCGGCCAGGCCGGCCTCGAGCGCCTCGAACCAGGTCGTGGCCGAGGTGCCGCGCGGCAACGGCAGGTTCAGGTTCGCGCCCAGGCCGGCGCCCTCGCCGCGCTCGTCGGCATGGCCGAGGAAGAAGGGATATTCGGTGCGCGGGTCGCCGTGCAGCGACACCGTCAGCACGTCATCGCGGCCATAGAAGATGGTCTGCGTGCCGTTGCAGTGGTGGTAGTCGACATCGAGCACCGCCACCCGCGCTGCGCCGTGGTCGCGCAGCGTCTGCGCCGCCAGCGCGGCGTTGTTGAGAAAGCAGTAGCCGCCGAAGAAGTCCGGCCCGGCGTGGTGGCCGGGCGGGCGGGTCAGCGCGAAGGCGGCGCGCTCGGCCGCGGCCACCGCCAGCGCGGCCGAGCGGGCGCAGGCCGCGCCCTCGCGGGCCGCCGCCCAGGTGCCGGCCATGACGGGGCTGCCGGCATCGAAGGAGAACAGGCCGATGCGCGCGGCGAAGCTCTCGGGCAGCACGTCGGCGCGAAAGCCCCGCACCGGCCAGACCGCCGGCAGGATGTCGGTGCCGGCGTTGGCCGGATCGAGCGCCACCCACTCGTCCCAGGCACCGGCCAGGAAGTCGAGGTAGCGCGGCGCATGGATCGCCGCCAGCGCCGCGTCCAGCCCGGCGTCATCCGGCACCGGATCGTGCAGCGCGCCGACCGGCCGGCGCGCCAGCTCGGCCAGCACATGGTCCAGCCGCGCGGGCGTCTCGTGACAGGGCACGAGGCGGCCACGGTACATCTCCAGGCGCGCGTCGTGGCGGCGGTAGAGGGCGTTGCGGAAGATCTTCATCGGCACCGGCCCTCCCCGCCGGACAGGACACGCAGGACGTTCACTCGCCCAGGTAGGCGGCGCGGACCTTCGGGTCCTCGAGCAGCTGGCGGCCGGCGCCGGTCATGGTGATCAGGCCGGACTCCATCACATAGCCGCGGTCGGCCACCGCCAGCGCGCGGCTGGCGTTCTGCTCGACCAGCAGCATGGTCACGCCCTGCTTGTGGATGTCGTTCACCACCTCGAAGATCTTGTCGACCATGATCGGCGACAGACCCATCGACGGCTCGTCGAGCAGCAGCACCTTCGGGCGCGCCATCAGCGCGCGGCCCATCGCCAGCATCTGCTGCTCGCCGCCCGACATCGTGCCGGCGAGCTGGTCGCGGCGCTCCTTCAGGCGCGGGAAGATGGAGAAGACCTTGTCGATGTCCTCCAGGATGGCCGCCTTGTCGTCGCGGGTGTAGGCGCCCATCTGCAGGTTCTCGGTGATGGTCATCCGGGTGAAGGTGCCGCGACCTTCCGGAATCATCACCAGACCCTGCTTGGCCAGATCCCAGGCGCCCTGCCCCTTCAGGCTGCGGCCGAGGTACTTCACGTCGCCGTCGCCGATCGGCTGCAGGCCGGTGACCGCCTTCAGCGTGGTGGTCTTGCCCGCGCCGTTGGCGCCGATCAGCGAGACCAGCTCGCCCTCGCGCACTTCCAGGCTGACGCCCTTGACGGCCTGGATGCCGCCGTAGGCGACCTTGACGTTCTCGATGCTGAGCAGGACCTGCCCGCTCTTCTTGTCATTGCTCGACATGATGGTCTGCTTTCCTGTGCGCTCAAGCCGGGCTCAGTGGGCCTTGTGGCCGGTGCCGAGGTAGGCCTCGATCACCTTCTCGTTCTTCTGCACTTCGGCCGCGGTGCCTTCGGCGATCTGCTTGCCGTAGTCGAGCACCGTCAGCCGGTCGCACAGGCCCATCATCAGCTTGACGTCGTGCTCGATGATCAGGATGGTGCGGCCGTCCTTGCGGATGCGGTCGATCAGCTCGCGCAGCACCACCTTCTCGGTGGCGTTCATGCCGGCGGCCGGCTCGTCGAGCGCGATCAGCTTCGGATCGGTGGCCAGCGCACGGGCGATCTCCAGGCGGCGCTGGTCGCCATAGCTCAGCGTGCGCGACTTGAACTCGGCGTACTTGCCGATGCCGACATAGTCGAGCAGCTCCTGCGCGCGCTTCGCGATCGCGGCCTCCTCGGCCTTGAAGCTGGAGGTGCGCAGAACCGCGCCGATCAGACCCGACTTCGTGCGCACATGGCGGCCGACCATCACGTTCTCCAGCGCGGTCATCTCGGGGAAGAGCCGGATGTTCTGGAAGGTGCGCGCGATGCCGGCCGCAGCCACCTCGTGCACGGCGGTGGGCGTGTAGGGCGCGCCGCCGAGCTGGAAGGTACCGCCGTCCGGCGTGTACAGACCGGTGATGACGTTGAAGAAGGTCGTCTTGCCGGCGCCGTTGGGGCCGATCAGACCATAGACCTGACCCTTGCGGATGGTGATGCCGACGTCGGAGAGGGCCTGCAGGCCGCCGAAGCGCTTGGAGACGCCCTTGACCTCGAGGACGATCTCGGATTGCGTGCTGTTGCTCATGAGATGCTTCTCCTGGGGATCACTTGGCGACCGGGGCGGCCTTGCCATGCTCGGGCGCCGGCCACAGGCCGCGCGGACGCAGCAGCATGATCGCGATCATCGCCAGCGCGATCAGCAGCTGGCGCAGGATGGCGGCGTCGAGACGGCCGCCGGTCATCGCCTGGATGTCGCCGGCGACATAGCGCAGCACTTCCGGCAGCGCCGCCAGCATCACCGCACCCAGGATCACGCCGGGAATGTGGCCGATGCCGCCCAGCACCACCATCGCGACGATGATGATCGACTCGGCCAGCGTGAACGACTCCGGCGAGATGAAGCCCTGGAAGGCCGCGAACATCGAGCCCGACACGCCGCCGAAGGTGGCGCCCATGCCGAAGGCCAGCAGCTTCAGGTTGCGGGTGTTCAGGCCCATCGCCTTGGCGGCGATCTCGTCCTCGCGCACCGCCATCCAGGCCCGGCCGATGCGGGAGGTCTCGATGCGGTGGCAGATGATGACGGTGAAGATCACCAGCGTCAGGAACAGGTAGTAGTACAGCGTCACCGACGGGAAGCTGTGGCCGAACAGTTCCAGCGGCTTGCCGAAGCTCACGCCGCCGATGCTGATCGGGTCGATCTGGCTGATGCCGCGCGGACCGTTGGTGATGTTGACCGGATGCTCCAGGTTGTTCATGAACACCCGGATGATCTCGCCGAAGCCCAGCGTGACGATGGCCAGGTAGTCGCCGCGCAGCTTCAGCGTCGGTGCACCCAGCAGCATGCCGCAGACCGCCGCGACCGCTGCGGCGATCGGCACCACCGCCCAGATCGGGAAATGCATCCCGTCCGGATAGGCCGCCCGGATGGACTCGAAGTTCTCCATCAGGTGCGGCGAGGCCACCAGCGCGTACAGATAGGCCCCGACGGCATAGAAGGCGACATAGCCCAGGTCGAGCAGGCCGGCGTAGCCGACGACGATGTTCAGGCCCAGGGCCAGCATCACGTACAGCAGCGCCAGCGCCATGATGCGCACCCAGCCCTGGCCGAACTGCGCCACCACCAGCGGCAGGGCCAGCAGCGCGACCGCCGCCAGCAGGAAGACGACGATCTGCTTGGTCTTGTCCATGTGTTGCATGTGAGTCTCTCCTCGGACGGCGTCAGGCGCGATCGGCGACACGCTCGCCCATCAGGCCGCTCGGGCGCAGCGTCAGGACCAGGATCAGCACCAGGAAGGCGAAGATCTCGACATAGTGGCTGCCGAACAGGCCGCCGGTCAGGTCACCCAGGTAGCCGGCGCCCAGCGCCTCGATCAGGCCGAGCAGCACACCGCCGACCATCGCGCCGGTCAGGTTGCCGATGCCGCCGAACACCGCGGCGGTGAAGGCCTTCAGGCCGGGCATGAAGCCCATGCTGTGCTGCAGCGTGCCGTAGTTGGCCGCCCACATGATGCCGGCGATGGCCGCCAGCGCTGCACCGATGATGAAGGTCGCGCTGATGATGTGGTCGGGGCGCACGCCCATCAGGCCGGCGACACGCGGGTTCTCGGCGGTGGCGCGCATCGCGCGACCAAGCTTGGTCTTGTTGACCAGCCACAGCAGGCCAGTCAGCACCACCGCGGTGATCACCAGGATCAGCACCTGGGTCAGCGTGATGACCGGGCCGTCCTCCCACAGGAAGAACACCTCGACCGGCAGCAGCTGCGGGTACGGCTTCGGATTCGGCTTCCAGATGATCATCGCCAGCGTCTGCAGCAGCAGGCTCATGCCCATCGCGGTGATCAGCGGCGCCAGGCGCGGCGCGTTGCGCAGCGGCCGGTAGGCGATCTTCTCGATGGAGTAGTTCAGCGCCGCGCAGACGATGATCGCGGCGATCGCCGAGATCAGCATGATCAGCCAGCCCGGCATGGGCGAGGCGGTATCCAGCAGAAAGGTCGCGACGGTCCAGCTGACCATGGCGCCGACCATGAGCACCTCGCCGTGCGCGAAGTTGATCAGGCTGATGATGCCGTAGACCATCGTGTAGCCCAGTGCGACGAGGGCATACATGCTCCCGAGCACCAGACCGTTGATGATCTGCTGTACAAAGATGTCCATTCCAAGATCTCCTGTGGCTTGCTCAGGAAATCGCAAGGGCCGTGCCAGCCCATGGAAACCCTGACCCGCTCAGGGGATCGGCGGATCGTGACATCCTTCCTGCCAGCGACGTCGCAGTGCATTGCACCGGCCCGGACCGGCCGCATTTCAGCGGCACAAGCGCACGAACCGCAGAAAATCCAGACACTCACCCTTCTGGCCGGATCAGATCCGGGAAAGCACCGCCACTCAGCGCGACTTGTTCGCCTGGGCGTCCAGCTCCCGCAATCTCTCGAGCTTCTCGCCGATGCGGATCTCGAGCCCGCGGTCGACCGGCTGGTAGAAACGTGGCGCCGGCGCCAGCCCGTCCGGGAAATAGTTCTCGCCGGACGGATATCCGTCCGGCTCGTCGTGCGCGTACCGGTAATTCCGTCCGTGCCCCAGGTCCTTCATCAGCCGGGTCGGTGCATTGCGCAGGTGCGCAGGCACCGGACGCGAGCCGTCCTGCTTCACGAAGGCCTGCGCGGCCTTCCAGGCGACATACGCGGCGTTGGACTTCGGAGCGACGGCCAGATAGAGCACCGCCTGCGCCAGCGTCAGCTCGCCCTCGGGCGAGCCGAGCCGCTCGTAGGTCTCCGAGGCGTCCAGCGCGATGCGCAGCGCGCGCGGATCGGCCAGGCCGATGTCCTCGCTGGCCATGCGCACCAGGCGCCGGGCGATGTAGCGCGGGTCGGCGCCGCCGTCGATCATGCGCGCGAACCAGTACAGCGCACCGTCCGGGCTGCTGCCGCGCACCGCCTTGTGCAGCGCCGAGATCGCGTCGAAGAACTGGTCGCCGCCCTTGTCGTAGCGGCGCAGTTGCGCACCCAGGCAGCGCTCGAGCGCCGCCTCGTCCAGCGGCCGGTCGGTGCCGGCCATGCGCACCACGTTCTCGAAGGTGTTGAGCAGCCGGCGCGCATCGCCGTCGGCATAGGCGACCAGGCGCTGCGCCGCGGCGGGCTCCGGGGCGGGCGCGGGCAGCGCCTCGCCGGCTCGCGCCAGCAGCGCCAGCAGCTCGGTCTCGCCCAGCGGCTCGAGCACATGCACCGTCGCGCGCGACAGCAGCGCCGAGTTGACCTCGAAGGACGGGTTCTCGGTCGTCGCACCGATGAAGGTGAACAGACCCGACTCGACATGCGGCAGGAAGGCGTCCTGCTGCGCCTTGTTGAAGCGGTGCACCTCGTCGACGAAGACGATGCAGCGCCGCCCCCGCGCCTGAGAGCGCTGCGCGCGCTCGACCGCCTCGCGGATGTCCTTCACGCCGCCCAGCACCGCGGAGATCGGCACGAAGTCGGCGTCGAAGGCCTCGGCGGTGAGCCGCGCCAGCGTCGTCTTGCCCACGCCCGGCGGGCCCCACAGGATCATCGAATGCGGCCGGCGCGACACGAAGGCCGCGCGCAGCGGCTTGCCCTCGCCCAGCAGGTGGGTCTGGCCGATCACCTCGTCGATGTGGCGCGGGCGCAGCCGCTCGGCCAGCGGCGCCTCCGGCGCGGCCGATGCGCCCGGCGTCCCTGGCGGATGGGTGTCCGGCGGGTCGGTCGGCACATCGTCGAACAGGTCGTTCACTGCCCGCGGCTCACTGCTGCAGCACGTCGGCGCCGGCCGGCGCGCTGAAGCGGAAGCGTTCGGCCGGCAGCTTCAGATTGGCCTCGAAGCGCGAGAAGTCCAGCCGCGAGCGCTGGCCCAGCGCATCGGTCAGCTCGATCGCCGCCAGGTCCTTGCCGCGAAAGCCCACCCGCAGCTGGCGGATATGGCTCTCCTTCGCCTTGGGCTGGGCGGCCGCCCACTGCAGGCCGCCCTGGTCGGGCTCGGCCGACAGCGTGAAGTCGCGCTCCAGGCTGCCGCCGGCCAGCAACGCCGCGGGCGTGGCGCCCAGCGCCTGGTCGAAGGGCCGCACCGTCACCTGGTTCAGGTCGACATCGAAGAGCCAGACCTTCTGGCCGTCGGCGACGATCTGCTGCTCGTAGGGCCGGGCGTAGTCGAAGCGGAAGCGGTTCGGGCGCTGGAACTCGAACTCGCCGCTGGAGGTCTTCTTCTTCGCGCCGTCGGGCGAGGTGGCGACCTGCGTGAAGGCGGCCCGGCCGGACTGCACCGTCTGCACGAAGCTGCGCAGCGTGTCGACCGCGTCGGCGCGCGCCGGCAGCGCGGTGGTGGCAACGGCAGCCGCCAGCGCCAGCATCAGCACCCGGCCACGGCCGGGCCGCTTCGAGAGGGATTCGAGGGAGAGCAGCTTCATTCTTCCTTGCGCGCCGGGACGAGGATGTCGCGGTTGCCGTTGGTGGACATGCTCGATACGAGTCCGGTTTTTTCCATTTGTTCCAGCAGCCGCGCCGCACGGTTGTAGCCGATGCGCAGATGGCGCTGCACCAGCGAGATCGAGGCCTTGCGGTTCTGCAGCACGATGGCCACCGCCTGGTCGTACATCGGATCGGCCTCGGCGTCGCCGCCACCGCCCTCGGCGTTGGTGTCGTTGGCGCCGCCCTCGCCCTCGAGCGTGCCGCCCTCCAGGATGCCCTCGATGTAGTTCGGCTCGCCCTGGCTCTTCAGGAACTCGACGACGCGGTGCACCTCGTCGTCGGAGACGAAGGCGCCGTGCACCCGCACCGGCTGTCCGGTGCCGGAGGCCATGTAGAGCATGTCGCCCATGCCCAGCAGCGCCTCGGCGCCCATCTGGTCGAGAATGGTGCGGCTGTCGATCTTGCTCGAGACCTGGAAGCTCAGCCGGGTCGGGATGTTGGCCTTGATCAGGCCGGTGATCACGTCGACCGACGGGCGCTGCGTGGCCAGGATCAGGTGGATGCCGGCAGCACGCGCCTTCTGCGCCAGGCGGGCGATGAGTTCCTCGATCTTCTTGCCGACCACCATCATCAGATCGGCCAGCTCGTCGATGACGACGACGATGTGCGGCAGGCGGTCGAGCGGCTCAGGGGCCTCCGGCGTCAGGCTGAAGGGGTTGGGGATCAGCTGCTCGCGCTCCTGGGCCTCGCGGATCTTCGCGTTGTAGCCGGCCAGATTGCGCACGCCCAGCTTGCTCATCAGCCGGTAGCGCCGCTCCATCTCGGCCACGCACCAGTTCAGCGCGTTCGAGGCCTGCTTCATGTCGGTGACCACCGGCGCGAGCAGGTGCGGAATGCCTTCGTAGACGCTCATCTCGAGCATCTTCGGATCGATCAGGATCAGGCGCACATCCTCCGGCTCGGCCTTGTACAGCAGCGACAGGATCATGCCGTTGATGCCCACCGACTTGCCCGAGCCGGTGGTGCCGGCCACCAGGCAGTGCGGCATCTTGCCCAGGTCGGCCACGATCGGCTCGCCGACGATGTTCTTGCCCAGGCCCATGGTCAGCAGCGAGGGCGCCTCGCGGTAGACCGGCGCGCCCAGCACCTCGGACAGGCGGATCACCTGGCGCTTGCGGTTGGGCAGCTCCAGCGCCATGCAGTTGCGGCCCGGAATCGTCTCGACCACGCGGATCGACACCAGGCTGAGCGAACGGGCCAGATCCTTGGCCAGATTGACGATCTGCGAGCCCTTGACACCCACCGCCGGCTCGATCTCGAAGCGGGTCACCACCGGCCCCGGCATCGCGGCGATCACCGTCACCTCGACGCCGAAGTTCTTCAGGTGGCGCTCGATCATGCGGCTGGTCTTCTCCAGCTCCTCCGGCGTGGCGGATTCGGCCTGCGGCGGCGCGGCGTCCAGCAGATCGACCGACGGGCGCCCGCCCTCGCCGGCCGGCGCGAAGACCACCGGCATGGCCGGACGGGGCGCCGGCGGCGGCATGACGAAGACCGGCGGCGCGGCCGGCGCCGGCGGCAGGTCGTCCTCGTCGTCGGCAGGATCGACCCACGGCGCCACCGAGGCCCGTGCCAGAGCCGGCACGGGTGCAGGCGGCATCGGCGCGGGCAAGGGCGCCGGTTCGCGCAGCCGGGGTGGCGCCGCCACCGCCGCAGGAACCGCCACTACCGCCACTGGCGCGGGCTGCGGTGGCATCTGCGGCAGGGTGTCGACGAAATCCGGCTCATGGCCGGGCGAGCGGCCCGGAGCCAGCGCAGCGATGTCGCCGAATTCCGGCTCGACCGGCGCCACGGCAGGCGCTGCAGCAGCCTCGCGCTCCTTGCGGGCGCGGCGCGGGGCCGCAGCCGCCGGCCCAGGCGTCGCGACAGATGTGAGTGCCGCGCCTGCCGCCATCAGATCATCGGCAGGCGCCTGCCCGGACAGGCCGCGCTCACGCTGCGCCTGCTCGCCGATGCGCTTGTCCTCGGCCTCGGCCAGACGCTCGTCGCGGCGCTCGCGCCAGATGTCGAACAGCGCGCCGATGCGCTCGGCCAGACCCAGCCAGGAGAACCGGAAGGCCCAGGCCACCGACAGCAGCAGCAGCACGATCCACAGCACGCCGCTGCCGACGAAACCCAGCAGCTTCATGCTCAGCGGGCCGAGCATCGCGCCCAGCACGCCACCGGCATGGGTGCCGGCCACCAGGCCTTCATGCTGGTAGAGCCGCGTCCACTCGAGCGAGGTGCTCGACAGCAGCAGCAGCAGCAGCCCGACCCAGGCCTGCCACCAGGGCCGCCAGTGCACCGGGCCGTCGATCGTCTCCACCGGCGCCAGATCGACCCGCAGCAGCCGGGCCACCGCCGACAGCCAGCCACGCAGGCCGAAGAGCAGCAGCCACCAGGCCGACAGGCCGCACAGCACGAAGGACAGATCGGACAGCCAGGCCCCGATCACGCCGGCCTGGTTGCGCAGCGGGCGGCCATCGCCGGAGGTCGAGAAGGCCGCGTCGCCCGGGTGATGGCTGAACATCGCCAGCATCCACAGCACCAGCAGCGTGCCGCCAAGCGTGATGGCCAGCTGCAGGCGCCAGCGTGACACCGGACGAGGCAGGGAGGAACGGGTTTGCGCGGCTGCAGACGACCCTGAGGCCGTGCCGCGCAGCGAACCGAGCGGATAAGTCATGCCCGAATTGTCCGCCATCCGTCAGGATGGTCTTGAAACGACAACCGGGCGAGGTCTGCGCTTATTGCGAGGCCAGACGCTCGGTCAGGACGACCCAGCCGTTCTCCTGGGTCTCGATCAGATGGCGTTCCTCGAGATCCTTCATGACCCGGCTGACCATCTCGCGCGAGGCACCGACGACCTTGGCCAGATCCTGGCGAGACACCTTGGAGCGGATGACGCGGCGACCCTCGTCGTCCTCGGCCATGTCGAGCAGCGCACGCGCCACCCGGCCGTAGACGTCGAGCAGCGCCAGCGACTCGATCTGGCGGTCGGCATTGCGCAGGCGTGCCACCAGGCCGCGCAGGATCGCGTAGGACAGGCTGGAGTTGTCGGGCAGGCAGACCGCGAACTCGTTGCGGCCCAGCACCAGCACGTCGGTCTGGACCTCGGCGCGCACGGTGGCCGAGTGCGGCTCGTTGTCGATCAGGCTCATCTCGCCGAGATAGTCGCCGGCCTCGAGCACCGCCAGGATGACCTCGCGGCCGCGGGCATCCGAGGTGATCACGCGGGCACGGCCGCTCAGCAGGATGAACAGCGCGTCCGACTTGCGACCCTGCTCGACGATGATCTCGCCGCGACGGTACCGGCGCTTGACCACGCCGTCGGCGATCGTCTGGGCCTGCTCGACGGTCAGCATCGAGAACAGCGGCACACGCCGGATCAGATCGAGATTCGAGAGCATCGCCATGTTGGGGGTCACTCCTGTGCTTGTTTGGTTTCTGTCGTTGAGTTGGGGCCAGGCCTGGCGCGAGTCGGCATCCCCTGGCGACCGGGGACGATCGGGAACCGCTAAGCTCTCGAATCGCACCGCGTCACGCACGCCCGATGCGACGCGACTCTAACCGATGCGTCGCGTCGTTGAACAGCGAACCGACCCGGAAATGAAACCGCGCGCCGCCCGCCGGCGCCTGCCCCAGAACCCGCCACAGAACGCCATGACCAGCACTGTCCAGCACGCCCAAGTCCTCATCCTCGGCTCCGGCCCGGCCGGCTACACCGCCGCCATCTACGCCGCCCGCGCCAACCTCAAGCCGATGCTGGTCACCGGCATGGCCCAGGGCGGCCAGCTGATGACGACCACCGAGGTGGACAACTGGCCGGCCGACGTGATGGGCGTGCAGGGCCCCGAGCTGATGGAGCGCTTCCAGAAGCACGCCGAGCGCTTCAACACCCAGTTCGTCTACGACCACATCAACCAGGTCGACTTCAGCCAGCGCCCCTTCACGCTCAAGGGCGACAGCGGCACCTACACCTGCGACACGCTGATCATCGCCACCGGTGCCAGCGCCAAGTACCTGGGCCTGCCCTCCGAGCAGACCTTCATGGGCCGCGGCGTCAGCGGCTGCGCGACCTGCGACGGCTTCTTCTACCGCGGCGACGAGGTCTGCGTCGTCGGCGGCGGCAACACCGCGGTCGAGGAGGCGCTCTACCTGTCGAACATCGCCAGCAAGGTCCACCTGATCCACCGCCGTGACAAGTTCCGCGCCGAGGCGATCATGGTCGACAAGCTGCATGAGAAGGTTGCCGCAGGAAAAATGGAGTTACATCTGTTTCAGACGCTGGATGAAGTCCTCGGTGACCAGAGCGGCGTGACCGGCGTGCGCCTGAAGAGCACCGAGGACGGCAGCACCCGCGACCTGGCGGTCAAGGGCTGCTTCATCGCGATCGGCCACCACCCGAACACCGACATCTTCCAGGGCCAGCTCGAGATGAAGGACGGCTACATCGTCACCCGCTCCGGTCTGGACGGCTTCGCGACGATGACCAGCGTTCCCGGCATCTTCGCCGCCGGCGATGTCCAGGACCATGTCTACCGTCAGGCCATCACCAGCGCCGGCACCGGCTGCATGGCCGCGCTGGATGCCCAGCGTTTCCTGGAACAGAACCACGGTTGAGGCGTCGGTCCTGGGCCCAGGACCGTTTTCAGGCTACAATCGACGTTTTGCCGCCAAAAGAGACCCGAGGTGCCGGATGGCGCTGTCGGAGGGGTAACCATCAGACCAAGCACCACAAGTGCTGCAAGTTCCGGGCGGGCGGGTCTGCGCTGGTTGCTGTAACCATAGATCGGAGAAGCGTCATGGCACGCGTCTGTCAAGTCACGGGCAAGGGCCCGATGACCGGGAACAATGTTTCCCACGCCAACAACAAAACCAAGCGCCGCTGGCTGCCCAACCTGCAGTACCGCCGTTTCTGGGTCGAGAGCGAGAACCGCTGGGTTCGCCTGCGCATCTCGAACGCGGCTCTGCGCCTGATCGACAAGAAGGGCATCGACGTGGTCCTGGCGGACCTGCGTGCTCGCGGCGAACTGTAATCGGAGACCGACACCATGGCAGCCAAAGGCGGACGCGAAAAGATCAAGCTGGAATCCACTGCGGGTACCGGCCACTTCTACACCACGGACAAGAACAAGAAGACCACGCCGCAAAAGCTGGAATTCATGAAGTTCGATCCGAAGGCACGCAAGCACGTCCTGTACAAGGAAGTGAAGCTGCGCTGATCTCGATGATCGAGACGTTCCTCGGCAGCCGCTGCGGAACGTGCCCGTGCAGACCCGCCCGGACAGGCTTGTCCCGGCGGGTTTTCTTCATGTCCGCGTCCAGCCTGCCAACATCGATGGCCGGCGCAGACTCCCTCTTGCGGGGGCCCCCTCCAGGGGGATGAGACCGACAGCCCACCCCCGCCTACAGTGAGTCCGGTGAAATCTCGAGGAGGGACACCATGCTCCTGTGCGGATCCCGCCCCCGGCGATGCCGGCAGACCGGACGGATCGGGCTGCTGTGGTTGGGCCTGGTTCTGCTGTCGCAGCCGGCCGGTGCGCAGTCCATCGACACCCGTCGCAGCCAGGCCACCATCGGCGAGCCTGTCGAGATGAGCCTGCAGGTGCGCGCCTTCGACATCCCGCCCGCACTGCTGGGGCCGGACTGCATCGCGGTGCGCCTGCAGCATGCCGACAGTGGCGAAGCGATCGAACCGATCAGGATACGCACCGTGCCCAGCGGACAGGATGAACAGGTGACGGTCCAGATCCAAAGCCCCGCGATCGTCGAGGAACCAGTGCTGATCGGACGGGTGGACCTGCTGTGCGGCGCGGCCTTCAGCCGGGAGTTCACCGTGCTCGCCGATCCTCCACGCCGTCCTCTGTCCCGCAGACCGGCGGCACAGGTGCGCCCGACCGGTCAGGCCCACGCTGCGCCGGCAACACCCGCGGCCGCATCCCGCCTACAGTCCCCGAGCAGCCCGGCCCGCGCCGACGAGGCCGCACTGACCGGCGCAGCCGAGCTGATCGCCCGTCTGGTGGCGGAGCGGCTGCCGCCCTCCGCACCCGGCGTCCAGGCCCAGGCCGAGCCCTCCGAGGCCTGGCGACATCTGCATGAGCAGCAGCGCGAGACCCGCGCCGCCCTGGACGAGCTGAAGCTGCAGCTGGCCCGGCAGGACAGCCCTGCCCCGCCCTGGCGCGACGCGGCCCTGGTGGCAGGCACGCTGATCGGCCTGGGCAGCTGCATGATGATCGGACGGCTGCTGCACGATCGACCGACAGGATCCGGTCTGGCCGGTCGACGCCGCACGCCCTCCAGCACGAAGCGACAGCGAGGACAGAGCGCACAAGAGGATGAAGCCACCTCCGTCGGCAGCCCAGCACCGCACGCCGGGCAGATCCGCACCCATCACGCAGGCACCGACGCGCACACATCGTCCGCCTCGCCCCAAGGCGCACGGATCATCACGATCGAATGGCCCCAGCCGCAGGACGACGAGGCCTCGACAGCCGCCGCTCCAACATCCTCGTCAGCATCGGCCCTGCCCTCTGCCGAGGATCGCTCCTGCTGGCAGGACAGCAACTTCGGCCATCCCCGCCTGGACGACGAGGGCAGCCAGGAGCTGCTGGCGGAACTGGATGCCGCGCCACCCGGCAACGCCGAGCAGCAGCTCGGCTGGGTCATGGTGCTCGAGCGCCGCCTGCTCGAAGGCCAGGGCCGCTGCCCCTGGCTGCTGATGCGGCTGCTGGCCCTCTACGAGCAGCTGCGCCAGCCCTGGAACCACGAGCGGGTGGCGGCTCAGCTCGAGGCGCTCTACAACGTGCGAGTGCCGCCAATGTCGCCGCCGACGACATCCGCCTCAGCGGCATCGTCGCAGGATGGCCCGCGCCAGCTCGAGCAGCACGAACTCACCTGGAAGCAGGTCTGCGAGCACTGGAACGAGGCTCAGGCCGAGGCGCACCTGGCCGCGCTGCTGCTGCGACCGACCGCACTGGAGGAACTCGATCTGCCTGCCTTCGAGCAACTTCTGACGCTGCACGGCCTGCTGCGCCGTCGAGAGCAGATGCCCCGGACTTCGTTGCTCGATGTCGTGGAGTTCGATGTGCTGGCAGCCTGAACACCTCCAGCGATACACCGCACGTGTCAGGCCCGCGCCGAACGCAGCGTGCGCGCGAAATCCTGCAGCGCGACGATGCCGCTGGCCTCGGCCCGCTGGCACCAGGCCTGCAGGTCGGCGACCAGCTGCTCGCCCGACACGTTGGTGCGGGTCCAGAGCTGGCGCAGCTCCTCGCGCATCGTCACCAGCTTCGCCAGCGCCGGGCTCTGGTCGCAGGCCTGCGCGACGCTGGCCTTGAACTCGGCCGGAATCTTCTGTTCGTCGCGGTGCAGCCAGCGCTGCGCCAGGCGCATCTGCGCCCAGCGCTCGGTGTTCTGCGCACCCTGCTGCTTCAGGCGCTCGAGCTCCTCGTTGCAGGCGCGACGCAGGCCGTTGGCGTACTGCGCCATCATCTCGTAGCGGTTGGCGATCAGCGCCTCCAGCGTCTGGCTGTCGGCCACCGCCTTCATCTCGCCCAGCTTGAGCTGCGGCGCGGTCTTGCGCACCTTGGCCTGGCCGAGCATCTCCAGCAGGCGGATGTAGCCCCAGCCGATGTCGAACTCGAAGGGCTTGACCGACAGCTTGGCCGAGGTCGGGAAAGTGTGGTGGTTGTTGTGCAGCTCCTCGCCGCCGATCCAGAGGCCCCAGGGCGAGATGTTGGTCGAGGCGTCGGCCGCCTCGAAGTTGCGGTATCCCCAGTGGTGGCCCAGGCCGTTGATGATGCCGGCGGCATGGATCGGGCTCCACAGCATCTGCACCGCCCAGACCGTCAGGCCGAGCGCACCGAACAGCGCCACGTCGATGATCAGCATCAGCGACACGCCCAGCGCCGAGCGGCCGGTGTAGAGATGGCGCTCGACCCAGTCGTCGGGCGTGTTGTGGCCGTACTTCTTCAGCGTCTCGGGCACCTTGGCCTCGGCGCGATAGAGCTCGCTGCCGCGCAGCAGCACCGTCTTCAGGCCATGCGCGACCGGGCTGTGCGGGTCATCGACCGTCTCGCACTTGGCGTGGTGCTTGCGATGGACCGCGACCCATTCCTTCGTCACCATGCCGGAGGTCATCCACAGCCAGAAACGGAAGAAATGCGAAGGAATCGGCCCGAGGTCCAGCGAGCGATGCGCCTGGCTGCGGTGCAGGAAAACGGTGATCGAGACGATCGTGATGTGGGTCACCACGAGCGTGAACAGCAGCACCTGCCACCAGGAGGCGTGCAGCAGGCCATGAGCCAGCCAGTCCAGCAGGACTGCCCAGATCGTCGAGAGGTCGGACATCGAAAAGACTTTCAGAAACGCAGGAAGCAGGCAGGCTGCACGGCGGGCGAGGGTCGCCGGCGTTTCGGAAAGCGCACGGGGCGGAGGGTCCGAGTCACAGGCGGGCGGGCGATTTTAGCCCCGCCCAGGGGAGCGGCGACATGAGCAGCCACCCCAGTGGCGGTGATTTGCCCGGCACCGCCGCCAGGCGGCAGGCGCCGGACGGCAGTCCGGTTCAGCGTCGGCGCCAGACCGCGGCGAAGAAGCCGTCGGTGCCGTGGCGGTGCGGCCACAGCCGCAGCATGCCGTCATGGCACAGCGAGGCGGCCTGCTCGACCTTCTGGCGCTCGAGCACCTCGGCGGCATCGAGCATCTCGAAGTCCGGATGGGCCTCGGTGAAGGCGCGCACGATGGCCTCGTTCTCGGCCTCGAGCACGCTGCAGGTCGCGTAGACCAGCTGGCCGCCGGACTTCACCAGACGCGCGGCGCTGTCGAGGATGGAGGCCTGCTTGGCGGTCAGCTCGGCCACCGACTTTTCGCTCTGGCGCCACTTCAGGTCGGGATTGCGGCGCAGCGTGCCCAGGCCCGAGCACGGCGCGTCGACCAGCACCCGGTCGATCTTGCCGGCCAGGCGCTTGACCCGATCGTCGCGCTCGTGGGTGATGCCGGCCGGATAGACGTTCGACAGCCCGCTGCGTGCCAGGCGCGGCTTGAGCGCCGCCAGGCGGTGCGCCGACACGTCGAAGGCGTAGAGCCGGCCGGTGTTGCGCATCATCGCGCCCAGCGCCAGCGTCTTGCCGCCGGCGCCGGCGCAGAAGTCGACCACCATCTCGCCGCGCCTGGCCTCGGTCAGCAGCGCCAGCAGCTGGCTGCCCTCGTCCTGCACCTCCACCTCGCCGCGGTTGAAGACCTCGGTGCGGTTGAGCGCCGGCTTGCCGTCGACGCGCAGGCCCAGCGGCGAGAACGGCGTCGGCTGCGCGCGGATGCCCTCGGCGGCCAGCGCCTCCTGCGCGGCCTCGCGCTTGACCTTGATCGCGTTGACGCGCAGGTCCAGCCCGGCGGGCTGCAGCAGCGCCTCGGCCAGCGCGTCGAACTCCTCGCCGACCTGCGCCTTCAGCGGCTCGACCAGCCACTCGGGCAGGTTGTGCACCAGCGCGGCGTTGTGGCCCTTCGAGGCCTTCATCGGGTCGAACTGGCGGCAGTTGTCCAGCCAGGTGCGCTCGCCCTCGGTGATCGCGGCGTTCAGGTAGGCCTCCGAGCCCTGCCAGGCCAGCAGGATCAGCCGGCGCTCGATCGAGCCGTGGCCGGAGCGCGCCAGGTACTGGTACTTCGCGCGACGGCGCAGCACCTCGTAGACCGTCTCGGCCAGCGTCTGGCGCTCGCGTGCGCCCAGCGCACGGTTCTGGCGGAAAAAGGACGACACCACCGCATCGGCGGGCGTGGTGAAGCGCAGCACCTCGTGCAGCAGCTCGTCGCACAGGGCGAACAGGGCCTTGGGGGTCATCGAGGGCTCCTCGGGAACGGAATCGGAAGATCGGACAGGAAAGGACGGCTCAGCGCGGATCGAACAGCCACTGCTCGGCGCCGTCAAGATGGCGCACGACGCCCGCTTCGTCGACCGCAAGCCGGTCCTCGACGAACCAGCGCACCGCGCGCGGGTAGATCACATGCTCGCAGCGCAGGATGCGCTCGGCCAGCGTGTCGGGCGTGTCGCCCTGGCGCACCGGCACCGCCGCCTGCACGACGATCGGGCCGTGGTCCAGCTCGGGCGTCACGAAATGCACCGTGGCGCCGGCGAACTTGCAGCCCGCCTGCAGCGCACGCTCGTGCGTGTGCAGCCCGCCGAAGGACGGCAGCAGCGACGGGTGGATGTTCAGCAGCCGGCCGGCGTAGCGCGCGACGAACTCTGGCGTCAGGATGCGCATGAAGCCGGCCAGCACCACCAGGTCGGGCTGGTGCCGGTCGATCTCCTCGGCCAGCGCGGCGTCGAAGGCGGCGCGATCGGCATGCGCGCGGTGGTCCAGACCGATCGCGGCAATGCCCTGCGCCTGCGCCCAGGCCAGTCCGCCCGCCTGCGGACGGTTGCTGATGACGGCGACGACGGCGGCGGGCCAGCCCTCGGTCTGGCAGGCCTTCTGGATGGCTTCCATGTTGGAGCCCCGGCCGGAAATCAGGATCACGATGCGTTTCATGGGTGCGGGAGTGTAATCGGCGCCCGGCAGAGGACCCGGCCATTGGTCGCATGACAAGGACATGGAAACCGGTCACAGTAGCCCCCGCGCCTTCCGGCGCAGCGTGAACCTTGTCGCGATTCACGATCTTCTTTCTTCGTTTCGATTCCAACAGGAGAACACAGATGGGACTGCTCGACTCTCTGGTCGGCTCGGTGGTGAGCCAGGCACTCGGTGGCTCGCAGCAGGGTGGCCAGGCCGCCCTGATCCAGGCCCTGATCGGCATGCTGATGAACGGCGGCCTCGGCGGCGGCGGCGCGGCCCAGGCCGGCGCGCCGGCCGACGGCCTGGGCGGACTGCTGGAGCAGTTCCAGCGCAGCGGCCTGGGCGACGTGGCCTCTTCCTGGGTCTCGACCGGCCAGAACCTGCCGGTCTCGGCCGAGCAGATCGGCCAGGTGCTCGGCCCGGACGTGCTGGGCCAGCTCGCGCGCAGCGCCGGCATGGACAGCGGCGCAGCCGGTGGCGCGCTGGCGCAGATCCTGCCGCAGGTGGTCGACGCGATGACGCCGGACGGCCGCCTGCCGCAGCAGGGCACCGACCTGGGCGCGATGCTGCCGCAGATCCTCGGCGGCCTGCTCGGCGGCGCGCGCTGAGCCGCCGCTGAGCCCGGCCCGCCCCTGACGATGCCGGGGACGGGCGTCGGCCGCTATGCTCGCGTGGCCATGGCCGACATCCACATCACCGACATCGAGAGCGCCATCAACTGGTGGCGCCAGCGCAGCCCCTCGCCCGACGGCATCGAGCTGGCCGCACCGCTGCGCGCGCTGGCCGAGGTCTACGCGCGGATGAACTACTTCCGCGAGACCTCGCACGACGAGGACACGCTGCCGCCGCCGGCCCGCGCGGCCTGGCTGGCCTGGTACGACAGCACGCCCGACGCGCCCTGCATCGCGATCTGCTCGACCGCCCAGGGCGACGCGGTCTGCAAGGGCTGCGGGCGCAGCTTCGAGGAGGTCCGGCACTGGCCGGCGATGAGCCCGGGCGAGAAGCGCGTCATCTGGCGCCGCATCGTCGCCGAGGGCAGCGCCTGGCGCTTCAACCGCTATGCCGACCGGGCGCCGGAGCGTCGTCGCCCAGCATCGGACCCGGCAGCGTGATGACGAAGCAGGTGCCGCCGCCCTCGCGGCCCTCGCAGCGCACCCTGCCACCGTGGCGCTCGGCGATCTGGCGCACCAGCGACAGCCCGAGGCCGACGCCGCCCGCACGCTCGGCATGGCCGGGCAGGCGGTAGAAGGGCTCGAAGATGCGCTCGCGGAACTCCGCCGGCACGCCGGGGCCGCGATCGCGGATGCTGATCTCGATGCGGCCGTCCGGCAACGTGCCGACGTCGGCCGAGACCTCGTCGCCACCGTAGCGACGCGCGTTCTCCAGCAGGTTGCGCAGCGCGCGGCGCAGCAGCCGCTCCTCGCCGAGCACCTGCACATCCTCGCCGCCGGCTTCGGCCCCGACCCGCGCGGCCTCCTCGACCAGCAGGCCGAGCAGATCGACCAGCTCGGGCTGCATGTCCGAGCGCGCATCGAGCCGGCTGGCCAGCAGCACCTCCTCGACCAGCTCGTCGAGCTCGCGGATGTCGCGGTCGATCTCGCGGCGCAGCTCCTCGTGCTGGGCAGGATCCGCATGGTCGAACATCGACACCGCCATCTTCAGCCGCGCCAGCGGCGAGCGCAGCTCATGGCTGGCATTGGCCAGCAGCGAGCGGTTCGAACGCACCAGATCCTCGATGCGCTGCGCCGCCTGGTTGAAGCTGCGCGCCACCGCCGCGACCTCATCTTCGCCGCGTGCATCGACCCGGTGCGACAGCCGGCCACTGCCGAAGACCTCGACACCGCGCTGCAGGATCTCGAGCCGGCGGGTCAGCCGGCGCACCACCGGATAGGCGCCCAGCGTGATCGCGGTGAACAGCGCCGCCAGCAGCAGCAGCACGCCGGTGGCCTCGTCGAGCAGGCCCGGCCCGCCCAGGCCGATGCGATCCAGCGGCCCGGGACCGTTGATCGGTGGCAGGCGCGGTGGCCCGCCCTCGCCGCGAGGCCCATGCTCATGTCCGGGGCCAGACCCTGGCGGCCCACCACCCTTGAAACCCTTGAAGCGGATCTTCAGTGTCCACAGCACCCGGCCATCGGGCAGGCGCGAGGCCAGCGCGATCTCCGACTCCGGCCGCGCCCGGTCCTCGAGAATGCGGCGGTAAGGCTCGGACTCGGCGATGCGCCGACCCGAGGCGTCATCAAGCGCCAGCGGCAGCTTGAGCTGACGCGACCAGTCCAGCAGCACCTCGCGCTGGGTGTCCTCCGGTGCGCTGGCCGGCGGCAGGCTGCGCTCGATCAGCGCCGCCATCGTCCGGGTGCGCTCGAGCACCGCGCTCTCGAAGCGCGTTTCCTCGGCCGCCGCATGGCGGCGGAACAGCACCGCCGCGATCAACGCAAACACCAGCAGCACGACCACCACGGTCAGGTAGATGCGCAGATAGAGGCTGCGCACTCCGGTGCTTCGACGCCAGCGCATGCCGGAAGGCGTGCTCAGGCCGCGTCGGCGTCCTGCTTGCGCGCGAAGACATAGCCGGAGCCGCGCACCGTCAGGATGCGGCGCGGGTTCTTCGGATCGTCCTCGATCGCGGCGCGGATGCGCGAGACATGCACGTCGATGCTGCGGTCGAAGGCCTCGATCGGATGCCCCTTGAGCGCATCCATGATCTGGTCGCGCGAGAGCACCCGGCCCGGGCTGTGCGCCATCACCTGCAGGATGTCGAACTGGTAGCTGGTCAGCTCGCAGACACGCCCGTCGACCCGCACCTGACGCGCGTTCACGTCGACCTCGAGCCGGCCGAAGCGCAGCACCGCATCATCGCCCAGCGGCGTGGCGCGGCGCAGCAGCGCCTTGATGCGCGCGAGCAGCTCGCGCGGCTCGAAGGGCTTGGGCAGGTAGTCGTCGGCCCCCAGCTCGAGGCCGATGATGCGGTCCATCGGCTCCCCGCGCGCGGTCAGCATCAGCAGCGGCAGGCTGCGCAGGCGCGGGTCGGCGCGCAGCTCGCGCGTCAGGTCCAGACCGTCGCCGTCAGGCAGCATCAGGTCGAGCACCAGCACATCGAAGAGTTCGCGCTGCAGGCGCGCGCGCCCCTGCGCCAGGTCGCCGGCCACCGAGACATGAAGTCCGGCGGAGACCAGATAGGTGCTGACCATGCTGGTCAGACGGGCATCGTCGTCGATCAGGAGAACACGGGCGCTCATGGGGGAGTCGGAAGAACGGGCAGTCTCGGAGAGCATGCAGTATCGTCGACCGCCGGTGTCAGGCGCTCGTGCCTGCGCTGTAAAGAACTTCAGCCCAGCATCGATTCGACCTGCTCGAGCAGATCGATCGGGCTGCACGGCTTGACCAGGCAGGCATCCGCGCCGGCCCGCCGGCCCGCCTGCAGATCGGCCGGCAGACCGCGGGCGCTGAGCAGCAGCACCTTCACGCCCGCCTGCGACGGATCGGCTCGCAGACGCCGGCACACCTCGAGCCCGTCGATCGATCCCGGCAGCATCACATCCAGCACCACCAGGGCCGGTCGCAGCTCATGTGCCAGCGCCAGCGCCTGGGAACCGTCGGCCGCCTCGTGCAGCTCATGCTCGGTCATCTCCAGCGTCATCCGGATGAAGCGGCGAATGTCGATCTGGTCCTCGACGATCAGGATGCGGCTGGAAATCATGTCCGTTCTCGGGATCCCGGCAGGTCGGCACAGACCCTCACCTGCCGGGGACAGGTTCACTGCATGCCTTCGGCATGCATGCTGCGGCCCATGCGGATCATCTCCGATTCCACCCAGGCGCGCACCGCGATCGCAGGCGCGGGCTGGTGGATCACGCGGACCCGGTCGGGCAGACCGCCACGCTCGGCGATCTGGTGCGGCGTCTGACTGGTAATCGCCAGCACCCGGAGCGGAGCGTACTCGTTCAGCCCGGACAGCGTCAGCAGCATCGCGTAACCGTCGATGTCAGGCATCGCGAGATCGGTCACCAGCAGGTCCGGCGCCTTGCGACCGAGCTGAAGCAGGCCGGTGTAGCCATTGTTGGCGCCGCGCAGCGACACATTCGAGCCCAGAGGCTGCAGCACCTCCTGCCAGAGCTGCAGCTGGTCGACGCTGGAGGCGATCAGCAGGACATCGATCGGTGCATTGGCGGCAGCCGCCATCGACAGCGAGGTCGGCGCCGCAGGCCGCAGACCGCTGCGCTGGGCCAGGGCCTCGACCGCGGACAGCCGGATGCGGCGATGGCCACCTGGCGTGCGACCGGCCGGCAGCGTGCCGGCCTCGACCCACAGCTGGACGGTGCGCAGCGACACGCCGAGCCGCAGTGCGGCCTCACGGGTGGTCAGGAGCGGGTCCAGAGGATCTTGAGCAAAATGGGGACGGGACATGGCAGGGGGCCCTCTAAAACACAGATCGGGCGAGCTCGTCTGACCGAGTTCGCGAGTCTCCAGCTCATCTATTTGCGGCTTGCCCGGGTCATCGGCATGCGGCTTCCCCCGCTGTAGCGCCGGAAGTTTCAAAGTGTGACTTATTTCGCCCCCCGATTACGAATTGCGCAGATCCAGTATGAGGAATATTTGCAACACAACCCCCCATTCATGGGCACGGATCGTACCAAATGAATCGAAAAAAATGATCATGTGCAAAAAATCACACTGGGAGCCACGGCAATGACCCGCCCAGCGGCCACACCCCCTTCAGATGCAGCCGAGGATGAGGAGTTTCAAGGATTGCCCCCGCTGCCCCCCGGTACACGAAACTACATGACGCCGCAAGGCCATCGCCAGATGCGCGCCGAATTGATGAATCTGCTCGATGTCGAGCGCCCGAAAGTGGTGGAAACCGTTTCCTGGGCCGCAAAGAACGGCGACCGCTCGGAAAACGGGGACTATCTCTACGGCAAGAAAAGGCTGAGGGAAATCGACCGCCGCATCCGGCACCTGACGCGCCGGCTCGACATCGCGGAGGTGGCCGATCCGTCGGTGCACCACGGGCGCGACCAGGTCTTCTTCGGTGCGACGGTGACCTATGCCGACACCGGCGGGCAGGAGCACACCGTCACCATCAAGGGCATCGACGAGTCCGACAGCCTGCGCGGAGAGATCAGCTGGATCTCCCCGGTCGCGCGGGCGCTGCTGAAGGCGCGCGAGGGCGACGAGGTGACGCTGATGACGCCAGCGGGACTGCAGCGCCTCGAAGTGATCGAGGTGCGCTATCCCGCCCCGGGCGAGCCGGCCTGAGGCCGTGCTCAGGGACGGATGCGAGCCACCCGCATCACCGACGGGCTGCGCCGCACCACGCGCAGCACATCCGCCAGATGCTGGCGGTCGCGCACCGCCAGCATCAGCCGCAGCTCGGTGGTCTCGCCGGCGCGGTGCGGATCCATGTCGATGTGGGCGATGTCGGCCTCGGCCTGGCTGACCGCCTGGGCGATCTCGGCCAGCACCCCGGTGCCGTTGCGCACCAGAACGCCGACCGCGGTGCGGAAGGCACGCACCGGCTGATCCGACCACTCCACGCCCAGCCAGCGCTCGGGATCGCGCTCGAAGAGCCGCTTGCCGACCGAGCACTCGGCGGTGTGCACCGTCAGGCCCTCGCCGCGGCCGAGGTAGCCGACGATGTGGTCGCCGGGAATCGGCTGGCAGCAGGTGGCGAGCTGGATCGTCGCGTTCTCGCTGCCGTCGATGACGATCGTGCCCTGGGTCGGCGCCTCGTGGTCGACCGCATAGCGGCCCATCGACAGCGTGACCGCATCCGGCCGGCGCCCCTGCTCGATCATCTGGCGCGCCAGCCGCTTGGCCACGATCACCGCGATCTTGCGGCCCAGGCCGATGTCGATCAGCAGCTCGCGGCGGTTGCGGTTGCCGCTCCAGCGCACCAGCGACTGCCAGAGCTGCGCGTCGGCCTCGCTGAGGTCGCTGTCGTCGATGCCGGGCAGCGGCAGGCCCTCGGTGCGCAGCGCCTGCGCCAGCAGCTTCAGGCCGAGATCGTAGGACTCCTCGGCCTCCATGTTCTTCAGGTGATGGCGGATCTTCGAGCGGGCCTTGCCGGTGCGCACGAAGTTCAGCCAGGCCGGATTGGGCCGGGCCGAGGGCGCGGTGATGATCTCGACCGAATCGCCCGAGGACAGCGCGGTGCGCAGCGCCACCGGCTCGCCGTTGACGCGCGCGGCCACGCAGTGATCGCCCACGCGCGAGTGGATCGCATAGGCGAAGTCCACCGGCGTGGCGCCGCGCGGCAGGGCCAGGATCTTGGACTTCGGCGTGAAGACATAGATCGACTCGGGAAAGAGGTCGATCTTGACGTGCTCGAGGAACTCGGCCGAATCACGCGTCTCGCTCTGGATGTCGACCAGCGACTGCAGCCACATCGTGCCCAGATGCTTGGTGTCGGGCCGGGTGTCGGGCGCCTCGCTGCCGTGGCTGGTCTTGTACATCCAGTGCGCGGCGATGCCGGCCTCGGCCACCGCGTGCATCGCGGCAGTGCGGATCTGGAACTCGATCGCGGTGCCCAGCGGGCTGACCACGGTGGTGTGCAGCGACTGGTAGCCGTTGGCCTTCGGGATCGCGATGTAGTCCTTGAAGCGCCCCGGCACCGGCTTGTAGAGCTGGTGCAGCACGCCCAGCGCCAGATAGCACTCGGGCAGCGTCGCCACCACCAGCCGGAAGCCGAAGATGTCGCTGACCTGCGCGAAGCTCAGGTGCTTCTCGCGCATCTTGGTGTAGATCGAATGGACCGTCTTCTCGCGGCCATAGACCTGCGCGGGCACCTCGGCCTGGGTCAGCGCCAGCTCCACCTCCTGGCGCACCCGCTCGACCAGGTCGCGCCGATGGCCGCGGGCCTTGCCGACCGCCTTCGACAGCGCCGCATGGCGCCAGGGACTCAGGAAGCGGAACGAGGTCTCCTGCAGCTCGCGATAGCACTGGTTCAGACCGAGCCGGTGCGCGATCGGCGCATAGATCTCGAGCGTCTCGCGCGCGATGCGGGCGCGCTTGTTCGACGCCATCGCCTCCATCGTGCGCATGTTGTGCATGCGGTCGGCGAGCTTGATCAGGATGACGCGCACGTCGCGCGCCATCGCCAGCAGCATCTTGCGGAAGGATTCGGCCTGCGATTCCTCGCGGGTCGAGAACTGCAGCTTGTCGAGCTTGGTCAGGCCGTCGACGATGTCGGCGGTGGCTGCGCCGAAGCGCTCGACCATCTCCGACTTGGTGATGCCGCAGTCCTCCATCGTGTCGTGCATCAGCGCGGCCATGATGGCCTGCACGTCGAGCTTCCAGTCGGCGCACAGGCCGGCCACCGCGATCGGGTGCGTGATGTAGGGCTCGCCGCTGGCGCGGAACTGGCCCAGATGCGCCTCGTCGGCGAAGCGGTAGGCCTCGCGCACGCGGCGCACGTCGGCCTCGTCGAGGTAGTCGAGCTTGGCGGTCAGCACCGCGAAGGAGGCGGCGCTGGCGCCGTGTGCGCCAGGCACCGCATCGATCACCGGCTTGCCGGCGCGATCGCGCGGCTTCTGGCGTGCGGCAGCGTCGGGCCGGACGGGCTCGGCGATCGGCGAGGCCTCGGCGTCGGGAAGGAGGGTCTCGGCGGCATGCTCCGGATCGCCCGATCCGGACTTGCTTCCCGTCCGTCGCCAGGACGGGAAGAACATGCGACGCAGGACATCAGCAGTACGGGACACCATGACTCACTCTAGCGTGTCTCGCGCCGCGTCGGGCGTCGCGGGCGGGAGGCCGGACAGGCGATCAGGTCGGCACCTTGCGCAGCATCTCGACGCCGACCTGGCCGGCGGCGATCTCGCGCAGCGCGGTCACGCCCGGCTTGTTCTTGGTCTCGACCTTCGGCGCATGGCCCTGGCTGAGCATGCGGGCGCGGTAGGTGGCCGCCAGCACCAGCTGGAAGCGGTTGGGGATCTTCTGCAGACAGTCTTCGACGGTGATGCGTGCCATGGTGGGTCTTTTCTTCCGCAGTTCAGGAGAGTTGGAGGGCGTCGAAGACAGCCGGACGGCTGCGACGCTGGGTCGAGTATTTTAGCCGCTGGGCGTGCACGATGGTCTTGAGGTCGAACAGCGCGGTGTCGAACAGCGCGTTGACGACGATGTAGTCGAAGTGACGCGCCTGCGCGACCTCATGCCGGGCGTTGATCATGCGCTGCTCGATGACCTCGGGCGTGTCCTCGCCGCGGCGGCGCAGGCGCTGCAGCAGTTCCTCCCACGACGGCGGCAGGATGAAGATCAGCACCGCGGCCGGGAAGATCTGCTTGATCTGCAGCGCCCCCTGGAAGTCGATCTCCAGCACCACATCCTCGCCGGCCTGCAGGCGGCGCTCGATGGCGGCGCGCGAGGTGCCGTAGCGGTTGCCATGCACCTGGGCCCACTCGAAGAAGTCGCCGCGGTCGATCATGGCCTGGAACTCGTCCTGGCCGACGAACCAGTACTCCCGGCCATGCTGCTCCTGGCCGCGCGGCGCGCGCGTGGTGTGCGAGACCGACACCATCAGCCGGGCGTCGAGCTCGAGCAGCGCCTTGACCAGGCTGGACTTGCCGGCGCCGCTCGGGGCGGAGACGACATACAGGTTGCCCGGATAGTCAGGCTGCACGGCGGCGGGATTCGGCGTGTTCATGGCGGAGTTGTCGGCACTCATTCGATGTTCTGGACCTGTTCGCGCATCTGCTCGATGGCGACCTTCATCTCGACCGAGATGCGGGTGAGCTCGAGCGCGGCGGACTTCGAGCCGAGCGTGTTGGCCTCGCGGTGCAGCTCCTGGATCAGGAAGTCGAGCCGCTTGCCCAGCTCGCCGCCCTGGCGCAGCAGCCGGGCGATCTCGTCGAGGTGGGACTGCAGCCGGCCCAGCTCCTCGGCGACGTCGATGCGGATCGCGAAGGCCGCGGCCTCCGACATCGCCCGCTCGGCCAGCGCTTCGGCCGGCACGCCCTGCGAGGCACCGGCGGCGGCCAGCGCCTCGTTCCAGCGCTCGAGAAAGCGCTGGCGCTGGCGCTCGACCACCTGCGGCACCAGCGGCGCAGCCTGCGCGGCCAGCGCGCGCAGCGCCTCGACCCGCTCCATCAGGATGGCGACCAGACGCTCGCCCTCGCGGGCACGGGCCTCGCGCAGCCGCGCCACGCACAGACGCGCGGCCTCGGCCGCAGCCTCGTCGAGCACCGGCGCGGGCGCGGTGGAACGGCACCAGGCCAGCGCCTCCTGCACGCTCATCGGCGCGGACTGCGGCAGCGCCGCCAGCACCGCCGACTGCAGCCGGCCAAGCCGCTCGAGCTGTGCGGACGCGGGTGCCTGCACCTCGGCATCGGCGCGCTCGCCGTGCAGGCGCAGCTCGATCTTGCCGCGCTTGAAGGCCTGCGTGAGCTGCTCGCGCAAGCCCGGCTCGAGAGCGCGCAGCTCGTCGGGCAGACGCAGCGTCAGATCGAGAAAACGGCTGTTGACCGAGCGCAGCTCGACCGTCACGGTACCGGCGCGGACGGCGGTGGATTCGGTGTTTTCCCCGGTGTCAGGGCCGGTGCCGGCGCTGGCACTGGCATAACCGGTCATGCTGTAAACTGGCATCGCGGACTTCGCCCAAGCAAAACACGATTATGTCAAAGCCTCAGAAACCCGCCCCGCTGCCCCCTGGCACGGTGGTCGGAGGCTACCAGGTCATTCGAAAGCTGGCGGCGGGTGGTTTCGGGGTGGTCTATCTGGCCGAGGACGCCGAGCGTCGGCTGGTGGCACTGAAGGAGTACCTGCCGTCATCCCTCGCCGAGCGTGCTCCGGGCGAGCTGATCCCGCGCGTCAAGCCGGACAAGCAGCCGCTCTATCGCCTGGGCCTGAAGAGCTTCTTCGAGGAGGGGCGCTCGCTGGCGCAGATCAGCCATCCGAGCGTGGTCTCGGTGCTGAACTTCTTCCGCGAGAACGAGACGGTCTACATGGTGATGAACTACCTGCAGGGCGACACGCTGCAGGACTTCATCGTCACCGCGCGCGATCTCAAGCGCGACAAGGTCTTCCGCGAATCCACGATCCGCAGCCTCTTCGACGAGATCCTGCGCGGCCTGCGCATCGTGCACCAGCACAAGATGCTGCATCTGGACATCAAGCCGGCCAACATCTTCATCACCAACGACAACAAGGCGGTGATGCTGGACTTCGGCGCCGCGCGCGAAGTGCTGTCGAAGGAAGGCAACTTCATCCGGCCGATGTACACGCCGGGCTTTGCCGCGCCCGAGATGTACCGCCGCGACGGCAGCCTCGGCCCCTGGACCGACATCTACGCCATCGGCGCCTGCATCTACGCCTGCATGCAGGGCTATCCGCCCAACGACGCGCCGCAGCGCATCGAGAAGGACCGGCTGAACCTGTCGCTGTCGCGGCTGCGCAATGTCTATTCGGACAACCTGATCGAGGTGACCGAGTGGTGCATGTCGCTCGATCCGCTGGCGCGGCCGCAGAGCGTGTTCGCGCTGCAGAAGGAACTCTCGCGAGAGACCGAGCGGCGCTACACCAAGCTGAGCTTCAGCGAGCGTCTCAAGCTGCAGCTCGAGAACATCAAGTCCGGCGCGAAGGCCTGAGCACGGCGGCGCCGTCCTGCCCCGCCCTCCCGCCGCCCCACCTCCACGACACCGCTCGACGCCCGGAATCCCTGTCCATGCGCTTTTCCGTCTACCAGATCAGCCGCCGCGGCGGCCGCGAGAAGAACGAGGACCGCATGGGCTACTGCTACACGCGGGACTCGGGCCTGTTCGCGCTGGCCGACGGCATGGGCGGCCACCCCGAAGGCGAGGTCGCCTCGCAGATGTCGCTGCAGACGCTGGCGGCCCAGTTCCAGCAGGAGGCGCGGCCGACGCTGAAGGATCCGAAGCGCTTCCTGAGCGAGGGCATCCTGGCCGGCCACCACCAGCTGCTGCGCTACGCGGTCGAGCGCGCGCTGCTCGACACCCCGCGCACCACGCTGGTGGCCTGCCTCCTGCAGGGCCGCGAGGCCTGGTGGGCGCATTGCGGCGACTCGCGCCTGTACCTGGTGCGCGGCGGCCGGCTGGTCGCGCGCACCCGCGACCACTCCTACTCCGAGCTGCAGGAGACGCTCACCGGCATCGTGCCGCTGGGCGACAAGGTCAACCGCAATGTGCTGTTCACCTGCCTGGGCAGTCCGGGCAAGCCGGTGATCGACATCGCCGGGCCGGTGTCGCTGCAGCCCGGCGACCGGGTGATGCTGTGCTCGGACGGCCTCTGGGGCGTGATCGACGACGCCACCATCACCCGGGAGCTGGCCGCCGCACCGATCGGCGAGTCGGTGCCCGAGCTGGTGGAGCTGGCGCTGCGCACCGCCGGCGACAAGAGCGACAACGTCACTGTCATCGCCGTCGAGTGGGAGGCCTCCGAGAACGACGACGAGGACACGCTGGCCGGCATCGAGACCGCCGCGCTCGGCGACGACATGTTCGAGTCGACCATCCAGGCCGGCCACGGCCCCGGCCAGGAAGCCGCCGACCTGCTCGACGACGAGGAGATCGAGCGCTCGATCCGCGAGATCAACGAGGCGATCCGCCGCACCGCGCAGAAGCGTGGCTAGCGGCCAGCCCCTGCCCCGTTTTCCTTCTCTCCCTTTCTTTTCATTCCCTCGGCGTTCGTCATGCCCGCGCAGGCGGGCACCCACGCACCGCCCGCCCCGTCCAGGACTGACCCCATGACCACCTCCCGCCCCCTCGAGCGCGCCCCCGATGCGCTGCGCCCCGTCCGCATCACCCGCGGCTACACCCGGCACGCCGAAGGCTCGGTGCTGATCGAGTTCG
The DNA here is from genome assembly GCF_023706025.1 of Sphaerotilus sp. FB-3. NCBI lineage: Bacteria > Pseudomonadati > Pseudomonadota > Betaproteobacteria > Burkholderiales > Sphaerotilaceae > Sphaerotilus > Sphaerotilus sp. FB-3. Next base: position 15,416 of record NZ_BQWE01000012.1, on the reverse strand, counting down.
GCGACACCCGCGTGCTGTGCACCGCCTCGGTCGAGGAGCGGGTGCCGCCGCACAAGAAGGGCTCGGGCGAAGGCTGGGTCACCGCCGAGTACGGCATGCTGCCGCGCGCCACCCACACCCGCTCCAGCCGCGAGGCCGCCAAGGGCAAGCAGACCGGCCGCACGCAGGAGATCCAGCGTCTGATCGGCCGCTCGCTGCGCAGCGTCTTCGACCTGAAGATGCTCGGCGAGCGCACCATCACCATCGACTGCGACGTGCTGCAGGCCGACGGCGGCACCCGCACCGCCTCGATCACCGGCGCCTTCGTCGCTGCCCATGACGCGGTGTCGAAGCTGCTGGCGCAGGGCCTGCTGGCCGAGACGCCGATCCGCGACCATGTGGCGGCGATCTCGGTGGGTCTGCTCGACGGCGCGGCGCTGCTTGACCTCGAGTACGTCGAGGACTCGGCCTGCGACACCGACATGAACGTGGTGATGACCGGCTCGGGCGGCTTCGTCGAGGTGCAGGGCACCGCCGAGGGCGTGCCCTTCAGCCGCGAGGAGATGGACCGCCTGATCAGCCTGGCCGACAAGGGCATCCGCGAGCTGATCGCACTGCAGCGCGCGGCGCTGGCGGGCCAGTGAGCCCGGAGCGGGAGCACGCGATGGACACGCTGCGACTGGTGCTGGCGTCGAACAACGCCAAGAAGCTCAAGGAGCTGGGCGCGCTGCTGGCGCCGGCCGGCGTCGAGCTGGTGACGCAAGGCGCGCTCGGCGTCGCCGAGGCCGAGGAGCCGCACCACACCTTCATCGAGAACGCGCTGGCCAAGGCGCGCCACGCCGCGGCCGCCACCGGCCTGGCCGCGATCGCCGACGATTCCGGCCTGTGCGTCGACGCGCTCGGCGGCGCACCGGGCGTGTACTCGGCGCACTACGCCGCGCTGGAGCCGGCCCTTGATGCCGACCGCGAGGCGCTGCGCGCTCGCCAGGACGCGGCCAACAACGCCAAGCTGCTCGCCGCGCTCGACGGCGCCTCGACCCGGCGCGCGCGCTTCGTCTGCGCGCTGGTGGCGGTGCGCTCGGCCGACGACCCGGAGCCGCTGATCGCCTTCGGCCGCTGGAACGGCGAGATCCTCGCCGCGCCCGAGGGCGCGGGCGGCTTCGGCTACGACCCGCTGATGTTCATCCCGTCCGAGGGCTGCACCGCCGCGGCGATGCCGGCCGACACCAAGAACCGGCTCAGCCACCGTGCGATCGCCTGCGCGCAGATGCTCGCGCTGATGCGGGAGGTCTGGCAGCGTGGCTGACGGCATCTCCCTCTCGCCGGTGTCGGCGCCCCCCGCGGCCGACCTGTCCGACCACCAGGCGCTGCTGGCGCGCTACCTGCGCCCGGGCACGCTGCAGCTGGGCGCGCCGCCCCCGCTGGGCCTGTACATCCACCTGCCGTGGTGCCTGCGCAAGTGCCCGTACTGCGACTTCAACTCGCACGAGGCGGCCGCCGGCGGTCACCCCGAGGCGCGCTACCTGGACGCGCTGCGCGCCGACCTGGAGCGGGCGCTGCCGATGGTCTGGGGCCGCCACATCCAGACCATCTTCATCGGCGGCGGCACGCCCAGCCTGTTCTCGCCCGAGGCCATCGAGCGGCTGCTGGCCGACGTGCGCGCGCTGCTGCCGCTCACGCCGGGCTGCGAGATCACGCTGGAGGCCAATCCCGGCACCTTCGAGCGCGAGCGCTTCCGCGCCTTCCGCGCTGCCGGCGTGACCCGGCTCTCGATCGGGGTGCAGACCTTCGACGACGCGCGGCTGCAGACGCTCGGCCGGGTGCACAGCCGCGCGCAGGCGCTGGCCGCGGCCGAAGAGGCCCATGCGGCCTTCGACACCTTCAACCTCGACCTGATGTATGCGCTGCCCGGCCAGACGCTGGCCGAGGCCGAGGCCGACCTGCGCACCGCGCTGGCGCTCGCGCCGCCGCACCTGTCGGTCTACCACCTGACGATCGAGCCCAACACCGTCTTCGCCAGCCGCCCGCCCGCGGCGCTGCCCGACGACGATCTGGCCAGCGAGATGCTCGACCAGATCACCGCGCTGACCGGCGAGGCGGGACTCGCGCGCTACGAGGTCTCGGCCTACGCGCGGCCCGGCCACCGCTGCGCGCACAACCTGAACTACTGGCAGTTCGGCGACTACCTCGGGCTCGGTGCAGGCGCGCACACCAAGCTGAGCTTCCCGAACCGGGTCGTGCGCCAGGTGCGCTGGCGCGATCCGGCGATGTACATGGAGCACGCGCTGGCCGGCCGGGCGATCTCGAACGACGAGGAGGTCGGCCGCAAGGCATTGCCCTTCGAGTTCATGCTCAACACGCTGCGGCTGAAGGACGGCTTCGAGCTGGCGCTGTTCCGCGAGCGCACCGGGCTGCCGCCCTCGGCCATCGCGGCCGGGCTGGCCGAGGCCGAGCGGCGCGGCCTGCTCGAGCAGGACCGCAGCGCCGGCATCGTGCGCCCGAGCGAGCGCGGCTTCGACTTCCTCAGCGACCTGCAGTCGATGTTTCTGACCTGAGCGCACCGGCCGCGCCGCTGCCGACCAGGCCGAGCATCGCCATCAGCCGCGGGCCGATGGCCTGCAGCGCCAGCACCTCCTGGCAGGCGCCGGCGCGGATCGCTTCCTTGGGCATGCCGAAGATCGCGCTGGTGGCCTCGTCCTGGGCGATGTTCCAGGCGCCGGCGTCGCGCATGCGGCGCATGCCCTCCGCGCCGTCGCCGCCCATGCCGGTCAGCATCACGCCCAGCGCGCGCTCGCCCACCACCTGCGCGACCGAGCGGAACAGCACGTCGACGCTGGGCCGATGCCGGTTGACCGGCTCGGTGTCGGTGACGCGCGCGACCAGGCTGGCGCCGACCTTGACCACCGACAGGTGCCGTCCTCCCGGCGCGACATAGCCGTGGCCCTGCTGCAGCACCATCTCGTCGCGGGCCTCGCAGACCCGCAGCGCACCCAGCGTGTCCAGCCGGGCGGCATAGCGCGCCGAGAATCCGCCCGGAATGTGCTGCACGATCACCACCGGCGGCACCTGCGCCGACAGCGCGCGGATCACATGCGGCGTGGCCTCGGGCCCGCCGGTGGAGGCACCGATCGCGATCAGGCGGATGCGGCGCTCGCCGATCTCGACCGCCGGGCCGCCCGACAGGACCGGCGCAGCGGAAGTCGGTGCCTGCAGCGGCGCAGGCGAGGCGACGGACAGGGCCGGTGACGACACGGTCGCGGGCGCCGCCGGCACGCTCCGGCGTGGCGCAGCGGGTCGGCTCTGCACCGCCTGCCGCAGGGCCGCCAGCAGCTCGCGCTCGAACGCCTCGAAGGCACCCGGCACGCCGACGGCCGCCTTGTCGATCACCGCCGCCGCGCCCAGCGCCAGCGCGCGGGTCACGATGTCGGGCTGGCGCTGCGCCGCCGAGGTGACCATGATCGTCGGCGTCGGCCGCAGCCGCATCAGGCGCTCGAGAAAGTCGAGGCCGTCCATCTTCGGCATGGCCATGTCGAGCGTGATCACGTCGGGATCGAGCTCGCGGATCATCTCGCGCGCCTGCAGCGCGTCGCAGGCGGCGCCGACGCACTCCATGTCGGCCTGGCGGGCGATGATGCCCGACATCAGGCCGCGCATCACCGCGGAGTCGTCGACGACGACGATCCGGATCGGCGCAGCCGGCGGGCGCGAGGGCTGGAAGGAAACAGGCATGGATTCGGCGCTCGGGCGAAGCAGGATCAGAACAGGTCGATGCTGCCGGCTGCGGACGCCGAGGCGCGGCGGCGTGCATCCTGGTCGAGCGCGATGGCGGCCTCGCGCTGCGCCGGCGGCAGACGGCGCACCATCGCGCGCCCGGTCTTGGGGAAGAAGCAGACCTTGCGCGGATAGGGTCCGAGCACATCCTGCGACACCAGCGGAATCTCCTCGGTGCGCAGATAGTCGAGCACGAAGCTGGTGTTGCGCTGGCCGACATTGAGCGCGCCATTGCCGGCGATCAGCGCCGCGCCGCCAAAGACCTTGGCCTCGAGCGTGCGCCGGGTCGCACCGCGCTTGATCAGCGCGTTGATCAGCAGCTCCATCGCGCAGGAACCGTAGCGGCCGCCGTCGTCGGACGCCCCGTCGCCGGGCAGCATGAAATGGTTGATGCCGCCGACCGCGGCCTGGCGATCCCACAGGCAGGCGGCGATGCACGAGCCCAGCGTCGTGGTGATGACCAGATCCTCGCTGTGGACGAAATACTCGCCCGGCATCACCTTGACCGCATCGGCATTGAAGGCGACCTCGCGGTAGAAGAAAGACGCCTCGCCAGAGGCACGCCGCTCGGCACGCATGCGCTCGATCCGTCCGGGCACGACACGCGCCTCGGCAGAGGAGGCGTCGGAGGCACGGGCTCCGGCAGGCCGGCGAGCATCGGCAGACGAGGGGGAGGCACTCTGGGTATTGGTCATGACAGGTTCCCGGACTGTGGTGCACTGTGCCGTCGCATGCCGCCGTGCAGCCCGGGAAGAAACCCGTCAAACCGGGCCCATCTTGGCGCAGGCGAATCCGCCGGACCCCTTAGACTGCAAAATCATCGCCGCCCCACTCGCCCAGACCACTTCATGACCCCGTCACCCGAGGTCCGTCATCGCATGAACACCGTGACCATCGGCGGCGCGACGCTGCGCGTCGATCTCGCGGTCCAGATGCTCGAGCGCTCGGGCGTGGACGGCCTGTCGCGGCTCGAGCCCGGCTCGGCCGCCTGGCTGCAGGCGCTGATCGACGGTCTGTGCATGCTGTCGAGCCGCGACCCGATGACCGGCCTGGTCAACCGCCGCCAGTTCGAGGCCAGCCTGGAGGGCGAGATCGACCGGGTCGCGCGCTCGGGCGAGTCGGCGATGCTGCTGCTGATCGACATCGACCACTTCAAGCGGGTCAACGACAGCTACGGCCACGGTGCCGGCGACGAGGTCATTCGCGCGATCGGACGCACGCTCCAGGAGTGCGTCCGTCCGATGGACACGGTGGCGCGCATCGGCGGCGAGGAGTTCGCGGCCGTGCTGCCGAACTGCCCGGCCAGCTTCGGCGAGGCGGTGGCCGACCGCATCCGCCTGGCGATCGAGTCCTGCCGGATCGAGGTCAGCCGGCATGTGCGGCTGAGCGTGACCGCCAGCGTGGGCGGCGCCTTTGCCCCGCGCTGGGTCCGTTCCTCGGCCCGGCTCTGGATGGAGCGCGCGGACCAGCAGCTCTACCGCGCCAAGGCCGCCGGCCGCAACCGCACCTGCATGGAGCTGCCTCCCCACTCGGAGGTCAGCAACGAGGAACGCGACATGCTGTTCAGCACCATGTCGGCGTTCATGCCCGACACACTGGATTCCACCCGATGAGCACGACGACCCTGACGACCTCGCCCGGCTCCGAGCCGACCGCGACCGGCCGCACCGAGCGTCCGCGTGTCTTCGCGATCACCAGCGGCAAGGGCGGCGTCGGCAAGACGATGCTGGCCGCCAATCTCGCCGCCGCGCTGGCCCGCCGGGGCGAGCGGGTGCTGGTGATCGATGCCGACCTCGGTCTGGCCAACCTCGACGTGGTGCTGAACCTGCAGCCCCGGCGCACGCTGCATGATGTCTTCACCGGGCAGGGCACGCTCGACCAGGCGCTTCTGACCGCGCCCGGCGACTTCCAGGTGCTGCTGGCCGGCTCCGGCCTGATCGAGTACTCGCGGCTGACGCCGACGGTGCGCGAGCAGTTCGCGCGACTGATCGACACGGTGCGCCCGCACTACGACCGGGTGCTGATCGACACCGGCGCGGGCATCTCCGACGTGGTGCTCTACGCGATCTCGATGGCCGACGAGGCGATCGTCATCGCCACGCCGGAGCCGACCGCGCTGGCCGACGCCTACGCCACCGTCAAGGTGCTGGGCATGCAGCAGGGCCGCACCTCGATGATGCTGGTGGTCAACCAGACCCATCGCCATGGCGAGGGTCGCCATGTGGCGGCGCAGCTGCAGTCGGTCATCGACCGCTTCATCACGCTGCCCGAGGGCGGCACGATCCGGCTGAATCCGCTCGGGGAGATCGTCAGCGACACCTCGGTGCGCCAGGCGGTGCAGCGGCGCCAGCTGGTGATGCTCGCCTATCCGGGCTCCGACGCCGCCCAGGGCATGTCGGCGATCGCGATGCGTCTGGCCACGCTGCACCCGCCAGCCGGCCGCCTGCCGATGCCCGCGGGCACCCTGGTGACGCTGCTGCCGGTTCCCGAGCCGGTCGCCACGCAGGACGCGTCGGCGCCCGCCCCCTGCGCCGATCTGCCCGCCGAGGCCGACCTGGCCGGCGCCGCCGTCACCGTCACCGACGATCCGCGCTGATCCCGCGCACCCCGCGCAGGCACGCGCTGGGCTACAGTGCGCCCGCATGACGACTGACATCCCCACCACACCCCAGACACCCGCCACTCCGTACGAATGGGTGGGCGGCGATGCCCGGGTTCGCGCGCTGGTCGACCGCTTCTACGATCTGATGGACCTGGAGCCCGCCTACCGCGAGCTGCGCGCCGCCCATGGCAGCACGCTCGACGAGGCCCGCGACAAGCTCCACTGGTTCCTGAGCGGCTGGCTGGGCGGCCCCGATCTCTACATCGAGCGCTTCGGCCATCCGCGGCTGCGCATGCGCCACATGCCCTTCTCGATCGGCATCCTGGAGCGGGACCAGTGGGTGGCCTGCATGCACCAGGCCATGACCGAGGTGCAGCTCGACCCGGCGCTGATCGAGCGCCTGACCGAAAGCTTCATGCGCACCGCCGACTGGATGCGCAACCGCTGAACGCCCCGCAGCCGACAGATCGGGACGTCAGCGCAGGCGGCCGTCCGGGCTGCGCGACGAATCCAGCAGCACGATCAGCGCACCGGCGCCGCCGTCCGGCCCGCGCGCCTGCGTGAAGGCCAGCACCTCCTGGCGCTGCACCAGCCACGAGCGCACCTTGCCCTTGAGCACCGGCTGGCGCCCCGGCGATCCCAGGCCCTTGCCGTGCACCACCCGCACGCAGCGCCAGCCGCGCTTGCCCGCGTCGATCAGGAAGCCGGCCAGCGCCTCGCGCGCGGCGTCGCGATTCAGGCCGTGCAGGTCGATCTGGCCCTGCGTGACCCAGACGCCGCGGCGCAGCTTCTTCAGCACATCGTCGCCGATGCCGGACTGGCGGTAGGAGAGCTGGTCGTCGGTCTCCATCAGCGACTCGGGGTCGAACTCGTCGGACAGCGCGACCCGCATCACCTCGGCCTCGTCGAGCTCGCGCTGGCGCGGGTGGGGCAAGGGACGCGGCCGGACGATCTCGGCCAGATTGCGCGAGCGCAGCCGCACCACCGGGCCGACGCTGCGCTCGAACAGCTCATGCTCGCGCCGGCGCGCGGCCTCCTCGGCGGCACGGCGCGCGGCCTCTTCCTCGGCGCGGCGGCGGCGCTCGCGCAGCACCCGCTGCACCGCGGCCAGACCATCGAGCGAATTCACCTTCATCGTCGTCGTCACAGCAGCCCCCGCTCGGCAAAGGACACCACCGGCCCGCGCCCGACGACGAAGTGGTCGAGCACCCGCACGTCGATCATCTGCAGCGCCGTCTTCAGCGACTGGGTCAGGAACTCGTCCGCCTTCGACGGCTCGGCCACGCCGGAAGGGTGGTTGTGCGCCAGGATGACCGCGGCCGCATCCAGCGCCAGCGCGCGCTTGAGCACCTCGCGCGGGTAGACGCTGGTCTGCGTCAGCGTGCCGCGGAACATCGGCTCGAAGCGGATCAGCCGGTGCTGCGCGTCCAGGAACAGCACCGCGAAGACCTCGTGGCCCAGCTCGGCCAGCTCCAGCCGCAGAAAGTCGCGCACCGCCTGCGGCGAGTCGAAGACCGGCCGGCGCGCCATCTCGGCCGCCAGCGTGCGCCGCGCCAGCTCCAGCACCGCCAGCAGCTCGGCGCGCTTGGCCGGCCCCAGGCCCTTGACCGTGGCCAGCGCCGCGCCATCGGCCCGCAGCAGCCCGCCCAGGCCCTGGAAGCGATCCAGCAGCTGCTGCGCCATCTGCAGCACGCCGTTGCCCGCCGTGCCGGTGCGCAGCAGGATCGCCAGCAGCTCGGCATCCTGCAGCGCGGCCGGGCCGTGGCTCAGCAGCTTCTCGCGGGGTCTCAGCTCGGGCGGCAGGTCTTTCATCGGGGGACACCTAAAATCGCGGACAGTCTATCGAGAACAGGATCACTGACGTGCCACAGGTCCAAGCGGGTTCATTCCTGACGCTTCACTATCGCCTCGCCGGCCCGGACGGCGGCGACATCGTCAACACCTTCAACGACAAGCCCGCGACGCTGACAATCGGCAGCGGCGAGCTGGCCCCGGCCATCGAGGCGCGCCTGATCGGCCTGGAGGAAGGCACGCGCACCGTGATCGAACTGGCCGCCGGCGAGGCCTTCGGTCCGCGCAACCCGGACATGGTGCAGAAGCTCGCCTTCTCGGAGCTGCGCCAGATGGGCGACCCTAACGAGGAGTACCAGGTCGGCGACGTGGTGCAGTTCCCCACGCCCGACGGCCGCGGCGCCTTTGCCGGCATCCTGCGCGAGCTCGGCCCCACCGGCCGCGACTGGGCGCTGTTCGACTTCAACCACCCGCTCGCCGGCCAGCCGGTGAGCTTCGAGGTGCAGCTGATCGGAGTGCTGTGATGACGACGACGAACGACACGACAACCCCCCTGCCGGTGCAGGAGGTGGTGCTGGCCCAGCCGCGCGGCTTCTGCGCCGGCGTCGACCGCGCCATCGAGATCGTCGAGCGCGCGATCACCCGGTTCGGCGCGCCGATCTATGTCCGCCACGAGATCGTGCACAACACCTATGTCGTCAACGACCTGAAGGCCAAGGGCGCGATCTTCATCGAGGACCTCGCCGAGGTGCCCGCGGGCGCCACGCTGATCTTCAGCGCCCACGGCGTGAGCCAGGCGGTGCGCCGCGAAGCCCAGGCGCGCGGCTTCGAGGTCTTCGACGCGACCTGTCCGCTGGTGACCAAGGTCCATGTCGAGGTCGCCAAGCTGCGCCGCGAGGGCTACGACTTCATCATGATCGGCCACAAGGGCCATCCGGAGGTCGAAGGCACGATGGGCCAGCTCGACAGCGGCATCCACCTGGTCGAGGATGTCGAGGATGTGGACCGGGTCGTCGTGCCCGACGAGAGCCGACTGGCGGTGGTCACGCAGACCACGCTGAGCGTGGACGACGCCGCCGAGATCCTCGCCGCCGTCAAGCGCCGCTTCCCGCAGGTGCGCGAACCCAAGCAGCAGGACATCTGCTACGCCACCCAGAACCGCCAGGACGCGGTGAAGGTGCTCTCGGCCGAGGTCGACATCGTCATCGTGGTCGGCAGCCCGACCAGCTCCAACAGCAACCGCCTGCGCGAGCTGGCCGAGCGCCTGGGCACGCCCGGCTTCATGATCGACAGCGCCGCCGAGCTGCGCCCCGAGTGGTTCGAGGGCCGCCCGCGCGTGGGCCTGACCGCCGGCGCCTCGGCGCCCGAGCTGCTGGTCGACCAGGTCATCGCGCGGCTGCGCGAGCTTGGCGCGCTGGCGGTGCGCAAGATGCCCGGCGTGGAGGAACACATCGAATTCCCGCTGCCGAAGGGCCTGGGCGACAAGTCGATGGCCGAGGCCGCGGCGCAGCGCCAGAATTGAACCTTCCTGCTTTCCAGCTCCAGTCTTCCCATCCCCATGCTTGACATCACCCTGCTGCGCCGCGATCTCGACGCGGTGCTCGCGCGCCTGCAGACCCGCAAGAACCCGCAGCCCTTTCTCGACGCCGACGCCTTCCGCGCGCTGGAGGCCGAGCGCAAGACCGTCCAGACCCGCACCGAGGAGCTGCAGGCCACCCGCAACCGCCTCTCGAAGCAGATCGGCGCCCTGCGCGGCAAGGGCGAGGACACCAGCGCACTGATGGCCGAGGTCGCCGGCATCGGCGACGAGCTCAAGCGCTGCGCCGATCGCCTGGGCCAGATCCAGACTCAGCTCGAGGCCCTGGTGCTGTCGGTCCCCAACCTGCCGCAGGTCGACGTGCCGGTCGGCACGGACGAGACCGGCAATGTCGAGGTGCGCCGCTGGGGCACGCCCCGCACCTTCGACTTCGCCGTCAAGGACCATGTGGACCTGGGCGCGCCGCTGGGCCTGGACTTCGAGACCGGCGCCAAGCTCTCGGGCTCGCGCTTCACCTTCATGAAGAGCCAGATCGCCCGGCTGCACCGCGCGCTCGCCCAGTTCATGCTGGACGTGCAGACCCAGGAGCACGGCTACACCGAGTGCTACACGCCCTACCTGGTGCAGGGCGAGGCGCTGCGCGGCACCGGCCAGCTGCCCAAGTTCGAGCAGGATCTCTTCCACGTCACCTCGGGCGACGGCGAGGCCGCCGGCAGCAAGTGGTACCTGATCCCGACCGCGGAGGTCACGCTGACCAACGTCGTCGCCGACACGATCGTGCCGGCCGACGCGCTGCCGATCAAGCTCACCGCGCACAGCCCCTGCTTCCGCTCGGAGGCCGGTTCGGCCGGCCGCGACACCCGCGGCCTGATCCGCCAGCACCAGTTCGACAAGGTCGAGATGGTGCAGATCACCCACCCCGAGCACAGCAACGCCGCGCTCGAGGAAATGACCGGCCACGCCGAGGCGATCCTGCAGAAGCTCGGCCTGCCCTACCGCGTCATGCTGCTATGCACCGGCGACATGGGCTTCGGCTCGACCCGGACCTACGACCTGGAAGTCTGGGTCCCGGCCCAGGGCACCTACCGCGAGATCAGCTCCTGCTCGAACTGCGAGGCCTTCCAGGCGCGGCGCATGCAGGCACGCTTCAAGAACGCGCAGGGCAAGAACGAGTTCGTGCACACGCTCAACGGCTCGGGCCTGGCGGTCGGCCGCACGCTGGTGGCGGTGCTCGAGAACTTCCAGAACGCCGACGGCAGCATCACCGTGCCGGAAGTGCTGCGACCCTATCTCGGGGGCCTTGACAAGATGGGCTGTTGATCGTCTATAATCGAATTCTTCGCTGAACAGACCACGGTTCAGCAGCAAGCTACCAGGAGAGGTGGCAGAGTGGTCGAATGCGCCGGACTCGAAATCCGGTATACGGTACCCCCGTATCGAGGGTTCGAATCCCTCCTTCTCCGCCAGACAAAAGCCCGAGTGATGCAAGTCACTCGGGCTTTTTCTTTGTCTCTGAGGAATTAGCAAGATGAGCCTTCCTTGGCGCCAGCTCGGTCTCGCAGCGACTGCATCCCAGACCTAGCAAGCCCCCATACCTGCTGGGCTTTTTCGAGCCATTTGTTTGTAATACGCTGTGGGAACGTACGGCGTTGTAGTGACTGCACCAAACCTCGATGATGCACGCCGCACTCCTTGCGGGAGTGGGGGCATTCAAGTGACAGGCATTCATCGCGGAGCTTGCCGTTGCAAGCATCTGCCGCCTATCCGGACCATCGCCAACCTTCGTTTGACTTCGCCCGCCTGTGGCGCACTCCGAAACAATGAACCTCGTCAAATCTAAACAACGGGTAGTCGACCACGGTGAAGTCTTTACGCCACCATGGATGGTGGAAGCCATGTTGGATCTTGTGAAGGATGAGACTGAGCGTATCGACGCGCGGTTTCTGGAGCCCGCCTGCGGCAGTGGCAACTTCATCCGCCGCATCCTGCAGCGCAAGCTAACAGCAGTGGAGCTCAAGTATGGCCGCTCTGACTTTGAGCGGCAGAACTACGCACTGCTGGCCCTGATGTGCATCTACGGCATCGAGCTGCTAGCTGACAACGTGGCGGAATGCCGAGCCAATGCACTTGAGATTTTTTCCGAGTACACGCGGGTCAGCGAAGGCGATGACCTCCGCCGGGCCGCATCGCATGTACTGAGGTGCAACATCCTTCACGGCGACGCACTCACCATGCGCACGCGCGATGGCACCCCCATCGCTTTCGCCGAATGGGGCTACGTGGGCAAGGGCAAATTCCAGCGCCGCGATTTTCGCCTGGATGTGCTGACCGGCTCATCGAACTTCAGCGCCGAGGGCTCTCTGTTCGGCAAGCATGAGATCTTCACGCCCATCAAAACCTACCCGCCCATGACGGTACGCGAACTCGCTGCCACCGACTGCGACAAGAATCAAGAGGAGGCCTCGTGAGCGGAAAAGTCAGTTTCACCCTGCGTGGGCGCAACCCCGATGTTCTGACCTGTATCGCGAACCTGTCGAACGACGAAGTATTCACGCCGCCCGATTTGGCCAACCGCATGCTCGACTTGCTAGCTCAAGGCTGGGCTGACGACCATGACGGCGCCGACATCTGGCAAGACAAGACGGTCAAGTTTCTCGACCCCTTCACAAAGTCGGGCATTTTTCTACGCGAAATCACCAGCCGCCTTGTTCTCGGCTTGGCCAGGCAGATCCCTGACTTGCAAGAGCGCGTCGATCACGTCCTAACAAAGCAGGTGTTTGGCATCGGCATCACCCGCCTGACCAGCCTCCTCGCGCGCCGCAGTCTGTATTGCTCCAAGCAGGCCAACGGCCCGCACTCGGTGACCAAGCAGTTCACCAACGAGGCCGGCAACATTTGGTTTGAGCGCACGGAGCACACCTGGGCGAACAGGAAGTGTGAGTTTTGCGGCGCCAGTCAAGAAGCATTGGATAGAGGCGAAGACATGGAAACCCATGCCTACGCCTTCATCCACACAGACGACATCAAGACTCGCATGGCCGAGTTGTTTGGAGACGATATGCAATTCGACGTGATCATCGGCAACCCACCGTACCAGCTGAGCGACGGCGGTCATGGCGCGAGCGCCGCGCCGATCTATCAGTTGTTTGTAGAAAACGCGCTCGACTTGGAGCCGCACTACGCCGTCTTTGTCACGCCGTCGCGATGGATGGCTGGTGGCAAAGGGCTAGACGCCTTTCGCGCGCGCATGCTGGCTGACAAGCGGATGCGCAACATCGTCGACTACCCCAAGCTATACGAGGGATTCCCAGGCGTGAAGATTCGGGGGGGTATTTCGTACTTTATGTGGGACCGCAACCATAACGGACCATGTTCAGTGCAAACCATTTGGGATGGACAACCAACAGGCCCAGCAGTTGCTCGACATCTTGACCGGTACGACATCCTTGTTCGACGCAATGAAGCCGTTCCCATCTTGGAGAAGGTTCTAGCTCTACGCGAGCCCAGCTTTGACAACCAAGTGTCCAGCGGCAAACCTTTCGGATTTCGCACCTTTTTCCACGGCCAAGCCGACGCCCAAAAGATCGCCGATCCTGTCAAGTTGTATGGCTCACGCAAGGTAACTTGGATTGAACGGGCAGATGTAGTCGTCAACCCCGCATGGGTGGATGAGTGGAAGGTGCTGATGACTGCAGTACAAGGCACCAGCGCTGCTGTTGAGACGAAATTTTTGAGCAAACCGATCCTTGCCGAGCCAGGATCGGCATGCACTGAGACCTACCTCGTCGCCGGACACTTCAAAGACAAAGAGCGGGCCGTCAACTGCGCAAACTTCCTCCGAACCCGCTTCGTTCGATTTCTGGTTTCGCTGCGGAAAGCCACCCAGCACGCGACCCGTGACGTTTACGCATTCGTGCCTGGAGTACCTCTCGACCAAGAATGGACAGACGAGAAGCTCTACACGCGCTATGGACTGACTGAGGAGGAGATTGCCTTCATTGAATCGCAAGTTGCTGAACACGACGCCGCACTCTTTGACGATGCCGTGATTGACGAGGCTGACGATGAGTAAGCCAACCGTCGAGGACATCCTCGCCCCCAAGCCTGTTGCCCGCCCCCGTATCTATGCCTACACCATCGCAGACGCTGCCCATGCTGGCCTGCTGAAGGTAGGACAGACCACACGTGATGTGGCCTTGCGCGTCGCGGAGCAACTGAAGACGGCGGCGATCAAGAACTACACCATTGAGCTGGACGAGCTGGCGGAGCGGGACGATGGCTCGATCTTCTCCGACCACGAGGTGCGTGCCGCGCTGGCAAAGAAGGGGTTTGACAACCCGGAGCTGGAATGGGTGCGCTGCTCAGTCGAGGACGTGAAAACCGTGCTGACTGAGCTGCGCACCGGCCAGCGTTTCAGTGGCACGCACCACGAGACCTTTGGCATGCGCGCCGAGCAGGCAGATGCCGTGGGCAAGACATTCGATTACTACCAGTCGATCTGGGCTGAAGATTCCAACGCCGCCCCGCGCTTCCTGTGGAACGCCAAGATGCGGTTTGGCAAGACCTTCACAACCTACCAGCTGGCCAAGAAGCTGCAGGCCAAGCGGGTTCTGGTACTGACGTTCAAACCGGCGGTTGAAGACGCTTGGCAAACTGATCTGGAAAGTCATGTTGACTTTGACGACTGGCAGTACCTGTCGCGGTCATCGGGTAGCGATCCCACGCAGATCGACAAGCGCAAGCCGGTCGTCTACTTCGGGTCGTTTCAAGACCTGCTAGGCCGCGACGCCACGGGCAACATCAAGCCCCAAAACACTTGGCTGCACACGGTGAACTGGGACTTGGTGGTATTCGACGAATACCACTTCGGCGCTTGGCGCGACACCGCCAAGGAGCTGTTCGAGGGCGAAGATGATGCAGTGGCCAAGAAGGAGGCCAAGCTGGAGTACGCCGGCGATCTGGATGGCGTCAACGAGGAACTGACTGTGCTTGCCGGCCAGGAAGCAGAATTCTTACCCATCACCACACGGGCCTATTTGTACCTCTCGGGCACACCGTTCAAGGCCTTGGCGACGGGCGAATTCATTGAAGAGCAGATCTTCAACTGGACCTACACCGACGAGCAACGGGCCAAGGCGGCCTATACGGCCGACCACCCTGGTCAGCGCAACCCCTACAGGGCCTTGCCGCAGATGCGGCTACTGACCTATCAGATGCCCGACGAACTGCTAGCAGTAGCCAGCGGCGGCGAGTTCGATGAATTCGACCTCAATGCATTCTTCGAAGCCAAAGGAACTGGTGACGCCGCCGAGTTCAAGCACAAGAGCGACGTGCAGAAGTGGCTGGACATTATTCGCGGCGGGCACGTGGCACAGTCAGCCGAGTTGCTGAAGGCTGGCACGCGGCCGCCATTTCCGTACTCGGATGTGCGTCTGTTGCCGTATTTGCAGCACTCGTTCTGGTTCATGCCGAGCGTAGCCGCGTGCCATGCCATGGCCAATTTATTGGCCGAGAAGCAAAACATTTTTTGGCATACCTACAAAGTCATCGTCGCGGCCGGAACCGCAGCAGGCCTGGGGCTGGCCGCACTCCCCCCTGTGCGCAAGGCCATCGGCAGCGGCTTTGACAGCCAGACCATCACTCTGTCATGCGGCCAGGGCGATTGCATTAGCCATCGCTCGAAATTTGTGCATGGCTGACTGAACCGGGCGTCAAGCCGAAGAGCCCTTGCAGGTA